>JAJZET010000094.1 GCA_021805685.1 Pseudomonadota bacterium
GAACACGCGGATGTGCGCGGCGCCCTTCTCCTTGAGCATGTCCACCATGTACTTGAAGTACTCGACGTGGCCGCCCTGGTAGGACGACAGCGCGATGGCGTCGGCGTCCTCCTGCAGGGCCGCGCGTACCACGTCCTCCACCGAGCGGTTGTGGCCCAGGTGGATCACCTCGGCGCCCTGGCTCTGGATGATGCGGCGCATGATGTTGATCGCCGCGTCGTGGCCGTCGAACAGGCTGGCCGCGGTGACGAAGCGCAGCGGGGTGGTCTCGGCCTGGGGGGCGCCGGCGGGGACGTGCTTGGCGGGGGAACTCATGGCGACTCCGACTTCGTGTGCTTGAACCGCACAATTCTAGCGGGGGTCGCCGTGAAGGGCTTGCTGCAGCGCGTGTACCGGGGCGTATGGAGCGCCGGTTCGCGCAGCGCAGGGTCCGGCTGCATACTCGGCGGCAACCGTGTGGCGCCTGGGCGGCCTGCCAGGGGACAAATCACCACAGGACTGCGATGGCCGCGCTGCCCGACACGGTGCCGCCGATGGCACGGGACGGACGGTGCGGCCAACCTGTCACACACGTCACGCAAACTGGTTCGACTTCAACGCAACCCAAAGGAATGCCCGCATGAAGAAGGCACTGTTCGCTGCGCTGCTCGCCCTGACGGCGGTGACCGCCCAGGCCAGTACGCGCAAGGACGTCGAGGCTTCCGCCGTGATCAACGGGACCATCGTGGTAGCCAAGGACGGCACGGTGGAGGCCGCCGTGATCGACCACCCCGCCTGGTACGGGCAGCCCATCGCGGATCTGGTCCGCAAGACCGCGCTGCAGTGGCGCTTCCGTCCGGTGCTGCGCCACCACGAGCCGGTGGTCGCCAAGGCCAGCATGCATGTGCGGGTGGTGCTGAAGAAGATGCCCGACGGCGACTACAGCGCCCGCATCAAGGGCGCCCGGTTCGGCGACTACGACGCGCATGCGACCGATACGCTGCGCAGCGCTGCGGGCAACAAGAAGCTCCACCCGCGCTACCCCGGGGAGGCGATCCGTGCCCGCGTGCAGGGCACGGTCTACCTGTCGCTGCATGTGGATCACAGCGGCCACGTGATCGACGCCGTGGCCGAGCAGGTCGACCTCAACAACATCGGTCCGGACAACGAGCTCCGGCACTACCGCAAAGTGCTGGCGGATGCCGCGCTCAGCGCTGCACACAAGTGGACCTATCTGCTGCCCACCACCGGCGCGCTGGCCAAACGGGATAGCTGGACTGTGCATATCCCGGTGGCTTTCCGCCTATCCCGCCCCGGCCAGCCCTCGAACACGGGCGTGTGGCAAGCCTATGTGCCCGGCCCCTACACTCCGGCGCCGTGGGTCGACCGGCCCAACGTCAACGCCGCCGACGCCCTCGCCGACGGCGAACTGCAGACCGACGGCGCGGGCCCCACCCTGCTCACGCCGCTCAACCACGGCTGACGCGCACGCGCCGCTGGCCGGCCTATCTGGCGTGCCAGCGGCCGTCGTCGCCCTTGGCGTATTCCTTTTTCACCGCCGACCACGCCACCTTGTGCGCCGTCTCCTCGCGCGATGCGTCGCCGCGGCGCTTGTCCGCGTCGGCGTATGCGTCCCAGGCGTGGTTGAAGGCTTCCTTGTAGATCGCCTGGGCATGCCTGGGCAGGTTGTCGCGCACCGCGTCGGGTAGCTGGCTCACGGTCTGGTAAGGCATGGCGGGGCTCCGTGGGGGACGGGCCTGCCAGCCTGCGCGAGGCGGGATCAAGCGATCGTCAAGCGGCGGCGAAAATTCAGTGCACGTAGTTGATCGCGATGGCCGGCGTGATCGAGTGCGTAGCGTGGTGCCCGCCCGCAATTACCCGCGCACCGAGCAGCACGCCGAGGTTGGCGTTGAAGCTGTATTCGACGGCGGGCGCGTAGCCGTAGGCGTCGCTGGAGCCGGACTGCAGGTGCACCGGCACGGGCAAGGCGTCGGCCGGGTCGGTGCTGCCGTCGACGCGGGTGGCGGCGCCGTGACTGCGGAACAGGTCGAGCGCCAGCACCCAGCGACGGGTGAGGCTGTACTCGAACGAGGTGCCGAGGTAGAACGCGTCGCCCGGCCGCGCGGTGCCGCGGAAACCTGGGCCAGTGCCGTAGACGCTGACGCCGCTCACGTCGGCATGGCCGCTGAAGGTGCGCGTGAGGTTGAGCCGCATGCGCAGCAGGCGACCGTTCGGCATCCAGAAATAGCTCTGCGCATTGAGCCCCAGCGTGGTGGCCCAGGCGCCGCCGCCCAGGCCGTCGCTGGCGCGCGCCAGCATGTCGTAGCGGCCGGTGGGCAGGGTTTCCTGCAGCTGCACGGCCAACGTGGGTAGCCAGCTGCCTTCGCGGAAACGGGTGAGCCGGTACTGCGCCTGCACGATCTGGTCGCCTAGGCCGATGCCCGAGCTGCTCGGCCCCTGGCTGACGCGGTTGTAGCCGATGATGGGGATCAGCCCCACGGTGAGCCGGTCAGTGAGGCCATACAGCACATAGGCCCGCGAGCCGAACGCATCGCTGCCTTTCGAGGTGACGTCGTAGACGTAGGGTTCGACCAGCACGTGGCCGTGCGGCAGGGTCTCGGCGGAATTGGCCAGCATCGGGCCGGTCCACCAGGCGTCGTCCAGCGACTGGCGCGGCGGGCCGGCTTCCTGCGCGGCGACCGTACCGACGGCCAGCAGCATGGCGAGCAACACCGCGATGGCGAACCCCGTTCGTCGAAGCTTCGTCCCGCATCCCCGCATGACCACCGACACCTCCGCCACCTGCCCGTTGCCGGCAGACTAGGCAAGCAAGTGGCTCGAGCGAATAGCCACTCAATGCGAACATGGCATGACCACTTGGGAGATCGTGATGAAGCGCGCCTCCGCCAGCCTGCTGCCGTCGATCACCCTTGAAGGCAGCGGCCCGATCTACCTGCAACTGGCGGAATGGTTCCGCCGCGCCATCGCCGAGGGCCGGCTTCGCCCGGGCCAGCGCGTGCCTTCCACCCGTGCGCTGGCCGACGAACTCGGCGTGTCGCGCCTGCCGGTGCTGGGTGCCTACGAGCAACTGCATGCCGAGGGCTACCTGGAGAGCTTCACCGGCGCCGGCACCTGCGTGGCCGCGGCCATTCCGCACGAGGGGCCGGCCACGCCGCGACGGCGCCCTGCGCGCACACCGAGCGCATCCGCCACGCCGGCACCGCGCCGGGTCGCCGCGCGGGTGGCGGCGATGGCCCCGCCGCCGCAGACCTGGCTGGAGAGCCAGGGCGCGTTCCGCATGGGCGTGCCGGCGCTCGATCATTTCCCGCATGGCGTGTGGTCGCGCCTGCTGAGCCGGCATGCACGCGACATCGGCACCGGTGCGCTGGTCTACGGCGACGCGATGGGCCACCTGCCGCTGCGCGAAGCGATTGCCGAATACCTGGCCACGGTGCGCGCGGTGCATGCCGATGCCGGGCAGATCCTGATCACCAGCGGCGCGCAGCACGGGCTGCAGATCTGCGCGCATGCCCTGCTCGATCCCGGCGACCGCGCCTGGGTGGAAGAGCCCGGCTACCCCGGCGCGCACCAGGCGCTGGCGGCGGTGGACGCCGTGCCAGTGCTGGTGCCGGTGGATGCCGACGGGCTGGACGTGGCCGCCGGCCTCCGCCGCGCGCTGACCGCGCGGCTGGCCTACGTCACGCCCTCGCACCATTTTCCGCTGGGCGCGACGATGAGCGCGGCGCGGCGCATCGAGCTGCTGCAATGGGCGACACGCACCGGCGGCTGGATCGTCGAGGACGACTACGACAGCGAGTACCGCTACGGCAGCAAGCCGGTCGCCGCGCTGCAGGGGCTGGATGCGGATGCGCGGGTGATCTATGTCGGCACCTTCAGCAAGGTGATGTTCCCCGCGCTGCGGCTGGGCTATCTGGTGGTGCCGAAGGACCTGCTGCCAACCTTCCGCGCCGTGCGCGACGCGCTGGATACCTGCTCGCCGATGCTGCCGCAGCGGGTGCTGCACGACTTCATCCGCGAAGGCCACTTCGCGCGGCACATCCGCCGCATGCGCGTGTTGTACGCGGCACGACGCGCGGCGACCCAGGCGGCGATCCAGCGGTACCTGCCCGATGTCTTGCAGGTGGTGGGCGCCGCGGCCGGCATGCAGCTCACCGCGCTGCTGCCGCCGGAGATCGACGACGTGGCGTTGTCGCAACGCGCGGCGCAGGTCGGCGTATCGGTGCGGCCGTTGTCGCCGTGCTACCGCGGCGAGGCGCGACGCGGCGGACTGATCCTGGGTTACGGCGGCGTGGACGAGCGCGCCATCGAGGAAGGGGTGCGGCGGCTGCGGCGTTGCATGTGAGGTCGTAGCCGCCGGTCCGGGCACTGACCCGCCCGAACCTGAACGCGCCGGGCGACCGGCGTCAACACGTCCCGGCCAAGCGGCGTTTTCCGTAACGCAGCCGCCTTCCGCGGCGACCTAAGGAGAGCACGATGAGCCGCAAGTCTTCCATCCTGGCGCTGTCTGCCGGCCTGGCGCTGGCCTGCGCCGGTTTCGTCGCCACGCCGGCCGCGCAGGCGGCGCCGCAGGTGTCGGTCGGCGTGGGCGTGGGCATCGGCGTGCCGCCGCCGGCGCCGCGTTTCGAGCGGGTGCCGCCACCGCGGCACGGCTACGTCTGGGCCCGCGGTTACTGGGCCTGGAGCCCGCGCCTGCATCGCCACGTGTGGGTGCGCGGCCGCTGGATGCGCGTGCGTCCGGGCTACCGCTACATGCCGCCGCGCTGGCGCGAGGGGCCGCACGGCCACTGGCATTTCAGCGCCGGCTACTGGGGGCGTTGATCGCCCAACACGCCACCACGGGCGTGCTGCCGTGCAGCCTCCCGCCGCCGGCATATCTTCCGGCCCGACGGTGCGGCAACGCCGTCGGGCCTTGCTCCACCCAAACCAACGAGGAAACCCATGTCGTCACGTCTTGCAGGTCTGTTGATCGTTGCCGCCGTCGCCGCGGTGGCGTCGGGCTGCGTCGAGGAGCGCCCGGTCTACCGGCCGCACCCGGTGCAGCGCGAAGTGATCGTGGAGCGCCCGGCTCCGCAGGTGGTGGAAGTGATCGCCCCGCAACCGCCGCCGCCGCGCTTCGTGGAAGTGATGCCGCCGCGGCGCCCGGGCTTCATCTGGGTGCGCGGCTACTGGCGCTGGAACGGCCACCGCTACGTGGCCGTGCCCGGCCACTGGCGGGAAGCGCGCCCCGGTTACCACTACGTGCATCCGCACTGGGTACGTCGCGACGACGGCTGGCACTTCCATGTGGGCGTGTGGGTGAGCGACTGAAGACGGGGTTCTGCGGTCGATCCCGACCGCGCTGTTCAAGGAAGCGGCCCGGACAGCTCCGGGCCGTTTCGTTTCTTCCGCGCCTTGCGGCGCTGTCCATCGACCCGTCGCAGACGCCGAGACGAAAGCTAGGCAGAATTCACGGATGCCTTCGCCCTCGCCCCTCACGGAAGACCTCCAGCCCGGCCTGATGGTCGTGCATGGCAACCGCCTGGAAGACCTGCGCGACCTGCTGGTGGCCTGGCTGGCGCGCACGCCGCTGGCGCCGCTGGAAGACGAGCTGATGCTGGTGCAGAGCAACGGCATCGCGCAGTGGCTGAAGCTGGCGCTGGCACGTCCGCACGAGGCGGGTGGCATGGGCATCAGCGCGGCGGTGGACATGCAACTGCCCGGCCGCTTCCTGTGGCGCGCCTACCGCGCCGTGCTGGGCCGCGAGGCGGTGCCGGCGGATTCGCCGTTCGACAAGTCGCGCCTCGCCTGGCGCCTGATGCGCCTGCTGCCCGCGCAGCTGGGCGAGGAGGCGTTCGCGCCGCTGCGGCATTTCCTCGGCGAAGGCCACGTCGATCCGGCGCGGCTGTTCCAGCTGGCGCAGCAGGTTGCCGACCTGTTCGACGCGTACCAGGTCTATCGCGCCGACTGGCTGGAGGACTGGGCCCACGGCCGCGACGTGTTGCGCGACCCGCTGGGGAGGACGCTGCCACTGCCCCCCACGCAACGCTGGCAGGCGCAGTTGTGGCGCGCGCTGCTGCGCGACGTGGGCGCGGCGCAGCGCGACAGCCACCGCGCCGCCGTGCATCGCGCCTTCCTCGCACGCGCCGCCGCGCTGGAGGCGCGCCCGGCCGCGCTGCCGCGGCGCATCGTGGTGTTCGGCATTTCCTCGCTGCCGCAACAGACGCTGGAGGCGCTCACCGCGTTGGGCCGCGTATGCCAGGTGTTCCTGCTGGTGACCAACCCGTGCCGGCACTACTGGGCCGACATCGTCGAGGACCGCGAGCTGCTCACCGCCGAGCGGCGTCGCCACACCGCCAAGCCCGGAGCGCCGGCCACGCCGGCGTACGAGGAGCTGCACCTGCACGCCAACCCGCTGCTCGCCGCCTGGGGCAAGCAGGGCCGCGACTACATCCGCCTGCTCGACGGCTTCGACGCACCGGAGGGCTACCGCGCGCGCTTCGCCGCGCTGAACCGCGACATCGACCTGTTCGCCGAGCCCGGCCGCGACACCCTGCTGCACCAGGTGCAGCAGGCCATCCTCGACCTCGAACCGCTGCCCGCCGATCCCACGCTGCGCCAGGCATGGAAAGCCGGCGACGCATCGCTGCGCTTCCACGTCACGCACAACCCGCAGCGCGAGGTGGAGGTGCTGCACGACGAGCTGCTCGCGCTGTTCGAGCGCGCCGCGCGCGACGGCCGGCCGCTGGCGCCGCGCGACGTGATGGTGATGGTGCCGGACATCCAGACCTATGCGCCGCACATCCAGGCCGTGTTCGGCCGCATCGCGCCCGACGACCCGCGCTACCTGCCGTGCAGCATCGCCGACCGTCCCGCGCGCGGCAGCGCGCCGCTGCTGGTGGCGCTGGAACAGCTGCTGCGCCTGCCCGAATCGCGCTTCGCCGCGGGCGACATCCTCGACCTGCTCGATGCGCCGGCGCTGCGCCGCCGCTTCCGCATCGACCAAGCCGACCTGCCGGTGCTGCGCCGCTGGATCGAGGGCGCCGGCATCCGCTGGGGCCTGGACGGCGCGCAGAAGCAGAGCCTGGGCCTGCCGCCGGAGGAACAGAACAGCTGGCGCTTCGGCCTGCGCCGCATGCTGCTGGGCTACGCGGTGGGCGACGGCACCTCGCTGCACGGCATCGCGCCGTATGCCGAGGTCGGCGGCCTCGACGCGGCCCTGGTCGGCCCGCTCGCCCTGCTGCTCGAACGGCTGGAACAGTGGTGGCACGTACTGGCGATGCCGGCCACGCCCGCGTTGTGGATCGAACGCCTGCGCCAGCTGCTGGCGGAGCTGTTCGACGCCGGCCGCGACGACGACGATGCGCTGGCGCTGCAGCGCCTCGACGCGGCGCTGGAAGCGTGGGGGCAATCCTGCCTCGACGCCGGCTTCGACGGCACGCTGCCGCTGGCCGTGGTGCGCGAGCACTGGCTGGCCGCGATCGACGAGAGCCGGCTGTCGCAGCGCTTCCTCGGCGGCGCGGTGAGCTTCGGCACCCTGCTGCCGATGCGCGCGATCCCGTTCCGCGTGGTCTGCCTGCTCGGCATGAACGACGGCGACTATCCGCGTCGCCACGCCGCGCCCGACTTCGACCTGATGGCGCTGCCGGGACAGCAGCGCCCCGGCGACCGCTCGCGCCGCGAGGACGACCGCTACCTGTTCCTCGAAGCCCTGCTCTCCGCCCGCGACGCGCTGCACGTGAGCTGGGTGGGCCGCAGCGCGCGCGACAACGCCGAGCTGCCGCCGTCGGTGCTGGTGGGCCATCTGCGCGACTACCTCGCCGCCGGCTGGCGCTGTGCGGACGACGCCGACCTGCTCGCCGCGCTCACCACCGACTATCCGCTGCAGGCCTTCAGCCCGCGCTATTTCGACGACGCCAGCGACGCGCGCCTGTTCACCTATGCCCGCGAGTGGCAGCGTGCGCGCCGCGCCGCTGTTAGCGGCGAGGATGCGTCCCTGCCCGCCTGGCAAGCCGAAGGCGCGCTCGACCTTGGCCTGCTGCAACGCTTCCTGCGCTCGCCTGCCCGGACCTTCTACGCCACGCGCCTCGGCGTGCGCTTCGAGTCGCTGGACGAGGCCGACCCGGAACACGAGGCCTTCGCGCTCGATGGCCTCGAACGCTACCAGGCCACCGACGCCCTGCTGCGCACCGCCCTCGCCGCTGGCACCGAGGCGCTCGCCTCCGCCGCGCAACGCCTGCGCGAACAGGGCGGCCTGCCGCCCGGCAGTTTCGGCGCGCTGGCGCTGCAACCCATCGAACAGGCCGCGCGCGCGACCGGCAGCGCATGGCGCGTGCTGGATGCACGCTGGCCGCGCAGCGTCGGCGTGCGCGAGCTGCGCTACGAGACGCACGGCCTGTGCATCGAGGACTGGCTGGGCGACCTGCGCGACGACGGCGCCGGCGGCCACGTGCGCCTGCTCGCCACGGCCAGCGCGTTGACGAAGGATGGCGTCGTGCGCCACGACAAGCTGCTCGACGCATGGGTGGCGCACCTGCTCGCCAACGCCCACGCGCTGCGGCTCAGCAGCCACGTCGTCGGCCCGGATGCCGTGGTGAGCCTGCCGTCGCTGGCTGCCGACGAAGCGGCCGCGCACCTCGATGCGCTGTGTGCGGCGCTGCGCGTCGGCATGCAGTCGCCGTTGCCGATCGCACGCCGGACCGCGTTCGCATGGCTGCGCGTCGAAGCGGCCAACGAGGGCACCGCGCCTGAAAAGCAGAAGGATCCCGCCCACGCCGCACGCCAGAGCTACGACCGCACCCCGCACCAGCACGGCCGTGGCGAGGTGGAGGACGACATCTGCCTGCAGCGCGAATGGCCGGATTTCGACGCGCTGCACCGCGCCGGCTTCGAGGATTGGCTGCACCTCTATCGCCCGCTGCTGCGTGCCGCGCGCATCGACGAGGACGCCGCATGAGCACGCCCCAACCACTGGCCCCGCTGCGCCTGCCACTGGCCGGCATGCAGCTGATCGAAGCCAGCGCCGGCACCGGCAAGACCTGGACCATCGCCGCGCTGTACCTGCGCCTGGTGCTCGGCCACGGCCGCGACCAGGCGTTGATGCCTGCGCAGATCCTGGTGATGACCTTCACCAAGGCCGCCACCGCGGAGCTGCGCGAGCGCATCCGCGAACGGCTCGCCGAGGCCGCCGGCGCCTTCCGCGGCCAGCGCGCGGCGGACGACCTCCTGCGCGAACTGATCGACGACTACCCCGACGACGCGGCCCGCGCAGCCGCCGCGCGCAAGCTGGAACTCGCTGCACGCTGGATGGACGAGGCCGCGGTGTTCACCCTCCACGGCTGGTGCCAGCGCATGCTGGTGCAGCACGCGTTCGACAGCGGCGAGGCGGCCAGCGAGGACGGCATCGCCGACGAGAACGAACTGCAGGCCGAAGCCGCACGCGACTACTGGCGACGGTTCTTCTTCCCACTGCAACGCGAAGCCGCCGCGCAGGTCGCGCGGAGCTGGACGACGCCCGCCGACCTGCAGCGCGCAGTGCGGCCACTGCTCGCCGGCGCGCCGGAGGCCTTGCGGCTGGGCGGCCAGCCGGTCCCGGCGGTCGCCGATCCCGCCGACCTGCTGGATGCGGCCACCGCCGCGCTGCGCGATGCCGAGGCGCATGCACGCGCGCTGTGGCTTGAACACGGCGCGGACATCGCACAACGACTGCGCGAAGCGATGGCGCAAGGCGTGCTCAGCGCCTCCAGCTACAAGCCCGCCACGCTGGCCGCCGACCACGCCGCCTTCGACGCCTGGAGCAGCGTCGACGAGCTCGCCAAGGCGAAGACACTGGAGCGCCACTCGACCGCGAAGCTGCAGGGCGCCACGCGCAAGAACCAGGTCACGCCCACGCATGCGTTCTTCGACGCCGTCGACGCGGTACTGGCGGCGCAGGCGGAGGTGGAGAAGCTGCAACCGCTGCTGCTCGCCCACGCCGCCCGCTGGATCGCGCAGCGCCTCGACCAGGTGCGCCGCGCGCGCGCCGTGCTCGGCTACGACGACATGCTGAAGCGCCTCGCCGCCGCCCTGCACGGCGCCAACGGCGACGCGCTCGCGCAGGCTATCGCCCGGCAATACCCGGCGGTGCTGGTGGACGAATTCCAGGACACCGACCCGCTGCAGTGGCAGAGCCTGCAGCGCATCCACGCCGTGCGCGACGACACCGCCCTGCTGCTGATCGGCGATCCCAAGCAGGCGATCTACGGCTTCCGCGGTGCGGACATCCATACCTACCTGCGCGCCCGCGAGCGCGCCGCGCAGCCGCACTGGACGCTGGACACCAACCACCGCTCCACCGCGACGCTGGTGCGTGCGGTGAACCGCGTGTTCACGCAGGCCGACCGATGGCCGGACGGCGCCTTCGGCTTCGGCCAGGCGCTGCCCTTCGTCACGGTGAAGGCCAAGGGCCGCAAGGAAGTGCTGCAGCTCGACGGCGCACCGCTGCCCGCGATGCAACTGGCCGCGCATCCATCCGGCGACGCCATCAGCACCGGCGCCTGGCGCGACGGCATGGCGAACCACGCGGCGGCACAACTGGTCGCGTGGCTGGATGCCGCACAGGCCGGCCGCTGCGGCTTCCGCGCCGAGGGCGGACACTGGGTGCCGCTGCAACCTGGCGACGTCGCCATCCTCGTGCGCGACCGGGCCGACGCCGCCGCGATGGCCGCGGCGCTGCGCCAGCGCGGCCTCGCCCACGTCTATCTCTCGGACCAGCAGTCGGTGTACGCCAGCGACGAGGCCACCGACCTGCTGCGCTGGCTGCACGCCTGCGCGCATCCCGGCGACGACCGCGCGATGCGCACCGCGCTGGCCACGCCCGGCATGGCGCGCAGCCTCGCCGAACTCGCCAGCCTCGATGCCGACGACGACCAGCGCGAAGCCTGCAGCGAACACTTCCGCCAGTCGCACGCGTTGTGGCAGCGCCACGGCGTGCTGGCGATGCTGCACGAACTGCTGCACCGCTTCGACCTGCCCGCGCGCCTGCTCGCCCGCGACGGCGGCGAGCGCGCGCTGACCAACCTGCTGCACCTGGCCGAGCTGCTGCAGCAGGCCGCCACCGGGCTGGACGGCGAACACGCGCTGATCCGCTTCCTCGCCGCGCAGATCGCCAGCCCTGGCAGCGGCGACAGCGCGGAGGCACAGCTCGTGCGACTGGAAAGCGAGGCCGCGCTGGTCAAGCTGGTGACCGTGCACAAGTCCAAAGGCCTGGAATATCCCGTGGTGCTGCTGCCGTTCGCCTGCGGCTTCCGCGCGATGGACGGCGGCGATATCGTGCAGACGCGCGATGGCGAAGGCCGCGTGCAACTCGACCTGCAGCCGGACGAAGCCGCGCTGCGCGAAGCCGGGCGCGAACGCCTGCAGGAAGACCTGCGCCTGCTCTACGTGGCACTTACCCGTGCGCGCCACGCCTGCTGGGTCGGCGTGGCCAACCTCAAGCACGGCAACAGGAAGGACTCCGACCTGCACCGCTCCGCGTTCGGCTACGTGCTCTCGGGCGGCCTGCCCATCCCGCCCGGCGAGCTGATTGCACGCGTGCGCGCGCTCGCCGGTGAGGACGCTGGCATCGACGTCGTCGAGCTGGCCGACTCCGCCGATACGCGCCGCCACCACGCCGGCGCAGCCACCGCCGTCGCCCGCCCCGCGCGCAGCTTCGCGCTGAAGCCGGCCGAACCGTGGTGGATCGCCAGCTACAGCGCGCTGGCGCATGGCGGGGACCATGCCGCGCCACGCCCTGCACCCGAGACCGCCGGCCAGTCCACGCTCGCCGAGAGCGTCGCCGCGGCCAACGCGGAAGCCTCGAACGCCGACACGCACGGCATCCACGCCTTCCCTCGCGGCGCCAGCGCCGGCACCTTCCTGCACGACCTGCTGGAGAGCTGCGCCGACGAAGGCTTCGCGCGCGCCGCCGCACCTTCCGCCAGCTTGCGCGACACCCTCGCGCGGCGTTGCCAGGCACGCGGCTGGCAGGCCTGGATCAAGCCGCTGACGAGCTGGCTGCCCACGCTGCTGCGCACGCCGCTGGCGCTGCCCGACGGCGGCACGATGCCGCTGGCCGCGCTTGCCGATGCCGCGCGCTACCGCGCCGAGCTGGAGTTCTGGTTCGAGGCCCACCGCGTCGATGCCGCCGCGCTGGATCGCCTGGTCACCACGCACACGCTGGACGGCATGGCGCGCCCGGCGCTGCCGCCGAACCGCGTGAACGGCATGCTCAAGGGCTTCATCGACCTGGTATTCGAGCACCGGGGCCGCTGGTACGTGGCCGACTACAAATCCAACTGGCTGGGTGGCCATGCCGGCGCCTATACAGCCGAGGCGATGCGCGACTCGGTGCTGCAGAGCCGCTACGACCTGCAGTACGCGATCTACACCCTGGCGCTGCACCGCCAGCTCAAGGCGCGCCTGCCCGGCTACGACTACGAACGCCACATGGGCGGCGTGCTCTATCTCTACCTGCGCGGCGTGGATGGCGAAGACCACGGCGTGCACGGCGAGCGCCTGCCGTTCGCACTGGTCGACGCGCTGGATCGCCTGTTCGCCACGGGAGGCGTCGCCCATGCCGCATGAGGCCCTGCTCCAACGCGCGCTGGAACAACAGCGCCTGCGCCCGCTCGACGTGGCGTTCGCGCGCTTCCTGGCCGAATGCGACGCGCAACTCGCGCCCGAGCTGTCGTGGCTGGGCGCGCTGCTCAGCCGGCAACTCGCCGACGGCCACCTCTGCCTCGACCTCGACCTGCTGCCCGTGCTGGCACAGGAACAGGACTGGCCGGAGGACTGGCGCGCGCTCGCCGCCACGCTGCACGAAGACGGCCGCCTGTGCCTGCCCGCCTCGCCGCTGCTCGCCGACGGCGACGGCCGGCCGACCGCGGCGCCGCTGGTGCTGGACGGCACCCGGCTCTACCTGCGCCGCTACTGGAACCACGAACGTGCCGTGGCGCAGGGCATCCTCGATCGGGTCGTGCGCAGCGAAGCGCCAACGGCGCACTTCGCCGACGAACTCGCGCGACTGTTCCCCGACGCCGCCGCGCCGGACTGGCAGCGCGTCGCCTGCGCGCTCGCCGCGTGCGGCGCCTTCGGCGTGATCACCGGCGGCCCCGGCACCGGCAAGACCACCACCGTGGTGCGCCTGCTCGGCCTGCTGCAGACGCTGCAGTTGCGCGAGCAGGCGCGGCCGTTGCGCATCCGCCTCGCCGCGCCCACCGGCAAGGCCGCGGCGCGGCTCAACGCTTCCATCGCCGCGCAACTCGCGCAGCTTGGCGTGGACGACGCCGTGCGTGCGGTCATTCCTTCCGAGGTGCTTACCCTGCACCGCCTGCTCGGCGCGCGGCCAGACACCCGCGCCTACCGCCACCACCGCCACAACCCGCTGCACCTCGACGTGCTGGTGATCGACGAAGCCTCGATGGTGGACCTGGAAATGCTGGCCGCCGTGCTCGACGCGCTGCCGGCGACGGCACGGCTGATCCTGCTCGGCGACAAGGACCAGCTCTCCTCGGTGGAAGCCGGCGCGGTGCTCGGCGACCTGTGCCGCCGCGCGGAGGCCGGCCACTACGACGACGCCACCGCGCAATGGATCGCCGCAACGACCGACGACGACATCGCCGCCTTCGTGCAGACCGACGCACAGCCGCTGGACCAGCGCATCGCGATGCTGCGCACCAGCCACCGCTTCGGCGCCGCCAGCGGCATCGGCCGACTGGCGCAGGCGGTGAACGCGGGCGAGGCGCCTGCCGCGCTGGCGCTGCTGCAGGCATCCGCGCCCGACCTCGCCTGGCAACGCGCGGTCGATGCCACCGCGTTGGCGAATCTGGCCATCGACGGCTCGGCCACACCGGAGGATGGCGAGGCCTGCGGCTATCGCCACTACCTCGCCTGGCTGCGCAGGCATCGCCCAGCCATCGATGCCGGCGAAGCGGCGCACGCGGAATGGGCGCGCGGTGCGCTGCAGGCGTTCAACCGCTTCCAGCTGCTGTGCGCGTTGCGCCGCGGACCGCACGGCGTGGACGGGGCGAACCGGCTGGTTGCCGCGGCGCTGCGCGCGCGCGGGCTGATCGAGAGCGAACACGACTGGTACGAAGGCCGCCCGGTACTGCTCACCCGCAACGACTACAGCCTCGGCCTGATGAACGGCGACATCGGCCTGTGCCTGCGCCTGCCCAGCGCAGACGGCAGCGGCGGCACACAGCTCAAGGTGGCCTTCCTCGCCGCCGCGGACCGTTCGGGCGGCCCGCCGCGGCTACGCTTCGTGCCGCCCTCGCGGCTGGCTGACGCCGAGACCGCCTGGGCACTCACCGTGCACAAGTCGCAAGGCTCGGAGTTCGAGCACGCCGCCCTGCTGCTGCCGCCCGATCCAAACAACGTGCTCAGCCGCGAACTGCTCTACACCGCGATCACCCGCGCGCGCGGCCGTTTCAGCCTGCTCGGCAGCAGCGCCATCGTCGAACAGGCCATCGCCCACCGCACCCAACGCCATTCCGGCCTGGCCGCGCGGCTTGCGCCCCACCCGGCCGCCCCGTAAAATCCGCGGCTCACCATCGCCGGAATAGCTCAGTTGGTAGAGCGGCGCATTCGTAATGCGTAGGTCGCAGGTTCGACTCCTGTTTCCGGCACCATACAGCCGTACAGCGGTACCCAGAGAAGGCCGGAACGCCCAGCAAGATCGGGCCCGGCCTTTTTTG
>JAJZET010000223.1 GCA_021805685.1 Pseudomonadota bacterium
GGACGTGGCGTGGATGTTCCGCGAGGGCCGCATCACCGATGCCGACGGCGAGGTGCTCTACGCCGACGACCAGGTCGAACACGCGCGCATCCGCCTCGACGGCGAGCCGCTCGATCCGCCGCCCGGCCTGGTACTGATGCTGCACAAGCCGCTGGGCGTCACCTGCTCGCGCAAGGATCCCGGCCGCGTGGTCTACGACCTGTTGCCGCCGCGCTATCGCGTGCGCGAGCCCGCGCTTTCCACGGTGGGCCGGCTCGATCGCGACACCTCAGGCCTGCTGCTGCTCACCGACGACGGCGCGCTGCTGCACCGGATCATTTCGCCGAAGGCCGAGGTGGCCAAGGTCTACGAGGCCACCCTGGCGCAGGACCTGCGCGGCGACGAGGCGGCGCTGTTCGCCAGCGGCACGCTGCTGCTGGAATCCGAGACCACGCCGCTGGCTCCCGCCGTGCTGGAAGCGCTCGGCCCGCGTCATGCGCGCCTCACCGTCACCGAAGGCCGCTACCACCAGGTGCGCCGCATGTTCGCCGCCGCCGGCAACCACGTCGAAACTCTGCAGCGCGTGGCCATCGGCGCGCTCACGCTGGGCGAGTTGGCTCCGGGTGCATGGCGCGCGCTGGATGCGGCGGATGTCGCGCGCATTTTCGCCGGGGCATAGACGGGGACGGGCAGCGACCAAAAAAAATGCCGCCCGTAGGCGGCATTTTTTGTCTTGGTGGAGCCAGGGAGGATCGAACTCCCGACCTCGTCATTGCGAACGACGCGCTCTCCCAGCTGAGCTATGGCCCCGAAAAGGGAAGGCGCATGATAGCCACTCGCACAAGGCCGGGCAAGCCTGCCAGTGCGCTCATCCGGGCAGCAGGGCAGGCAGGCTGTCACCCAGCACCTCGCCGCGCCAGCCGTCGAGAAACTCCGGCCACTCGGCCGTGACAACGTATTCCTCCAGCACCTTGCGCGGACAAAGCAGGCCGGCGGGCAGGTCGAGTTCGGCGGCGCGTTCGTCGATCAGCGCCTTCATCGCGCCCAGCGCCTTCTTCGCCCCGCCCTGCGGATGGGCGGGAATGCGGCGGGTTGCAGCGATCTCGCTGTTTTCGAGCGGTTCGTTGAGCAGGGCGAACAGTTCGCTGCGCTGGGCGCTGCGCAGCGCGCGCTGGCCGCGTGCGCGTTGTTCGAGTTCGGCGAGCCTGGCGGGCGGCTGCTGGGCCAGGCTCATGGCGAGGGCGTCCTCGAGCAGCCAGGGGCGCGGTCGGTCCAGCGTGCGTGCGCTGCGGTCGCGCCACAGCAGGAGGCGACGCAGCAGGGCCTGCTGCTCGATCGGCCACTCGGCGGCGCCGCGCAGCGCGCGTTGCGGCTGCGGGTCGCCGTCGCGATGGCTGGCGCGGCGCTTCAGGCGTTCGCAATCCTCGGCGAACCAGTTGCTGCGGTCGCGCTGCCGCAGGCGTTCGGCGAGCTGGGCGTGGATGGATTCCAGGTACACCACGTCCAGCGTGGCGTAGCTGCGCTGCGAAGCGGTGAGCGGGCGCTGCATCCAGTCCGAGCGGGTCTCGCCCTTGTCCAGGTCGTCGCCGCAGAGCTCCGCGACCAGCGCGCGGTAGCTCAGCCCCAGGCCCATGCCGGCAAAGGCGGCGGCAATCTGGGTGTCGAACAGCACGCGCGGGCCGTCGGGCAGCAGCGGCGCCAGCGTCTCCAGATCCTCGCCGGCGCTGTGCATCACGGTGATGGCGTCGCTTTCGCCGATTGCGGGGCGCAGCGCATCGTCGATCGCAAAGGCCAGCGGGTCGACCAGCGCGTGGCGGCCGCGGCAACCCAGCTGCAGCAAGGCGAGCTGCGGGTGGAAGCTGTCGCGGCGCATGAACTCGGTGTCCATGCCGACCACGGCGCCCGCCGGCACGTCGTCCAGCCAGGCCTGCAGCGTGGCGCGGTCGGCGATCCAGTCGGCGGTGGCGTCGGACAGGTGCATGCGTGATCCTCGAAATGGCCGGGCGTGGATTGCCCCGTCACCGGAGCTGACATAAGGTGGGCGGCGCACCATAACAGGCCGATCCGGGAACACCCAAGCATGCCAAGCAACGACACGCTGCAACGTCAACGCAACCTTGGCGGCCTGATCGGCATCGTCGTGCTGGTTCTCGGCCTGGGCTACCACTTCTTCCCGAACCTGTTTCATGCCAAGCCGGAGGATGCCGCGCAGCGCAGCGTTCCCGTGCTGCCGGCGAGCGTGGCCGGCAGGGGCGCGGCGGCCGGCGAACCGGCCACCGAGGAGCTCAACGCCGGGCCGCCGCTGACCTTGGCACCCACTGCGGTCATCGCCGCGCGCCTCGCACGCGAGCACGAGGACCTGCCGAAGCAGCTCACGCCCGATCCACCGAAGCTGCGCGCGTTGCTGGATCGCGCCGACAAGGCGCTCGCCGACGGCCGCTTGGCCGGCGGTGCGGACAGCGCCGCCGCGCTCTACCTGCAGGCGGTAAAGGACAAGGCCGACAGCCGGCGCGCCGCGCAAGGCGTGATCGACGTGCGTGCGCGGCTGGCTGCACAGACCGAACGCGATATCGCGCTGGGCAACGCCGAGGATGCGGACGAGCACCTGACGGAACTGCGCCAGTTGCCCAGCAGCGGCGACGATGCCGCGCGTCTCTCGGCCGCGCTGAACACCCTTGTCGAGGTGCGGCCGCTGCTGGCGAAGGCGGCGGGCCTGCTGCAACAGGGCAAGGCGGACCAGCCGGTGGGTCACAGTGCGCTCGACATCTATCGCGAGGTGCAGCGGCGCGATCCGCAGAACGCGGTGGCCGAACAGGGCATCCTCGACGTGCAGCACGCCGTGCTGGACCGCGCGCTGGCCGCGGTGGCGAAGAACGATTTCGCCGATGCGGACAAGGTGCTGGCCGAGGCGCAGGCGATCCGCCCCGGCTCACAGCAGTTGCACGACGTGCGCCAGCGCGTGGCCGCCATGCGCGAAGCGCGCGCCAGCATCGTGCTGGACCAGGCCAGTTCCGCGCTGGACGCCGGCAACGTTGCCATGGCGAAGCAGCTTGCCACGCAGGCGCAGGCGATCAGCCCGCAAGTCGCCGGCCTCGCTGCGTTCAACCTGCAACTGACCAATGCGCAGCTCTACGACAACCACAAGCCGGGGCAGGTGTTCAGCGACCGCTACGTGGACATGACGGGGCAGTCGCCGGCGATGGTGGTGATCCCCACCGGCGGCTTCCTGATGGGGGCGGCCAGCAGCAACGGCGGCCGCAACGCCAGCGAGCTGCCGCAGCACTGGGTCGGCATCACGCAGGGCTTCGCCATCTCGCGCAGTGCGATCACGGTGGGACAATTCCGCCAATTCGTGCGGGCGAGCGGCTACGTGCCCGATTCGGTGAAGCACGGTGGCGCCAGCGTCTACGACGAACGCAGCGGCACCATGCGCGACGACGGCAACGCCACCTGGCAGGACGACTACGCCGGCCGCAAGGCCGCGGAAAACCTCCCGGTGGTCAATGTTTCGTGGGCCGACGCCAAGGCTTATGCCGACTGGCTCAGCCGGCGCACCGGCAAGACCTACCGCCTGCCCAGCGAAGCCGAATTCGCCTACGCGCTGCGCGCCGGCACCACCACGCGCTACTGGTGGGGCGACGGCACGCCCAAGAGCAAGGTGGAGAACCTCACCGGTTCGCGTGACCGCTCGCCCAGCGGCCGGCGCTGGAGCCATGCCTTCCGCGATTACGGCGATGGCTACTGGGGCCCGGCGCCGGTGATGAGCTTCGCGCCCAATCCGTTCGGCCTCTACGACATGGGCGGCAACGTCACGGAGTGGACGGACGACTGCTGGCACGACAACTTCATCCACGCGCCCGTCGATGGCTCCGCGTGGATCAACCCCGGCTGCAGCACGCGCGTGCTGCGCGGCGGATCGTGGGGCAGCTCGCCCGAACAGGCGCGCTCGGCGTGGCGGCAGGGCGCCAATGCCGGCACGCGCAGCGGACGGGTCGGCTTCCGCGTGGTGCGCGACCTTTGAATCAAGCGCCTGCTTGCCGTCTCCGCACGGCAGGCCAATCCGCAGGGGCGGATCTGTTTGCCTGCAGGCCGGCGGCATCATGCGGTGGTGGACGGCCGTCCACACCGCTCCTCCTCCACGTGGAACGGGCGCATGGATGTGCTCAGCCTCAGGGGGCGAGGAAAGCCCGGGCCGTCCATCGCTGTCCCCGCGCGCCCTCCTTCCGCCCTGGCCTGCGCGCAGACAGTTCCCGGCGCGTGCCATGCAGCGACGGCAAGCAGGCTCTGATGCGCCGCGACTACACCAAACGCCCTGAATTCGCGTAGATTGTGCAGGCCGCATGGCCATCGCCTCATCGGAGGCGGTGCCCCAATCACTACTGATGGATGCCCATGGCTACCAAGACCACTGCCAAGAAAGCCCCTGCCAAGGCCGCCAAGCCCGCGCCGAAGGCTCCCGCTGCCGTCAAGCCGATCAGCGACTCGCTGAGCAAGTCCGGCCTGATCGCCCACATCGCCCAGCATGCCGGCGTCGAAGCCAAGCACGTCAAGGCCGTGCTCGCCTCGCTGGAGAACGTCGTGCTCGGCTCGCTGCACAAGAAGGGCGCCGGCCAGTTCACCATGCCGGGCCTGTTCAAGGTCAACGCGGTGAAGGTGCCGGCCAAGCCGAAGCGCACCGGCATCAACCCGTTCACCAAGCAGGAGCAGGTGTTCGCCGCGAAGCCGGCCACCGTGAAGGTGAAGGTGCGTCCGCTGAAGAAGCTCAAGGACGCCGCGCTCTGAGCGCCGCGATGCCTGCCTGCGATGCGGGCAGGCATCCTGCAGATACGACAAAGGCCGCGCAAGCGGCCTTTGTCTTGGGTGCCGGGATGAAGCGATCGCCTGGCACGGACGCCGGCGGCTGGACTCAAGCTGCCGGTCCCGGGAGGCGACGCCGCCTCAGAAGCGGTAGCCCAGGCTCACGCCGTAGACCCACGGATTGATTTTCGCGGTGCCGACGTAGGCGCCGTTCACGTGGATGTCGCTGCGGATGTCGATCCAGCGCACGTCCGCGGTGAACAGCCAGTCCCGCGACAGCTGCACGTCCATGCCGGCGTGGGCGGCCGCGCCCCAGCTGTTGTCGGCCGAGACATGGGCGCCCTGCAACAGCCCGCTGCCCCGGGTATCGAAGAAATAGGTGTAGTTGATGCCGAGGCCGACGAAGGGCGACACCCTGGCGTCCGGCAGGAAGTGGTAGTTCACGCCGATCACCGGTGGAAGCTGCTTGGTGGTGGCGGCGCGCTGGCCGTCCAGCTTCACTTCGTGGCTGAAGGGCAGCGCGGCCAGCGCCTCGATGCCCCAGTTCGGGGTGAGCAGGTACTCGATGCTGGCGGTGGGCTTGGTGTCGCTGCCGACGGAGGCCTTCATGCCGGCGAGCTGGCCGTTGTCCGACTGCGGGTCGACCACGTGCGCGCCGAAGCGCACCACCCAGTTGCCGTTGTCCTCGGCGTGCGCGGCAGCCATCGGCCCGATGGCAAGCGAAGCGGCCAGCATTAGCGGTAGTACGATTTTCACGCAGCAGTCCTCGTGGGGGGGGATGGGGCAATTCTCCCTATCGTCTGGGCGTGGCCAATTGACCTGCGTCATTCGCGCGTAGGGCACGGTGTCGCACTCCCGGGCGGCGTGTTCCGGACACGTCCAAAATTGATTGAAGTCAACGAACATCTTTCGCCCTGCACCAATAGTGTGCGGGTGTGCCACCCGCGAGGACGCCGTACCCATGCACGACATCCATGTTGTCGACCTATCCCGGCTGCAGTTCGCGCTGACTGCGCTGTACCACTACCTGTTCGTGCCGCTGACCCTGGGCATGTCCTTCCTGCTGGCAGCGATGGAGACGGTCTACGTCACCACCGGCAGGGAGATCTACAAGAAGATCACCCAGTTCTGGAGCAAGCTGTTCCTGATCAACTTCGCGCTGGGCGTGGCCACCGGCCTCACCATGGAGTTCGAGTTCGGCACGAACTGGTCGTTCTACTCCAGCTTCGTCGGCGACATCTTCGGTGCGCCGCTGGCCATCGAGGGCTTGATGGCCTTCTTCATGGAGTCCACCTTCGTGGGCCTGATGGTGTTCGGCTGGGGTCGCCTCAGGCGCGGGCAGCACCTGGCGGTGACCTACCTGGTGGCGCTCGGTTCCAACCTGTCGGCGTTGTGGATCCTGATCGCCAACAGCTTCATGCAGGCGCCCACCGGCGCGCATTTCAACCCGGTCACCATGCGCATGGAGCTGACCAGCCTGTCCGACCTGATCTTCAGCCACGACGCGCAGGCCAAGTTCGTGCACACCAGCATCGCCGGCTACGTCACCGCGGCGATCTTCGTGGCGGGCGTGAGTGCGTGGTACCTGCTGAAGAACCGCCACACCGAACTGGCGCGGCGCTCGTTCCGCATGGCGGTGCTGTTCGGTGCGCTGGCCACGGTAGGCGTGATCACGCTGGGCGACGCGCTGGGCTTCGTCGGCGCGCAGGCGCAACCGACCAAGCTGGCGGCGATGGAGGGCCTGTGGAAAACCGAGCCCGCGCCGATGCCGTTCAACCTGGTGGCCTTTCCCTCGCAGCAGGAGCACGTGAACCGCGGCGCGATCCAGGTGCCGTACGTGCTGTCGCTGCTGGTGACGCATTCGCTGACCGGCAGCGTGCCGGGCTTCGACCAGCTCGAACAGCAGGCCACCGCACGCATCCGCGACGGCATCCCCGCCGTGGCGGCGCTGCAGACCCTGTCCGCCAAACCGAACGACGCCGATGCGCTGGCGCAGTTCCAGGCACACGAGAAGGACCTGGGCTACGGCTTCCTGCTGCAGCGCTACGCACCCGACGTGACCGCGGCGACCGACGCCGAGGTGGCCGACGCCGCGCGCGACGCGATCCCGCAGGTGGCACCGGTGTTCTGGTCGTTCCGCGTGATGGTGGTGCTGGGCCTGGCGATGCTCGCGTATTTCGTGATGGCGGTGATCTACACCATGCGCAACCGGGTGGAGCGCAAGCGCTGGTTCCTCAAGCTCGCGGTGTGGATGATCCCGGTGCCGTTCCTCGCCAACGAGGCCGGCTGGCTGGTTGCCGAGCTGGGACGCCAGCCCTGGACGGTGTACGGCATGCTGCCGACGTGGATGTCCGCTTCCACGCACAGCGTGGGCTACATGGCCTTCTCGCTGATCGGCTTCGTGACGCTGTACACGGTGTTCATCGCGATCGAGATGTACCTGATGGTGCGCACGATCCGGCGCGGCCCCGACGACGACCACGCGGGCGTGATTCCCCATGACAGATTGCATGCCGACCGCCTGGCCGGCTACGCGGAGGGTTGAGCGATGGAAACGTACGCTGCACTTCAGGTGCTCTGGTGGCTGCTGCTCGGCGTGTTGCTGAGCGGGCTGGCCGTGATGGTGGGCATGGACATGGGCGTGGGCACCATCCTGCGCTACGTGGGGCGCAACGACGGCGAGCGCCGCGTGGCGCTCAACATCATCGGCCCGCACTGGGACGGCAACCAGGTGTGGTTCATCCTCGGCGGCGGCGCGGTGTTCGCGGCGTTCCCGCTGATCTACGCCACCGCCTTCTCGGGCTTCTACGTGGTGATGCTGCTGCTGCTGTGGAGCATGATCCTGCGCCCGCTGGGTTTCGAATACCGCAGCAAGCTGCCGTCGGCGGGCTGGCGCAACGCCTGGGACTGGGCGCTGTTCGTCAGCGGCCTGGTGCCGATGGTGGTGTTCGGCGCGGCCATCGGCAACCTGTTCCACGGCGTGCCGTTCCAGTTCAGCTGGAACCTCACGTCCACCTACACCGGATCCTTCCTCGGCCTGCTCAATCCCTTCGCGATCCTGTGCGGCTTGCTGTCGGCGTCGCTGTCGGTGTTCATGGGCGCGGCGATGGTGATGAACGGCGCGAAGGATGCGATCTTCGAGCGCGCCCGCACGCTGGCACGGATCGGCGCGGCGCTGGCCATCGTGCTGTTCGCCATCGGCGGCTTCTGGGTGCACGGCATGGGCGGCTACGTGCTGACCGCCGGCCCCGGTGCCGGCGTACCGCAGACGCCGCTGCAGCAGAGCGTGGCGTTGGCGGACGGTGCGTGGCTGGCGAACTTCGACGCGCATCCGGCACTGTGGCTGCTGCCCGCGGCCGGCTTCGCCGGCATGCTGCTGGGCCTGCTCGCGGCCAGCGCGCGCCGCTCGCATCTGGCCTGGTGGTTGGGCGCCCTGGGCTGGCTGGGCGTGATCGGCACGGCCGGCGTGGCGCTGTTCCCGTTCCTGTTGCCTTCGAGCAGCGTGCCGGCGCAGAGCCTCACGGTGTGGAACGCCAGCTCCAGCCAGCACACCCTGCTGTGGATGTCCGGCTTCGCCGCGGTGTTCGTGCCGCTGGTGCTCTGGTACACCAGCTGGGCCTTCTATGTGATGCGCGGCAAGCTCGACGTTGCCGACGTGGTTGCCGACGAACACGCTTACTGAGGACGGACCATGCGAACCTTTATGCAATTCCTGTTGTTCATGGTGCTGGCCATCGCGGTGATCGTGCTGGCCATCCTGCTCGGCGACATGGGCGCGTGGTACTTCGCATGGCTGGTCGGCACGGCGATGATCGTGCTGATCGCCGCGGCGGGAGGCGTGCTGCTCGACACGCAGGACGAACACGCCGCCGCGCGCAGGGCCGCCGCGTCGGCCGACGCGCGCTGAACGGTCGCCGCTGCGCATGACGTCCGTCGCCAGCGCATGGCTGCGCGACCAGGCCCGTCCGGTGCGTGCCCTGCTGGGTACGGGCATCGCGGCGGGCCTGCTGCAGGCCGCGCTGATGTGCCTGGGTGCGTGGATGCTGGCCCACGTGCTGGCCGGCGCGATCTTCCACGGTCGCCGCTGGAGCATGGCCTGGCCATGGCTGCTGGCGTTGCTGGCGCTGGCGGCATTGCGGTTCGCGCTGGGCCTGCTGCAGCGCCGCGCCACCTTCGAGGCCGGCGCGCGCGTGGCTGACGCGGTGCGGCAGGCGCTGGAGAAACGCATGCGCGAGCTTGGCCCGCGCTGGGGCACGCGCCAGGCCAGCGGGGACCTCGCCACCCGCCTGGTCGACGGCGTGGATGCGCTGGTGCCGTATTACGCGGGCTACCTTCCGCAGGCGGCGTTCGCCGTGCTGGTGCCCGCGCTGATCCTGCTGGTGGTGCTGCCCGCCGACCCGTGGTCGGCGCTGGTGCTGGTGTTCACCGCACCGCTGGTGCCGTTGTTCATGGTGCTGGCGGGGCAGGCGGCCGAGCAGGCAAGCCAGCGCCGCTGGATGCGCCTGCGCCGGATGGGCGCGCATTTCATGGATGCGCTGGCCGGGCTCACCACCTTGCGCCTGTACCGCGCCGCCACGCGCGAGCAGGCGCTGCTGGAGGCCACCGGCGAAGCCTACCGGCGCGAGACGATGGCGGTGCTGCGCATCGCCTTCCTCTCCGCGCTGGTGCTGGAGTTCTTCGCCACGGTGAGCATCGCCGTGCTGGCGGTGCTGATCGGCTTCCGGCTGATGTGGGGCAAGCTGGCGTTCGAGCAGGGCCTGTTCGTGTTGCTGCTCGCGCCGGAATTCTTCCTGCCGCTGCGCGCGCTGGGCACGCAGCGGCACCGGCGCATGGACGCCGCCGCAGCAGCAACGGACCTGGTCGAGTGGCTGGCGGTGCAGCTGCCGCAGGCGGCGCAGGTGGCATCGCCATCGCCCATCGCCGCGACGCAGCTGACGATCGACTTCGAACGCGTCGGCTTCGCCCACGAGGATGGCCGCGCGGTGCTGCGCGACCTCGACCTGCACCTGCCGGCCGGCACGTGCCTGACCCTGGTCGGCGCAAGCGGCAGCGGCAAGAGCACGCTGCTGTCGCTGCTGATGGGCTTCGACGCGCCGCAGTCCGGGCGCATCCTCGTCGACGGGCACGACCTGGCACGCACGGACCTGGACGCGTGGCGCCGCCACATCGCATGGATTCCGCAACGCGCCCACGTGTTCCACGGCAGCCTGCGCGACAACCTGCTGATCGCCGCGGCGGATGCGGACACCTTCACGCTGTGGCGCGCGTTGCAGGCCGCCTCGCTCGATGGCGTGGTGGCGCGGCTGCCGCAGGGTCTGGATACGCCGCTGGGCGAGCGCGGCCACGGCCTGTCCGGCGGCGAGTGCCAGCGACTGGCGCTGGCGCGCGCCTGGTTGCGCAACGCGCCGCTGCTGTTGCTGGACGAACCTACCCAACACCTCGATGACGCCACCGCCGCCAGTATCGACGCGGCGCTCGCGCGCCTTGGCGAGGGCCGCACGGTGATCCGCATCACGCACCGGCTGGACGGCATCCGCGACGACGAGCACGTGGCCGTGCTGGCCGAGGGCCACATCGTGGAGCACGGCCGCGCCGATGCATTGCGCGCGGCGGGCGGACATTTCGCCGGACTGCTGGCGGCGGAGCAGGCCGCATGAGCGCGCATCCGCGCAGCGGCGACACCGACACCGCCGTCGTGCGCCGCCTGTTCGGCCTGCTGCGCGCGGAGGATCGCCGCTGGCTGCTCGCGGGCGCGGCGCTGGCCCTGCTCAGCATGCTTGCCGGCATCGGCCTGCTGGCCGTGTCGGGGCATTTCATCACCTCGATGGCGCTGGTCGGCGCGGGCGGCATCGCGATCAACTACTACACGCCGGCGGCGTTGATCCGGCTGCTCGCGATACTGCGCACCGGCGGCCGCTACGCCGAACGCCTGGCGACGCACGAGGCAACCCTGCGCGTGCTGGCCCGCCTGCGCGTATGGCTGTTTGCCCGGCTGGTGCCGCTGGCGCCCGCGCGGCTGGGCGGCTTGCGCAGCGCCGAGCTGTTCTCGCGGCTGCGTGCGGACGTGGACGCGCTGGAGCATGCCTACCTCGGCGTGCTGATCCCGCTGGCGGTGGCGGTGGCGACCACGCTGGCCGTGCTGTGCGGTGCGCTGTACTGGTTGCCGTTGCTGGCACTGCCGCTGGGCGTGCTGATGCTGGCGGCCGGCGTCTTGCTGCCGCGCTGGATGCAACGCCAGGGCAAGACGCCGGGCGAGGCGGTGGTGACGCACGCGGAGGAGCTGCGCCTGCTGGCCGTCGACGGCTTGCGCGGGCGCGCCGAGCTGGCGCTGTACGGTGCCGAGGCGGCGCATGCCGCCAGGGTCGATGCCGTTGCAGTGAAGCTGCGCGAGGCGCGCCGGCGCATCGACCGCCTGCAGGCGCTGGGCGCCGGCGGCGTGGCGCTGGCGGCGCAGTGTGCTGTGCTTGCGGCGCTCGCCTGCGGCTTGCCGGCGCTGGAACGGGGCGCACTGCAGCCGCCGGCGTTGACCATGCTGACCCTGCTGGCGCTGGCCGCGTTCGAGGCGATCGCGCCGTTGCCGGATGCGTGGGCGCTGTGGGGCAGCACGCTCGCTTCGGCGCGCCGCCTGCTGGCCTTGGCCGACATGCCGGCAGCGGTGGATGAACCGGCGCAGCCGTCGCCGCCGCCGTGCGGCAACGACCTGGCGATCCGTGGCCTGCGCCTGCGCCACGACGAGGCCGGGCCGTGGGTGCTGGACGGCGTGGACCTCGATCTGCCGCAGGGCGGCCGGCTGGCCCTGGTGGGTACCTCGGGGGCGGGCAAGAGCAGCCTCGCGGGTGCGCTGCTGCGCCTGTATCCCTGCGATGGCAGCGTCATGCTGGGCGGCGTGCCGCTGGAGGCCTGGCAGGGCGACGAGGTGCGCGCGCGGATCGCCCTGGTCGACCAGCAGCCTTACCTGTTCGACGCCAGTCTGCGCGACAACCTGCGCCTCGCGCGGCCTGAGGCCGGCGACGCGCAGCTCGCGCTGGCGATCCGGCGCGCGCAACTCGACGATTACGTGGCCGGCCTGCCGCAAGGCCTGGACACGCGGGTGGGCGAGAACGGCGTGCGCGTCTCCGGCGGCGAGGCGCGGCGCATCGCCATCGCGCGGGCGCTGCTGGCGGACGCGCCGATCCTGATCCTGGACGAGCCGCTGGAGGGCCTGGACGCCGGCACGGCGGCACGCCTCTACCGCGCGCTGGACGAGGCGATGCGCGGGCGCAGCGTGCTGCTCATCACGCACCGGCTTGGTCAGTTGTCCGCGCTGGTGGACGAGGTGGCGACGTTGCGCGAGGGGCGCATCGTGGAGCGCCGTGCGGTGGTGGCGGCGTACCAGAGAGAAATGGCCTGAACTGGCCAGCCCTCGGTTTCCAGATACGGGGCGGGATGGCGGCTGTGAAGCTCGTGTCGGCGGGAGTCGTTCCAAGCTCCTCGACATGGCTTGCCTGTAATTCCGGCGGATTGAATCAGGCTATTTCTCTGGGTTACCTCTCTTGACTCCGGGCATCCTGCCCTCCGCCCTTCGGGCCAGCTGCGCTGTTCGCCACCGCTCCTGGCGATGGCGTGGGCCAGCAAAGAGAGGTAGCTCGGGCGCCGGCAGGCGATCGAAGTCGCACTGTAACTTGCGACGACGCAACCTTGATCCGCAGTGGAAACAAAGCGGCGGAAGCCCATGAAAAACCCTACACGATGGGTACCTGGTTGACGTTGTTCTTCGGGTCGAGCCAGAACGCCTCGTTGGCGAAGCGGCCGAAGATTTCGCGCGGCAGCACGGGCTGGCGCTCCACGGCTTCCACCTTGGGTCGGACCGAATGCAGGCCGGGCATGCCGACGCGGGCGTCGAATTCGTCGGCGTGGTATTCGATGTGGTCGAAGTCGTGCTCGAACCACGGCTCGCCGAGGAAGCGATAGACCGCACGCATCGCCGCAGCCGGGTCGCGCACCAGGCTTTCGTAGGTGAGCAGCAGCAGGTGGTCCTGCGCGTGCGGGCCGTAGAAGGCGTCCTTGGTGGCCTGGTAGGCGAAGCCCACCATGCCGCGCGGGTCGGTCAGCGCCTCGATGCGCGAGTACACGGTGGTGTTGGTATCGAAACGGAACACCTTGCTGACGCTGACCGGTTGCCGGCGCACCAGCCGCTCCATGCTGTCCAGCACCCAGGCGAGCTGGCGCACGCAGGCGATCACCCTCACGCCGGGGAACAGCGTGTCCAGCAACTGCATGCGGCTGCACCAGAGGCGGCTGGTGTCGAACACCGCCTCGGCGCCGGCCTGCGGCGAATAGAAGTTCTCGACCAGTCCGCGCAGCAGCGACACGCGCTGCTCGTCGGAGACGTCGAACGAGAAATCGTTCTTGCTGCTGGCCTCGGCCATCACCACGCCCATGATGTCGGCGAGCGGGCTGGTCATGCCGGCGCGGAAGCGCGGGTTCTGGTTGAGGATCGCGGCCAGCAGGGTGCTGCCCGAGCGCGGCAGCCCGGAGATGAAATGGAATGACCGTGCCGGATGGGCGTCGGGTGCGATGGGCATGCGGGTGCTCTCCTCTCGATCAGTGCGATGGGCCACGGCAAGGCGCCGTGCCGGTGCGATTCGGCCGGATGCTGGGTGGACCGCTCATGGCGGGGGCGCGGTCGATGCGCGTATGCGCATTTCGTAGCCGACCTCGACCATGCGGGCATCGCCCTTGTCCTGCACGCGCAGCAGCAGCTCCTCGGTGGCGCGCCGGCCCATTTCGCGCACGGGCTGGTGCACGGTGGTCAGCGGCGGCCAGACCTGCGTGGCGATGTTGGTGTCGTCGAAGCCGCAGATGGAGATCTCGCCGGGCACCGCTACGCCGGCTTCGGCAGCGGCCCAGATCGCGCCGGTGGCCATGTCGTCGTCGGCCGCGAAGATCGCGGTCGGGCGTTGCCGCAGCGCCAGCAACTGGCGCGTGGCCGCCACGCCCGATTCGAACGAGAAGCGGCCCTGCACCATGTAGGCGGGGTCTTCCTGCAGCCCGGCGCGCTGCATGCCGTCGCGGAAGCCGGCAAGGCGCCAGACGCCGCCGCCGTGCTTGGGGTCGCCGATGATGTGGGCGATGCGGCGGTGCCCCAGCGACGCCAGGTATTCCACCATCGCCGCGGCGGCCTCGCGCTCGCGCAGCATCACGCCGATGCAGTCTTCCGCATGGAGCGGGGCGATCGAGGCGAACGGCAGGCCGACCTTGCGCAGCAGCTGCAGCAACTGCGGGTGATCGGTGATCGGCGGGGTGAGGATCAGCCCGTCGGGGCGGTGCCGCGACAGGATGTCCTCGACGCGCTCGGCGAGGTCCGGCGCCACCGATACCAGCGGTTGCACCATCATGCTGTAGTGCTGCGCTTCGCACGCCGCCAGCACGCCGGCCTGCACTTCCATGATGTAGCTGGGCGACAGGTTGTCGTACAGCAGGCCGATCATGAAGGAACGGTTGGTCGCCAGGCTGCGCGCCGAGGTGAGCGGGCGGTAGTTGAGTTCCGCCATTGCCGCCAGCACGCGGTCGCGCACCGCGTCGCGCACGTTCGGTTCGCTGTTGAGTACCCGCGAAACGGTTTTTTTCGAGGTGCCCGAGGCGCGGGCGACGTCGTTGATGGTCACGCGTGTCATGGCTGCCGGCCCGGATTCAACGATGCGCTCCTCGTGTCGCGTCATTCGGATGGCTCGCCCCCGGCCGGGACGCTCCGGGTCGGAACGTTCCAGCCACCCACTTCGACCACGGGTGCCGCGGCTCCTTGCGCGGCATAGCGCGCGGTCAGCACCATCGACTCGCCGGGCCACAGCGTGACGTCATTGTCGCTCCAGCGGATCGGCAGCGCGAGGGCGC
>JAJZET010000037.1 GCA_021805685.1 Pseudomonadota bacterium
ACGAAGCCGTACACCGCCACCGGCAACCCGGCGAACGCGTTCTCGCCCATCCAGCCCGTGGCCACCGGCATCAGCGAAAGCCAGAACAGCAGGTGCAGGTTGGCCCAGAGCACGCTGCCATCCACCTTCTTCGCCGCATGCAGGAAGTGATGGTGATTATTCCAGTAGATGCCCACGTAGACGAAGCTGAGGACGTAGCTGAGGAACACCGGCCATTGCGCGGCCAGCACGTCCCAGCCGTCTCCGTGCGGCACCTTCAGTTCCAGCACCATGATGGTGATGATGATGGCCAGCACGCCGTCGCTGAAGGCTTCCAACCGCCCCTTGTCCATCGCTTCCCCCGTGAACAGTGAAACGAGCGCCGCTCGCGCGACGCCCGTTCCGGGTCAAGACAGCCTTACTTCTTGTCGTCCTTCACTTCGGTGAACTCGGCGTCCACCACGTCGTCGGGCTGCGCGGAACCGTGCGGACCGGGCTGCGCGCCCGCGTCGGCCGAACCGCCCTGGGCCGCGGCGTAAAGTGCCTGCGCAGCCTGCTCCAGCTTGGCGATCTTCGACTCGATCAAGGCCTTGTCGTCGCCATCCTTGACCTTCTCCAGTTCCGACAGCGCTTCCTCGATGCTGCCGATCTGCCCGCCGACCTTGCCGCCGTGCTCCTTCAGCGCACTGCGCGTGGCGTGCACCAGCTGATCGGCCTTGTTGCGGGTCCCAACCAGTTCGTGGAACTTCTTGTCCTCTTCCTTGTTCGCCTCGGCGTCGGCCACCATGCGCGCGATCTCCTCCTCGGAGAGGCCCGAGCCGGCCTTGATCTCGATCTTCTGCTCCTTGCCGGTCTTCTTGTCCTTGGCCGACACGTGCAGGATGCCGTTCGCGTCGATGTCGAAGGTCACCTCGATCTGCGGCATGCCGCGCGGCGCCGGGTCGATGCCGGTGAGGTCGAACTTGCCGAGCGACTTGTTCGCGTTGGCGCGCTCGCGCTCGCCCTGCAGCACGTGCACGGTCACCGCGGTCTGGTTGTCGTCGGCGGTGGAGAACGTCTGCGCGGCCTTGGTCGGCACGGTCGTGTTCTTCTCGATCAGCTTGGTCATCACGCCGCCCATGGTCTCGATGCCCAGCGACAACGGGGTGACGTCGAGCAGCAGCACGTCCTTGACCGAACCGCCCAGCACGCCGCCCTGGATCGCCGCGCCCACGGCGACAGCCTCGTCCGGATTGACGTCCTTGCGCGGCTCCTTGCCGAAGAAGTCCTTCACCGACTCCTGCACCTTGGGCATCCGGGTCTGGCCACCGACCAGGATCACCTCGTCGATGTCTGACACGCGCAAGCCGGCGTCGTTGAGCGCGGTACGGCAGGGATCGATGGTGCGCTTGACCAGATCCTCGACCAGCGCTTCGAGCTTGGCGCGGGTGAGCTTGATGTTCAGGTGCTTCGGACCGGAGGCATCGGCCGTCACGTAAGGCAGGTTCACCTCGGTCTGGTGCGACGAGGACAGTTCGATCTTGGCGCGCTCGGCGGCGTCCTTCAGGCGCTGCAGGGCCAGCGGGTCCTTGCGCAGATCGATGCCCTGGTCCTTCTGGAACTCTTCCACCAGGTAGTCGATCACGCGCATGTCGAAGTCCTCGCCGCCGAGGAAGGTGTCGCCGTTGGTGGCCAGCACCTCGAACTGCTTCTCGCCGTCGACCTCGGCGATCTCGATGATCGACACGTCGAAGGTGCCGCCGCCGAGGTCGTACACCGCGATCTTGCGGTCGCCACCCTTCTTGTCCAGGCCATAGGCCAGCGCGGCCGCAGTCGGCTCGTTGATGATGCGCTTCACTTCCAGGCCGGCGATGCGGCCGGCGTCCTTGGTGGCCTGGCGCTGGCTGTCGTTGAAGTAAGCGGGCACCGTGATGACGGCCTCGGTGACCGGCTCGCCGAGATAGTCCTCGGCGGTCTTCTTCATCTTCATCAGCACCTTCGCGGAGACTTCCGGCGGCGCCATCTTCTTGCCGTCGGCGGTCTGCACCCAGGCGTCGCCGTTGTCGTTCGCGACGATCGAGTAGGGCACGATGTGCAGGTCCTTCTGTACCTCGGCATCGGTGAACTTGCGGCCGATCAGGCGCTTCACCGCGTAGAAGGTGTTCTTGGGATTGGTCACGCCCTGGCGCTTGGCCGGCGCGCCCACCAGCACTTCGCCGTCCTTGCTGAAGGCGACGATGGACGGCGTGGTGCGGTCGCCTTCCGCGTTCTCGATGACCTTGGTGGTGCTGCCGTCCATCACGGACACGCACGAGTTGGTGGTGCCCAGGTCGATACCGATGATCTTGCCCATGAGTGTGCTCCCGAATTTCGAAGGCGGCCCCACGGCCGCGCGATGGTTTTCCAGATGGGGGCCGCGTGCGGCGAATCAATGCCGACGGGACTCCGGATGTGTCGCGCCCGGCGGCGCGTGGTTCAGTCTTTCGCCACCGCCACCAGCGCGGGGCGCAGCAGGCGGTCGTTCAGCACGTAGCCCTTCTGCAGCACGCTGACCACCGTGCCGGCTGCCGCACCGGGCGCCTCCACCATGCTCACCGCGTGGTGGCGCTCGGGGTCGAGCGGCTGGCCCAGCGGATCGACCTGGGTAAGGCCATGGTTCTCGCCCATCTTCAGCAGCGATTTGAGCGTGAGTCCCAGACCCTCGCGCATCGCCGCCAGGTCGGCGGTCTCCACCGCCAGGCCGCTCTCAAGGCCATCGAACACCGGCAGCAGCTCGTTGAGGAGCTTCTCGTTGGCGAAGCGGCGCGCCTGCTCCAGGTCGCGATGCAGGCGTCGGCGCTGGTTTTCCAGCTCGGCCTTCTCGCGCAGCACGGTCTCGCGCAGTTCGGTATTGCTGGCCTCCAGCTCGGCGACGCGTGCCCGGAGCGCATCGAGGTCGGCGTTGAGCGCCTCGCCGGCGGCATCATTGCCGTGTTGTGCCAAGTGCGGGTCGTCGTTCTGCATGAGCGGCTCCAATTCTCGTCCGTGGCCGGCGCAGGGCCGACCGATAAAACCTGCGGGTAATCCCCGCCCCCTTATGTGGTCGTCGCGGCGCGATTCAAGGCGTCGCTGAGCAGGCCGGCAGTGGCCTGCACCACCGGAATCACCCGCTCGTAAGCCATCCGCGTGGGGCCGATCACGCCCACCGCGCCGAGCACGCGTCCCTGCGTGCCGTAGCTGGCCGTGACCATGCTGCAGCCGTCCAGCGCGGCGAAACCCGATTCCTCGCCGATGAACAGCCGCACGCCGGGCGCCCGCGCGCAGGACTCCATCAGCTGCAACAGCCCGTTCTTCTGCTGGAACGCCTCGAACAGCTCGCGAAGGCGTTGCAGGTCCGCCAGTTCGGCGCAGGCCATCAGGTTGGTCTGCCCGCTGACCAGCACGTCATCCCCCTCCGCCTGCGGCGCGAACGAGGCCGTGGCCAGTTCGGTGGCGTTGACCACCAGCCGGTTCAGCTCGCTGCCCGCCGCGCGCAGTTCGGCCAGCAGATGGGCGCGGATGTCGTCCACCCGCAGACCGACGAAATGCGTATTGATGTAGTTGGCCGCCTGCTCCAGCTCGCGGCCTTCCAGCGGCTTGGCCAGTTGCACCACCCGGTTCTGCACCTGGTTGTCGGAGAACACCAGGATCACCAGCACCTGCGCATCCGGCAGCGGCACGAAGTCGATGTGGCGCAACGGGAAATCCGTCTGCCGCGGCACCGTCACCACGCCGGCGAAGCGGGTCATCGCCGACAGCAGCGCCGAGGCGTTGCCCAGCAGGTCGCGCGTGGTGGCTTGCCCCGGCGGCAATTCGCGCTGCAACCGGGCCATTTCGTCGTGCGGCAACGGCTGCAGTTCGATCAGGCTGTCCACGAACAGGCGCAGGCCACGCGGCGTCGGGATGCGCCCGGCCGACGTGTGCGGCGAGGCCACCAGGCCGGCCTCCTCGAGGTCGGCCATGATGTTACGGATGGTCGCCGGACTCACGTCCAGCCCCGAGGAGCGCGACAGCGTGCGCGACCCCACCGGCTCACCGTCGGCCAGGTACTGCGCGATCAGGCTGCGCAGCAACCGCCGCGTGCGTGCATCGAGTTCGTGGCCGTGATGACGGGACATGCGCTGTAGCAATCGGTGAGACGGAGAAGAGATAGTGTCTGCGCGCCCGCGATGCAAGCCGCCGCGCCATTCTAGCGGCAGGCCAACCGTTACAATCCGCCCAACCACTCTCGGACTGCCATCAGCCCGCCATGCTCATTTCGCTCCATGTCCGCCAATTCGCCGTCGTCGAACACGCCGAAGTCGATTTCGGCACCGGCCTCACCGTGGTCAGCGGCGAAACCGGCGCCGGCAAGTCGCTGCTGGTGGACGCCTTGCTGCTGCTCGCCGGCGCCCGCGCCGACAGCGGCATGGTGCGCACGGGCAGCGACCGCGCCGAACTGTCCGCAGAATTCGATCTCGCCGCCCTGCCCGAGGCCCGCGCATGGCTGGCATGCGAGGAGCTGGACGACGGTGACTCCTGCCAGCTGCGCCGGGTGATCCGCGCCGAGGGCAGCTCGCGCGCGTGGATCAACGGCCGCCCCGCCAGCGCCGGCCAGCTTTCGGAACTTGCCACCCTGCTGGTGGAAATCCACGGTCAGCACGAACACCAGGCTCTGCTCTCCCGCTCACACCAGCTCGCCCTGCTCGACGCCCACGCCGGCCACGAAGCGCTGGCCGCGCAGGTGCGCGAACTCGCCACGCAGTGGCGCGACCTGGGTGCGCGCATCCGCCGGCTCAGCGGCGGCGAGGACCGCGAACAGCGGCTGGCGCTGCTGCGCCACGAACTCGCCGAACTGGAGCAATGGACGCTGCCGCCCACCGAACTGGCCGAACTCGAGGCGAGCCACAAGCGCCTCGCGAATGCCGGCCGGCTCGCCGAAGGTGCCGCCGGCGTGGTCGAACTGCTCGACGGCGACAGCGAATTCGCCCTGCGCCGTGCGCTGGGTCGCGCCCACGCCGAACTGGGCAAGCTGGCCATGCTGGACGGCGCGCTGAACCCCGTGCTGGAGCTGCTCGACAACGCCACGATCCAGTTGGGCGAAGCCGCCGACACGCTGGGCCGCTACGCACAGGACGTCGATCTCGACCCCGAACGCTTCGCCGAGGTCGATGTCCATCTCGCCCGCCTGCACGAGCTCGGCCGGCGCCATCGCCTGCCCGTCGCCGAACTGCACGACAAGGCCGCCACGCTGCGCGCCGAGCTGGCCGAACTGGAGGGCGCCGGCGAAGCGCTGGAGAAGCTCGCCGCCCAGCGCGAACGCACCCGTGCCGACTACGACCAGGCCGCCGACAAGCTGGGCAAGTCGCGCCGCAAGGCCGCCGACCAGTTGGGCAAGGAAGTCAGCCTGCTGATGGCCGAACTGGGCATGGCCGGCGGCGTGCTCAGGGTCGAACTGGAGCCTGCCGGCGGCGACGAACCCGATCCGCAAGGCCGCGAACGCTGCGAACTGCTGGTCAGCGCCAATCCCGGCCAGCCGCCGCGCGCGTTACGCAAGGTGGCTTCCGGCGGCGAACTCGCGCGCATCAGCCTCGCCATCGAGGTCGCCACGCTGGGCAACGACAGCGTGGGCACCATGGTGTTCGACGAGGTGGACAGCGGCATCGGTGGTGCAGTGGCCGAAGTGGTGGGCCAGAAGCTGCGCGCTCTGGGCGGCCAGCGCCAGGTGCTCTGCGTCACCCATTTGCCGCAGGTGGCCGCGCAGGGTCACGCACATTTGTATGTGAGCAAGCACAGCGAGGGCGGACATACCCGCACGCACATCCAGCCGCTGGACGCCGACGGCCGGCGCGACGAACTCGCGCGCATGCTGGGCGGGGTGGAGATCACCCGCGAAACCCGCGCCCACGCGAAACAGATGCTGGAACGCGCCCAGGCCTAGCCAACGGCCGGCAACAAACCGCGCTCGCTGGCCATCCGGTACAGCTCCAGTTCGGAGCCTGCGTTCAGCTTCCCCATCACGCTGGCGCGGTGGATGTAGACGGTCTTCTGGCCGATGCCCAGCTCCGCCGCCACCTGCTTGGGCGTCTTGCCGCAGGCCAGCAGCAGGAACACTTCGTGCTCGCGGGCGGTCAGGCGATGCAGCGGGTCGAGCACCGATTCCGGCTGCTCGGCGCGGCGCTGGCGCAGGTCGGAGCTCAGGAACCGCTCGCCCTGCATTACCGCGCGCAAACCGGCCACCAGTTCCTCCGGCGCCACGCCCTTGGTCACGTAGCCGCTGGCGCCGCGGCGCAGCGCCTCGGACACATACGGCTCGCCATCGTGCATGCTCAGCACCACGATGCGCGTATCCGGCGCCACGCTGCGCAGGTGTTCGATCAACGGCAATCCGCTGCCGTCGGGCAGCGAGAGGTCCAGCGCCACCAGGTCGGGCCGATGCTGCGCCACCATCTCCACCGCATCGTCGGCGCTGCGGCACTCGCTCACCACCTTGAGATCGGGCTCCAGCCCGATCAGCCGCTTGAAGCCTTCGCGCACGATGGCGTGGTCATCGACAAGGACAATGCTGTACATGCACCTACTCTAGGCGCTCGGGCAGCAGAAAGCACCCGGCTGGCCCGACCATCACCGACGGCAGGCTTACCGCCTGGAACGGCGACGTCAGCCCAGTCCGCGGCCGCTATGGCGCGGATCGCCCATGTACCATCGCGGGATGCGCAACAAGCTCCTACGCTCCCTGCACTCCGGCCCATGGCTGGGGGCGATCTACCTGTTGCTGTGGCTGCTGCTGTGGCCCACCACGCAGACCTACTGGATCCTGCCCTACGGACTGCGCTTCGGTGCGCTGCTGTTGTCACCCGTGCGCAACTGGGGCTGGCTGCTGGGGGCGGAGCTGGTCGCCTCCGCCGGCACCAGCCTGGGCGACGGCCTGCCGATGGGCTGGCACGGCTTCCTCCTGGGAGAGCCGACCGAACTGCTGACGACCGCGGCGTGCGTATGGCTGCTGCGCCGGCTCGACCCGCACGCCGGCGCGAACCTGCACAACCCCCAGGACACGGCACGCCTGCTGCTCGCCGCCATGCTGGTGGTGGTGATCACCGGCGCCGCGACCGCGGGCCTGCTCATGGCAACCCATGGCGCCGCACCCGAGGGCGTTTTGATACGCACGCTGGGCAAAGGGTTGCTCGGCGACTATCTGGGCGTGCTGCTGGTGCTTCCGGTGATGGCGATGGTGCTGCGTGCACCACCCGATCGGCAGACCGCCTCCGCCCTGCTGCTGGACGGGCTGCAGGTGATGTTGCCGGCCATGGTCATCCTGGCGCTGCTGTCCGAGCACGCCGCGCCGCAGTCGCAATTGGCGCGCGCGCTGTCGCTGGCGCCGGTGCTCTTCTTCGCGTTCCGTCATGGCTGGCGCGGTGCGGCACTGGCGATGATCGTCTCCAGCCTGGGTACGACGCTGCTCGACCAGCGGCTGGGCCACGTACCGGAAGCCGCCGGCTACCTGTTCCTGGCCGTGGCCGGCAGCGGCACGCTGATGCTTGGTTCGGCTACCGATGCCCTGCGTCGCAGCAGACAGCGCGTCGCCGAGCAGAACATCCACCTCGCCGCGGTCAACCGGCGGCTGGACCAACTGGCGCAGCAGTTGCGCGCCGCCGCGCGCGGCAACCTGCGGACCGAGGAAAATCAGCGCCGCCACATGGCCGCCGAACTGCACGATGAGCTGGGCCAGAACATCACCGCCATCCAGACCCACGTGAAGCTCGCGCAGTCCCGCCTGCGGCAGGCCGGGCTGGAGGACATCGGGACCTCGATCAACGACATCCTCGGCCACATGCGCCGCGCCCTGCACCGGCTGCTGGACGATCTGCGCCCGGCCGTGCTGGACGAGTTCGGGCTGCTGCGGGCGCTGGACGAGGGTCCGATCCGCGACCTGCTGAAGGCCGCAGGCATCAGCTATCTCACCGAACTGCACGGCGACCCGCGCCTGCTCGACGACGACACCCGGACCACGATCTACCGGTTGGCGCAGGAAAGCGCCACCAACACAGTAAAGCACGCCAAGGCCGGGGAATTCCGCCTGCGCCTGCGCATCGGCGAGCGCCATGGCGCGGTGCTGGCCCTGCTCGACCTGCGCGACGACGGCATTGGCCTGTCCGAACGCCCGCCGCGTGGCGGTCGCGGCCTGCAGGGCATGCGCGACCGCGTGACGTCGCTGGGCGGCCTGTTCCGCCTGAAGCCCGCGCCGCGCGGCGTGCATCTGCGCGTCTTGTTGCGAAGCAACAACGACTTGCCCGTCACAGTTCGCGCTGTCTAGGAAATTTTCCGATATCCAGAGCGTGAAAGCTTCGTTAGGATCGTTCCATCGATGTGGGGGAGCCGCCATCGTGAGATGGCGTACCGGAGTCCTCGTGGGGACGGTGACTCCGGAAAGATGGCAGGACGCCATCTGGTCGTTACCTTGGAACCGCTTGAGCGAGCAATTCGCCAGACCGGGCTCCAGTCAGGTACGAGGCAATCGCGAGGTGGACAGGAGTCCTCCCTCGCGATTTTTTTATGCGCCAGTTACTCGCCCAGCAGCGGCTTGCGCCGCTTCCGGCGCACCTGCTTGACCCATTGCGATGATTTCGGGCCTTCCGGCCAGCCGCCACTCAGGCCTTGCGCGCGCCACCGCGATGCTTTGGCCGCACGTACAGCACCAGGCTGTGATCCTCGATCACATAACCGTGGCGCGCGGCGACCTCCCGCTGCAACCGCTCGATCTCCTCGCTGACGAACTCGATCACTTTCCCGCTGTCCACATCGATCATGTGGTCGTGGTGCTTGCCACGGTCGAGTTCGTAGACGGCCTGGCCGCCTTCGAAGTTGTGCTTGACGACGATGCCTGCCGCCTCGAACTGGGTCAGCACGCGATACACCGTCGCCAGGCCAATGTCTTCCTGATGGGCAAGCAGCTTCTTGTAGACGTCCTCGGCGGTGAGATGGTTGCCCTCTTCCTCGTCGAAGATCTGCAGGATCCGCATGCGCGGATGGGTCACCTTGAGTCCGACCCGGCGCAACTCCTGGGTTTCCTGTTCCATCGCAGCTACCTCTCGCCCGGCGCGGTGATGCCGAACCGGTAGTGTATCATCCGACTCCTTCACGATCTGGACGCAACACGCATGCACAAGCTGATCACCCTGCCGGTCGTCGCCTCGCTGGCGCTTGTCGTCTCCGGCTGCCACCTGGTCTATACGCCTGACGTGCGGCAGGGCAATTTGCTCGACAAAACCATCGACAAGAAAGCGATGGCCCAGCTCAAGCCGGGCCTGACCAAGCGCCAGGTACTGCTGCTGATCGGCACGCCCTCGGTCGCCACGCCGTTCGACCAGAGCCGCTGGGACTACGTCTCCACCTATTCGCATCGCGGTGGTCCGATGCAGGTCAGCCGGATGACACTGTTTTTCGACAACGACACCCTGACGCGCGTCGAGGGCAGCCCCTACCTCGAAAGCAACCGTAACCTGCTCAAGGAGAGCAAGAAGCTCAACGTCAACTACTCGGTCAACAACACCAAGGGCGACAAGGACATGAGCGGCAAAAACAGCAAGGACGGCAAGGACTCCGGCGCTGGCAGCGGCAAGGATTCCGGCAGCGGCAAGTAGCGCTGGCTACGCAGGTCAGCCCTGGCCGGCCCTGCGCCGGCGCGAGGCCATCGGATCGAGCGCCAGACTCCTGTAGATCTCCACGCGATCGCCATCGCGCAGCACGTGACCGGCATCGACGCGGCGCGAGAAGATCCCCAGTCGCAACGGACTCCCGGCTTCGGGCGGCAACGACGGCAGCAAGCCGGCAGCCTCGACCGCCTGCATCGCCGTGCTTCCGGCCGGCAGCGAGACGCGGCAACGCCATATGCGCCGCACGCCGGCATGCACCACCTCCACCGCGATCTCCGGCTCAGCCATGCAACTGGTCCGCGGCGCGGCAGAAATCGTCCACCATGCGACTGGCCAGCCCCTGGAAGCCGAGCTTGAGCACGCTGCCGCCGATGCCGGCGTAATCGAAGTCCAGCGTCAACGACACCCTGCAGCCGTCATCGCCCAGCGCAGTGAAACCCCAGTGACCGTCCAGCGAACGGAACGGACCCTCGACCAGGCGGATGTCGATGCGATGCGGTCGCTCGGCGGTGTTGCGCGTGGTAAAGCTGTGCCTGAGGCCGGCGAAATGCAGGTCCAGCCGCGCCACCAGGACGTTGCCGTTACGCTCGATCACGGTCGAGGACGAGCACCACGGGAAGCGCTTTGGGTATGCTTCAACGCTGTCGACCAGGTCGAACATCTGTTCCGGCGAATGGCGTACCAGCGCGCTGCGGCGTATTTCGATCACGGTGGTCCCTGATTTTGTGCGTTCATCGTCTTTGCATTCCTCCCTGAGCGCGGAGATCAAACGGGCATCCATCCGTGGATGCACTCTCAATCAAAGCGTCGCTTCGCTGGGGGCGCGCAGGCAGCGTGGCCGCCCTGAGGCCCGAAGTTTAGCGGACATGGCCAAGAGCAAGGACAAGGACACCACCAAGGGCACCGGCACCATCGCGCTCAACAAGCGCGCGCGGTTCGAGTACCACATCGACCAGCGCTACGAAGCCGGCGTGGCGCTGCAGGGCTGGGAGCTGAAGGCGCTGCGCGCAGGCCGGATCAACTTCGGCGACGGCTACGCGATCGTGATCAAGGGTGAGATCTTCCTGGTCGGCGCCTCGATTCCGCCGCTCATCAGCGCCTCCACCCATGTGATCGCCGAGGATCGGCGTTCGCGCAAGCTGCTGCTGCACCGCAAGGAGATCGACCAGCTGGTCGGCGCGGTGGAACGCAAGGGCTACACCCTGGTGCCTACCGCGATGTACTGGAAGAACGGCAAGGTCAAGGTGGAAATCGGCCTGGCCCGCGGCAAGCAGGAGCACGACAAGCGCGACACCGAGAAGCAACGCGACTGGCAGATCGAGAAGCAGCGCACCATGCGCTCGCACAACCGCCAGGCATAAGCGCTGCCCGCGGCCGCCGGTTTCCGCGGCGGCGCCCGCGAACGACACTCCCACCCTGACTGCGCCGACGGAGCAAACGCCCCGTCGGCGCGACTGGTCAATGCGCGTTGACGGGGCGCCGCCCCGCCTCGGGCAGAGAGGCGTCCAACGTCGCCAGCTCGCCCGTCTGCAAGGCCTGCCATTCGGCCAGCGTGGCGCCGAGCGTCTTCGACAGCAGCGTGTAGGAAGCCTGCGCATCGGCACTGGGATCGGCGTCCGCGCCGTCCACTGCCTGCTCCAGCTTCATCAGGTTCATCGACAGCGCGCGCAGGCTGTCGACGCGCTTCGGCGGCGCGCCCATCGAGTTGCGCGGATCAGGATGCGCCTGCACGCCGGACACGTCGGCCAGCTTGGCTGCCACCGCCTCGATGCGGGCACGGGTGGCCGCATCGGCATGGGCCTCGCGCGCTTCCAGCGACCTCAGCTCGGCCGTGGCGGATGCGGTAGCCGCCATCGCCCGCACGCTGGCATCCTCGACCTGCCGGGCCAACACGAACTGACGCTGATAGGCGGCCGACGACAGGTGCACGCGCGGATCGGGCTGCACGCTCAGCGGCTGCCGCAGGCTGCGGCCGTCGACGTCCAGCTCCACGCTGTACTGGCCAGGCGGCGCCCACACACCATCCTTCTGCGGCTGATCCGCCTTGTGGGCGCCCGGCCGCGGATAGCGCAGGTTCCACACGAAGCGGTGCATGCCCGGCGCGGTGGACAGCCGCACCGGCACCGGTACCCATTCCGGCGCGATGTCCAGCTTGGCCGGATTGGGGGTGGCGAACTTTTCGGCACTGCTGTAGCTGCGCACCACCCGGCCCTGTGCATCGCGCACGGTCAGCGTCACCGGTCCGTGCACGCCGGCGGGCAGCAGGTAGTCGATGATCGCGCCGTCGGGCGGGTTCGCCGCCATCGGCTCGTCCTTGGGGAACGGCGTGCCGGTGAAGCCGGCCGGCCGCACGCGCCATGCCACGGCGGGCTTGAACAGGGTGGCCGTGTCCGCATGCACGTTGGCCAGCTGCCGCAGCGCGGTGACGTCGTCCATGATCCAGAAGCCGCGGCCGTGGGTGGCGATCACCAGGTCATCGCCATGCACGTCGATGTCGCGCACCGAGGTCACCGGCAGGTTCTGCTGCAGCGGCTGCCACTGTGCACCGTCGTCGAAGGAAACGTATACGCCGCGCTCGGTGCCGGCGTAGAGCAGGCCGCTTCGCCGTGGATCCTCGCGTACCACGTTGACGAAGCTGTTACGGGGGATGCCGCTGTCGATGCGCGTCCAGCTCTTGCCACCGTCGGCGGTGCGGTAGATGTAGGGCGTATCGTCGTCGAGACGGTGGCGGTCGATCGCCAGATAGGCCACGTTCGGATCGAAGTGCGAGGGCTCGATGCCGGCCACCTTGGACCAGGGCGTGAGCGCCTTCGGTGTGATCGCCCGCCAGTGCGCGCCATCGTCGGTGCTGCGCCAGACCAGGCCGTCGTCGGTGCCCACCCACAGGGTCTTCGCGTCCAGCGGTGAGGGCGCGATGCTGTAGATCACCCCACGACGCTTGCCCACGTGGCTGTCATCGGCCGCGGTGGGTGCATCGAGGTTGGCCGGCGTACCGGCGTCCGCGCGGGTAAGGTCGGGGCTGATCGGGGCCCAGTGGTCGCCACCGTCGGTGGTGCGGAACAGCCGCTGGTTGGCGAAGTACAGCGTCCGTTTGCCGCGCTTGGAGAACGCCAGCGGCAGCGTCCACGCGCCGCGGTAGTGCGCCAGCGGATAGGCCAGCGTGGGATCGACGCTGCGCACCTGCTCGGTGCGCGTGTCGAGCTTGTCCACCGTACCGCCGTAGACGATGTGCGGATCGTCCGGGTCGGGCGCAATCATGCCGCTCTCGCCGCCGGGGGTGATCTCGTGGAACTGCTCCATGGTGATGCCGTCCCCGCTGCCGCTGCGGCTGGGCAGCGCCACTGCACCGGAATCCTGCTGCGCGCCGTAGACCCAGTACGGGAAGCGGTTGTCGGTGCTGACATGGTAGATCTGCGCGGTGGGCTGGTTGTACCAGCTGCTCCAGGTCTTGCCGCCGTTGAGCGTGATCAGGGTGCCCTGGTCCACGCCGAGGATCTGCCGGTCGGAATCGGTGGGGTCGATCCACAGCGTGTGGAAGTCGTCGCCGGTGGGGTCGCCCTTCAGTGCAAGGAAGTGCGCGCCGCCGTCGTCCGAGCGCAGCATGATGGTGTTCATCACGTACACGCGGTTGGCATTCTTGGGGTCGGCCGTGATGCCGCCGAAGTACCAGCCGCGCTGCCACAGGCGCTGATCGCCGGTGACATGCTTCCAATGCGCGCCGACATCGTCGGAACGATAGAGGCCGCCTTCACCGCCGCCGGCGTCCACCAGCGCGTAAACGCGGTCCGGTTGCGCCGCCGAGGTCGCCAGGCCGATGCGGCCCGGATGTGCGGGGAAGCCGTCGCCCTGCACCTGGCTCCAGTGCGTACCGCCATCGTGCGACACGTACAGGCCACTGCCGGGACCGTTCGAGGGCGGGTACACGTTCCACGGCGGCCGGCGGGTTTGCCACAGCGCGGCGTAGATCGTGTCCGGATCGCCGGGCTTGAAGGCAAGGTCGATCGCGCCGGTGTCGTCGTTCTTGAACAGCACCTTGGTCCAGGTCTTGCCGCCGTCGCGGCTGCGGAACACGCCGCGCTCGGCGTTCGGGCCGTAGGCATGGCCGAGCGCGGCCACGTAGACCACGTCCGGATTGCGCGGGTCGACCAGGATCTTGCCGATCTGGTAGCTGTCCGCCAGCCCGATGCGCGTCCAGTGCCTGCCGCCGTCCACGCTCTTGTACATGCCGTTGCCGTGGGCGATGTCCGAGCGCATGTCGGCCTCACCGCTGCCCACGTAGATGACCTTGGGGTTCGACGGCGCCAGCGCCAGCGCCCCGATCGAGCCCACCGGCTCCTTGTCGAAGATCGGCTGCCAGGTGCGCCCCGCATCCTGCGTGGCCCACACGCCGCCGTCCACTGCACCGAAATAGAAATGCCGTGCGTCACCCGGGATGCCCGACACCGCCAGCCCGCGTCCGCCGCGGAACGGCCCGATCGAGCGCCAGTGCAGTGCCTGGTAGGACGATGGCGCCACCTCCGACTGCGCGGACCAGCTGATCAAGGCGCCCAGGGCAAGCAGGACGAACCGGCGCGACATACGCATGGATAAGGTTCCGCTGTGACGAAAGGGACCTGTATCGCGCAGCCGGCGCCCGTACTCAAGCCCCGGAAGTCACGGTCGCCACCTTGCGACCGGCATCAAGGTCTTGCGAAGCCCCGTGCCAGCCGGCCAGGCCACTGGCTTGCGCAAGTATCGGCGCGGCGTCATCGGTAAACGCCTGGCCTATGGCGATCGCACCGGGAATGCGTCATAACCGGCTATTGCCTCTTTGCCTCCATGCCACGATGCCGCATCGCGCCGCCCTGCCCCTTGCCCTGTCCACGGTTCTTTCGCTCGTCACATCCACGGCCGTGGCGCAACAGACCCCGGCGGCCAGGCGATCGGTCACCGACCTGCCGCGCATCGACGTGCACGGCTACGACTGGCGCCGCTACGTGAAGGCCAAGCTCGTGCACCAGATGGCGGAAGTGGCCGGCAC
>JAJZET010000176.1 GCA_021805685.1 Pseudomonadota bacterium
GTTCGCGCAGGGCCAGCCACAGGCGATCGAGCAGGGGTTCGATCTCGGCGGCGCTGCGCAGCCCCTCGCAGACGATCACGAACTCGTCGCCGCCCAGCCGGGCGACGTAATCGTCCGGCCGCAACGCGCCGCGCAGGCGGCGCGCCACCTCCACCAGCAGCAGGTCACCGGTAGCGTGGCCGAGGCGATCGTTGATCGGCTTGAGATCGTCCAGGTCGAGCATGCCGGCGGCGACCAGCCGCCCGCTGCGTTCGGCGCGCTCGAGGGCGGACTCCAGGTGCATGTCCAGCGCGCGGCGGTTCGGCAGCCCGGTCAACGCATCATGCATCGCCAGGTAGGTCTGCCGCTGCTGCTCCTCGATCTGCGCGCGGCGATGTTCGTGCTGGTGCAGCGCGAGGCCGGCCACCTCAGCCAGTTCGTCGAGCACGTGGCACATCTCCTCGTCGAACCCGTCCTGCTCCATGGTGATCAAGGTGAACACGCCAAACGACCTGGCCGGCTGGCCGGGCACCGGGTCGGACAGGACGATCGGCCAGCATCCGCAGGCGCCCATGCCGGAAAGCACGGCGTGCCGCCAGACCGGCGACATGTCGTCGCGCTCGGACGGTCGGATGCGAATCTGCGGCTTGCGCTCGCGCAAGGCGAGGATCGGCAGGGGCACCCGGCCGCCATCGGGCGGCGGGGTCGGCGCCAGCTCGGCGAGCTCCTCGGCGATCGGACCGACCAGGGCCACGCGGCGGAGCGCGCGGTCATCACCGTCGACCACATGCACGTCCACCGCTGCCGCGCCGGCGATCCCCACCAGCGACTGGGCCAGGGTGCGATACACCGCGTCCGGGTCCGGCTGTTCGAGCAGCGCGCGCTGGATCGTGCGCTGGGCATCGCGGTAGCGACGGATGCGGCGCTCGCGCTTGGCCTCGGCCTGGTGGTCCCAGAACCGCGCCAGCTCGTCGGCCAGCCGCGGCAGCCACGTGGCGATGTCTTCGAGCAGTGCCTCTGGCGCATCGCTGGTGCAGGTGGCCAGCACCAGGTGCCCGCCATCGCGCGTGGCCATGCTCACCGAAACACCGGGCAACAGGCCCTGGTACCAGGCCGTGGCGGAATCGCCTTCGGCAACCGCCTCCGCGGCGGCGCGCACCACGCGCGGCTGCCCGGGCGGCTGCGACAGATCGACCGGGTCGTCCGAGGCCCGGCCCGGCGCGTAGGCGCCAGCCAGCAGGCGCTCCACGCGATCTGTCGCGGTCCCGGCCGCGGCCAGCACCGCAACGCCCCTGGCACCCGGCGGACGCCAGCCGACCCAGGCCAACGGCAATTGCAGGGTGGCGGCGAAGGTCGACACGATCTCGGCCAGCGCGAGGCGACCCTCCTGGCCTTGCGGGGCACGCAGGCGAACGAGGGTTTCGGCAAGGCTCTGGTAGAAGCGGGACCGCAGCTCGCCCAGCACGAACGCGCGGCCGGCCGCGTCCCGACTCGAGTCCGTACGCTCCACTACCCCTTCGCCCTGTTCCACCTGGATCGCCCCGACAGTCGTTAGCACGCCCCTGCGTGGCGCCGTCGACCGGCGGCGCGGTTATTCCGGGGCGCTCCGGACCCGTATCCCCTTTTCGTCCACCGCGGGCGGGCCTTTAGCGACTTGCCGCCCCCTGCAGTCGGCATCTTACGCCAGCGTTTGCTGAGCGTGCCTGCGACGTGGAATGCCTGGCGCCGGCCGCCGCTCACGAAGACAGCGGATTGAGGATCGGACAGCCAGAAGCGGGTGGGACAGCGAAATGTGCGCCGGACGCCACGGCAATGCGGTTTTGCAGGAACCTGCCAGCAATGCGTCGTGGACCCATCGAACGATCTGCCATTCGCAGTGAATCCCAGCGCGCCGGCAACCGCCCGGGAGACGGATCCCCATGCCCTGGCATTCACCTGACTGGCGGGCGGGTTAGACCGGCCTGATGGCCAACGCACCGATCAAGGCCTTGGAGGATCAAGACCATTCGCATCCAACGCTAGCCCGGCACCGCACAGGTCAAATCAAGCCACCCACTTGTCGCCACGACTGGCATAACCCAGCATCACGTCCATCACCCGGTCGCACGTCTGGTTGAACACATTGCGGTCATAGCTCTCGGGCAGGTCGGCATCGAGCACGGTAACCACGGCGCTGCGTACGGCCAGCTGGGTCTGCCGATCCTTGAACCAGTCCTGCACCAGCACCCTCGGGCTCTCGTCCAGCAGCCGGTGCAGCAGGTGGCGGGCGGCCAGTTTCACCTTCTGCGTCTCGTCCTTGGTCAGGTCGTCCTTGCGCAGCAGGTCGAACAGTTCCAGCTCGTCTTCGGAGAGGCCTTCCTCGACACTCCGCCGCGCCTCGGCCTTCAGCTCGCGGGTAAAGCGAAGCAGCTCCTCGAAATACTGCTCGTTGGATGAGCCGCCGGCGTTGTAGCGGTCGATGATCGCCTGGAAGCGATGGGCGAAATCCGTCCGCGTCGCGTTGGCCTTCATCATCTGCGCCAGCTTCTGGCTGATGAAGGCGCGCAGGTCAGCAATCTCGATGTTCTTGTACTCGGTGGCGGCGTATTCCTCGCGCAGCTTGTCGATGTCGATCTTGCTGAGATCCCAGACCTTGCCCTTCTGCACGATCTGGTACGCGGGACTGCCGGGCTCGGCCTGCCAACTGCCCGACTGCCGGTTCACCACCACGCTATGGTCCAGCAGCTCGCCGATGCGACGGCTTACCGCGTCGATATCCGCCTCGCCGACCAGGCTGTCGATCACACCGCGCAGGTACTGGAACGCGGCGACCTGGCGGGTCACCGGGCGTCCGAGCACTTCGGGCTTGCACGCTTCGTAGAGCGCGCTGAGGCTGTTCTCGTAGACGTTGAAGGACCGGCGCCAGTCGTCGCTGCCGAGCAGCGTGTCGGCGAAGCGCTTGAACTGGCCCAGCTTGTCGAACACCTCGCCCGAACCGAGCACCGCGCCAATATCCACTCCGCGCTCGGTACAGAACGCCGTGGCCTGCACCACCGCGTCGTCCAGCAACTCGAACAGACGCGCCTTGTCCTGCACCGGTGGCGTCTCGTCATCGTCACCCTGGGCGTAGTCGCGCAGAGCACGCTTCATGTTGCGGAACACGTTGTAGTAATCGACGATCTCGCCGTTGCGCTTGGGCACACCGCCGATGGTCCAGCTCGTCACGCGGTTGGCGCGCGCGATGGTCTGCATCAGCGTGTGGTCCTTCATCGGCTTGTCCAGGTACAGCGTGGACACTGTCGGCGCGTCGAAACCGGTCAGCCACATCGCGCAGACGAACACCAGCTGCAGCGGGTCGGCCGGATCCTTGAAGTTGTATTCGACGTCGTGACCATGCGCATCGAGCCTGTTCATGCGCTCCCGATGCGGCTTGATGTCCAGCTTCTGCTCGGCGAATTTCTTTTCCTCGCCCGCCTCCTCGCTGACGATCACCGCCATCTCGACCGCGCGCATGTACTCCAGGCGCTTCTTCTTGCGCGCCTTGTCCAGCTCGTCGGTGGTGGCGGCCACCTGCCCGATCAGTGCCTTG
>JAJZET010000083.1 GCA_021805685.1 Pseudomonadota bacterium
CAGACAAGTCCACGCCCGAGCAGATCTGGATCCGGCAGCTGGCGTGCCGGATGCCTTTCGGCAAAGTGCTCGTGGCCATCGCCAACAAGCACGCCCGGCAACTGTGGGCGATGCTGGCGCACGAAGATGCGTATTTCGGTCCATCGTGACCGGTCATTTCGCTAAGGCGTGACCGGTCGTTTCGGTAAGACGTGACCGCCTGTTTCGGTGGATCGTGACCGATTTCCGGTGGCGACCGAAATGACCGGTCACGGCTTACCGAAACGCGGGTGTCGTTGTGCATAACTTCAACGCACGGTCATCCTCCCCCGTTTCTGGAGGGGAAGATGCCGACACCGCGAGTGGCTATGCGCAAGATCAAGGAATGTCTCCGACTGAAGCTGGACTGCGACCTGTCGCATGAACGCATTGCCCTGTCCCTCGGGTTGTCCAAGGGGGTGGTCAGCAAGTACGTGGCCCGCGCCGAAGCGGCTGGGCTGGACTGGCCGGCGCTGTCGGCGCTGGATGAGACCCAGGTCGCAGCCAGACTGTGCGCACCGGCACCGGTCGTCCGTGGCGACCGGGCGCCGATCGACCTGCCGCGGGTGCATCGTGAACTGCGCCACAAGGGCGTGACGCGGCACCTGTTGTGGCAGGAGTACTGCGAGGCAAACGCCGACCGTGCCACGTACCAGTACACCCAGTTCTGCCAGCACCATCAGGACTACGCCGGATCGCTGCGGCGTTCGATGCGGCAACTGCATCGAGCCGGGGAGAAACTGTTCGTCGACTATGCCGGGCCGACCGTCGGCATCGTCAATCCGGACACCGGCGAGCTGCGCCGTGCGCACATTTTCGTCGGCGTGCTCGGCGCCTCGAACTACACCTACGCCTGCGCTACCGCGGGCGAGAAGCAGGTCGACTGGCTGCGTGGCCTGTCGCAGGCCATGGCGTTCTTTGGCGGCGTGCCGGCGCTGGTGGTGCCGGACAATCCGCGCGCGCTGATCGCCCATCCGGATCGTTATGAGCCCGAGCTCAACCGGGCCGCGCAGGACTGTGCGCGGCATTACGGTACGGCGATTCTGCCGGCTCGGCCCCGCCGTCCCCAGGACAAGGCGAAAGCCGAGGTCGGTGTGCAGGTGGTCGAGCGCTGGATCCTGGCGCGGCTGCGCCACCAGTGCTTCTTCACCCTCGCGGCGCTGAACCTGGCGATCGCCGAGCTGCTGGCAGAGATGAACGCGCGGCCGTTCAAGAAGCTCGACGGTTCCCGCCGCACGTGGTTCGAGACGATCGACCGGCCGGCGCTGATGCCGTTGCCGGCGCAGCCGTACGAGCTGGCACAGTTCAAGCCCTGTCGGGTCAACATCGACTACCACGTCGACATCGACGGGCATTACTACAGCGTGCCGCACGCGCTGGTGCGCAAGGCAGTCGAGGCGCGCATCACGGACACCACCGTCGAAATCCTGCACGCGGGGCAGCGCGTCGCCAGCCATGCGCGCTCGGATGCGCGCGGGCGCCACACCACGGTCCCCGAGCACATGCCGGCCGTGCATCGCGCCCATCGGGAATGGACACCCGGACGCTTCCTTCGCTGGGCCGCGGACATCGGGCCGGCCACCTGCCAACTGGTCGAGCATCTGCTGACGAACCGGCCGCATCCGGAAATGGGCTATCGCAGTTGCCTGGGCCTGCTGTCACTGGCGCGCCACTACGGCCACCCCCGCCTGGAAGCGGCGTGCACCCGCGCCCTGGCGATCGGGTCACGCACACGCAAGTCGGTGCTGTCGATCCTGCAGGGCGGGCTGGATCAGCAGCCCTTGCCGACGGTCGTGGCGCAGACCGACTGGATCAGTCCGGACCACGACAACCTGCGCGGCCCGGCGTACTACCTCGAACCATCCACCACCCACTGAAAGGACACCAGCATGTTGACCCATCCCACCCTCGACCAGTTACGCGTGCTCAAGCTGGACGGCATGGCGCGTGCCCTGGAAGAACAGCGTCTGTTGCCGGCCTGCCAGGATCTCGCGTTTGAAGATCGACTCGGCTTGCTGGTGGATCGCGAACGCAGCTGGCGTGATGGCCGGCGGCTGGAGCGTCTGCTGCGATCGGCCAAGCTCAAGCACGCCGAGGCCTGTCTCGAAGACGTCAGTTACAGCGGCGGCCGCGGCATCGACAAGCGCCTGGTCGCGAACCTGTCCGGCGGCGACTGGATCCGGCAAGGGCAGAGCATCCTGCTCACCGGCCCGACCGGCGTCGGCAAGACGTGGCTCGCCTGCGCGCTCGGGCAACAGGCCTGTCGCCAAGGCTTCCCGGTGCTCTATCAGCGCGTGCCGCGCCTGACCGAGACGTTGCGCATCGCGCATGCCGATGGCAGCTTCGGCCGTTTGCTCACCCAGCTCGCGCGTGTCGACGTGCTGATCCTGGACGACTGGGGCATGACTCCACTCGATCAGGCGGCACGACACGATCTGCTCGAAGTCATCGACGACCGCAGCACCAGCAAATCCACCCTCATCACCAGCCAGCTGCCGATCGATCACTGGCATGCCTGGCTCAATGACCCGACCGTCGCCGATGCCATCCTCGATCGTCTCGTGCACCGCTCCCACCGCATCAGCCTGAAGGGCGAATCACTGCGGCGAAAACCGCTCGACAAGGACAGACCCCACGACCCATCGTGACCGAAACCGTTACAATTTATGCAGCGCACAACGACTGGCAGCGACCGGTCACGATCAACCGAAACGAGCGGTCACGATCACCGAAATACGCAAATAATCAGCATGACTGCCCAGCCCCTAGATTCGTTTCTCAACGACAAATTTCTGGATCGCGCATCCGATACGTTGGAAGCGGATGGATTCATTTCCGATGAGCATGACTTCGCACCATACCGGGAAACGGTTTCCACTCACATGCGAGAGATCCAGCGAGCTCTCGGGGAGCGTGGTGTCGAGGTAAAACTGAACGCGGGATTTGTCATGCACAATGTGGCTGGGTACACCTATTTCATATATGACACGGATCGCTTTCATGATGGCTCCGCGGCCCGGGTTGCTGTAAGCCGTTGGCTTAGTAGCAAGCACAGTGGCCATTAGTGAATCGTCAATCACACCATCGGCGTCGGTCTGCACGCGCCGCTGCCGGCGCTGCAATGGGTGGTGGACGGTTACAACCTGAGCTATGCCGCGCTGTTGATGACCGGCGGCACCTTGATCGCCGCGCGCGTCCTGGCGGGCATCATCGGCGCGGCCCTGTGCTGCCCGCCGGCCTGGCGCTGATTCCAGCTCCGCGTGATCTGGGCCGATCCGCACGAGCGCGCCCACGCCATCGGCGTGTGGGCCGGCACCAATGGCGCGGCGCTGGCCATCGGCCCCACCCTGGGCGGCTGGCTGTCCAGGTCGCGGGCTGGCGCATGGGACCGTTTGCAAGCACGCTAACGGCGCTGGGTGCCATCGACCCGAAGGGGGACCGGCGTGGCGGCACTCAGAAGTCGGCTCCTGATTCTACTGCTCGAGAATCACGCCATAGTGTCCGTCGACGGACACATTGACG
>JAJZET010000014.1 GCA_021805685.1 Pseudomonadota bacterium
CCTGCGCAGCCTCTTCATCGACTTCAACAGCTACTTCGCCTCGGTGGAACAGCACGAGACGCCGGAGCTACGCGGGCGGCCGGTGGGCGTGGCGCCGGTGGCGGCGGAAACCACCAGCCTGATCGCCGCCAGCTACGAGGCGAAGGCGCATGGCGTTGGCACCGGCACGATGGTGCGCGACGCGCGGCGACTGTGCCCCGGCATCGCCATCGTCACCGCGCGGCCGCCGCTGTACGTGGCGTGGCATGGGCGCCTGAAGCTGGCCATCGACCGCGCCATCCCCATCGCCCACGTTGGTTCCATCGACGAGATGGCCTGCGAGCTGGTCGGCCGCCAGCGCCAGCGTGCGGAAGCCGAGCGCATCGCGCAACAGGTGAAGGCGGAGATCGCGCTCGCCGCGCCCGGCGGCGCGATCCGCTGCTCCGTCGGCATCGCGCCCAACGACTTCCTCGCCAAGACCGCCACCGACATGCGCAAGCCCGACGGCCTGGTGGTGATCGAACAGGCCGATCTGCCGCAGGCGCTGCACGGGCTGAAGCTGCGCGACCTCTGCGGCATCGGCGCCTCGATGCAGGCGCGCCTCAACGCCGAAGGCATCTTCACCGTCGCACAGCTCGCCGCCGCCTCGAAACTGGTGCTGCGCCGCGCCTGGGGCGGCATCGAAGGCGAACGCATGTGGGGCCTGCTGCGCGGCGCATGGCTGCCGGCCGCACCGACCACCCGCAGCTCGCTGGGTCACTCGCACGTGCTCGGTCCCGAACTGCGCACGCCCGAAGGTGCGCTGGCGGTGCTCAAGAAACTGCTAGTGAAGGCCGCCATGCGCCTGCGCCGCGACCAGCTGCTGGCCGGCGCGATGACGGTGGCCATCCGCTTTGTCGGCTACGACGAGCGCTGGGAAAGCGGCATCCACTTCGACCCCACCGACGACAGCCGCAACCTGCTGCACTTGCTCGCCACCCTGCTCGACACCGGCCGCGTGCGTCACCGCCCCCTGCCTGGCCCCGCCCGCGGCGTGCCGCTGTCGGTGAGCGTCACCCTCACCCGCCTTGCCGAGCGCGCGCAGACCAGCGGCTCGCTGTTCGCGCCCATCGCCCACGCGCGTCCCGTCGACGCCGTGGTCGACCGCATCAACGCGAAATACGGCCTCAACAAGGTCTACTTCGGCGGCATGCAGGCCGCGCTGGAACACGACGCCGCACCCATGCGCATCCCGTTCAACCGCATCCCCGACGGCGACAGCGAACAGGAAGCCGAGCACAACGCGCTATGGCTGCAATCGCTCAACCGCTTCAAGGCGATGGCGGAGGGGGAGCATCGGCGGCGGGAGAAGGAGCGCGGCGGTGGGCACGGGGGGAAGCCGTCGCCTGGGCGGTGCTGAGGGCGTGCAGCGGTCGACCCCTGCATCGTTCCGGCGGGCTTGGCTGGTCGCCTGTGGAAACGCCTGACTGGTCATCGGGAAGGCGGGCCACGCCAGGCCGGGTGGCTCATCGGTGCGGGGCAGCGGCAGCGGCGTCCGGCTCGCGGGCGGGCGCAGCCAGGCGCGGGCGCAGCGGCGGGTCGGCGGGCCTTGGCGATGCAGGTGGACTGCTCTTGCCGCAGGTCGTCACCCGGGTTCGATGGCCGGCCGATGCGGCTGTCATCTCGCCGCATCGCCTTGACCGCGGGCGCCCGGCTGAGGCCTTGCCGCCTGCCCCGCAAAAAAGGGACGGGCACCGCGAGGTGCCCGTCGAGGAATGGCATGAGGCGTGCCGTCAGAACTTCTTGTCGATGCCGAAGCGGATCGCTTGGTTGCGGCTATGCGACTGCATCAGGTACTCGTAGTCGGTGGTCAGCAGCAGGTTGTCATTGAGCTGGAAGTCCATGCCCAACCCGGCTTGCAGGCTGAGGCCGTTGGCGCTGTAGGGGCTGCTCAGCACATTCCAGGATCCGGCCGACGGCACGAAGGCGTAGCCCAGCGTGGTGTTGCTGGTGCCCTGGAAGTCGTAACCCACCTCCAGCCGCGCGCGCGGCACCAGCACCGCATGTTGGGTCTGGAGCATCCCGCCGACGCGCACGCCCAGCACCGCCAGCGACGTGCGCACGCTCTGGCGCCCGTAGGCCAGGGCATCGGCAACGTCGCCGTTCTCGGCGAACCCGTTCAGCGAGGAGTACGACCACTCGAACCGGCCGTAGGGCGACACCCGCCACTTCGCGTCGTGGAATTCGTAGCCGGCCGTCAACGATCCGAACCACTGGTCGCCATTGCGGTGGCCGAGCAGGTAGCCGCCGGTGTCGGCGGCGTGGCGACGGCTGTCGAAGCTCAACCCGCCGCCGCCGAGCACGGCGTCGAAGTAGGTCGACGCCGTGGGGGCGAGGCTGCCGTACAGGGCGGCGCTGTAGCCTTGCGCGATGCTGCGCGTGCCGTCGTTGGAGATCGTGCTGCGGTCGTGGTTGTAGCCGAGGCTGATGCCGAACAGGCCGCTCCCGCCAATGCGCTGGTCGACGCCGAGGTCGATCGCCAGGGTGTCCGCGTCGAAGCCCGCCGCTTGCCGGTAGGAATCGTAGCTGCCGAACGCCGCCATGCCGCCGATCCATACGCCCAGCCCGGACGGCCCGCGGCCCGGCGACCCGCCGCCCGTGCCAGTGCCGCCGTTGCCGCTGCTGCCGTCCTGGCCATTGGCCCGCGCCATCGGCCCGAACGCCCGGCGGTTGGGCGACAGCATCGTGTCGTCCCCGGCTGCGCCGATGCCCGGCCGCTGGATGGAGGAGATCGAGCCATCGGCATAGCCCGCGCCGTTCTGGCCGCCGTATGGCGCCCGGCGGTCGTTGCCTGGCCCTTGCAGCGACTGGCCGTCCAGGCTCAGCGCAAGGTTGCTGCTGAACAGGCGGTCGTCGCCGTCGTGCAGGCTTTCCAGGCGCTGGCGGATGTTGTCCAGCTGGCTCTGGGCGAAGCGCTGCGCTTCCATGGTCTGGGCGTTGATCAGGCCCAGCACGTTCGCCGCATGCGAGGGGTCGAGCTGGGTGTTCACCAGCACCAGCACGTCCACTGTCCTGGTTTGGCCGTCCGTGGTGGTCAGCACCGCGGTGATCTGGGCCAGGCCGTGGAAGTTGGCGGTCGGGGTGAAGGTCAGCGCCGTCGGTTGGCCGACGACGGCCTGGCCGCCATCGCCCGGCGACATGCCAAGCAGCGCCGAGGACGCATACTGGCCCGGCACGATGCTCGCCAGGTTCACCGTGACCGGCACACCGGGCTTGGTCATCACCGTGACGGTGCCGTCCGGCGCACTGGCCTGGCCAGCCGCGGTGACGGTGACCGTGATCGTGGCCGGCACCGAGCTGCCGAAGTTGTTGGCGACCGCGTAGGTGAAGTGGTCGGTGCCCACGAAGCCCGCTGTCGGTGTGTAGGTGATCTGTTCCCCGCTCGCCTGGGCCTGGCCGTGCGCCGGAGCCTGGATCACGCTCGCGCCGGTGAAGGGCTTGGTGCCGCTGGCCTGGGCGGCTGCCTGGATCTGCACCGATGTGCCGGTGGTGGTGGACACGGTCAGCGGCGGCGCCACCGGCACTGCCAGCGACGACACCGTCACGGTGACGGTGGCCGGCGCCGAGGTGCCGCCCGGATTGGTGGCGGTGTAGGTGAAGGTATCCGTGCCGCCGTAGAAGCTCGACGACGGCGTGTAGGTCACCGTCTTGCCGGACACGCTCGCCGTGCCGTGCGCGGGCGCCGTGGCGATATTCACCGCCGTGACGTCGATGCCGACGATCGCCGTGCTCAGATCGACCGTGGTCGCGGTGTTGTAGTGGGTGCTTGCGCTGACATTGCTGCCGGTGGGCGGCGGTGGATTGTTGATCGTCACCGCCAGCGTCGCCTGCGGCGCGGCCGCATGACTGCCGTCGCCGGCCTGGTTGGCGGTTACCGTGCAGACGCCTGCGGAGAGCGTGGTGACCGTGCTGCCCTGGATGGAACATATCGCGCTCGACGACGGCGCGACGGCAAACACCAGGGGGCTGCTCGAACCGGTGCCGGTAGCCGACACGGTGAACGTGCCGCTCGGCTTGAACACCGGCGCCGCCGGGTTGGCGGCGAAGTTGGTGATCGCGGCCGCGACTATGGGCGTCACGCTGTTGGATGCCGCGGACGCCGCGCCGGTGCCGGCCGAATTGGTCGCGGTGACGGTGAAGGTGTATGCCGTCCCGTTGGTGAGGCCCGTGACCACGCAAGGCGAATTGGCGCAGGTGCCGGTCAGGCCACCCGGGTTGCTGGTGGCGGTGTAGCCGGTGATGGCGGCGCCGCCGGTCACGGCGGGTGGCGTGAAGGTTACCGACGCCTGCGCGTCGCTGGCGGTGGCCGTGCCGATGGTCGGCGCGTCGGGCGCTACGCCCGCGACGGTGAACGACTGGCTCACTTGCGGCGCCGCCAGGTACGCGCCATTACCGGCCTGGTCGGCATCGATGGTGCAGGTGCCGCCGGTGACGAAGGTCAGCGTGCCGCCACTGGTGATGGTGCACACGCTGGTGGTGGCCGACGAGAACGTCACCGTGAGGCTCGAACTGGCCGTCGCCGTCAACGTGGGCGTGGTGCCGAAGTTCTGCGTACCCGGATTGGCGAAGGTGATCGTCTGGCTGCCCTTCGGCGTGACGGCATTGGAGGCCGCCGACGCGCTGCCGGTGCCGACGCCGTTGGTCGCGGTCACCGTGAAGGTGTACGCGGTGCCGTTGATCAGCCCGGTCACCGTACACGGCGAAGCGGCGCATGCGCCGACGTCGCCGCCCGGGTTGCTGGTGGCGGTATAGCTGGTGATCGAGGAGCCGCCCGACGAAGCCGGCGCGGAGAAATTCACCGTCGCCTGTTGATCGCCCGCCGTCGCCGTGCCGATGGTCGGCGCACCCGGCGCGACGCCGTTGACGGTGAACGATTGGCTCACTTGCGCTGCTGCCAGGTACGTGCCATTGCCGGCCTGGTCGGCGTCGATGGTGCAGGTGCCGCCGGTGATGAAGGTCAGCGTACCGCCGCTGGTGATGGTGCACACGGCCGTGGTGCTCGACGTAAAGCTCACCGTCAAGCCCGAACTCGCCGTCGCCGTCAGCGTGGGCGTGGTGCCGAAATTCTGCGCGCCCGGATTGGCGAAGGTGATCGTCTGCGATGCTTTCGGCGTCGCGCTGTTCGATGCGGCCGATGGCGCTCCCGTGCCGGCCGAGTTGGTCGCGGTCACCGTGAAGGTATACGCCGTGCCGTTGGTGAGGCCGGTCACCGCGCAAGGCGAATTGGCGCAGGTGCCGGTGAAGCCGCCCGGATTGCTGGTGGCGGTATAGCCGGTGATCGTCGCGCCGCCCGTGAAGGCAGGCGGCGTGAAGCTCACCGATGCCTGCGCGTCGCCCGCCGCGGCCGTGCCGATGGTGGGCGCACCCGGCACGGCCGCCGCGACCGTGAACGTCTGCGTCACCGTTGTCGCCGCGCCATAGGCACTGTCCCCGGCTTGATCCGCATCGATGGTGCAGGTGCCTGAGGTGATGAAGGTGAGCGCACCGCCGCTGGAGATCGTACATACGCCAGTGGTGGTCGACGAGAACGTCACCGTCAGGCCCGAACTCGCCGTCGCCGTAAGCGTGGGCGTGGTGCCGAAGTTCTGCGTGCCCGGATTGGCGAAGGTGATCGTCTGCGCGGCTTTCGGCGTCGCACTGTTCGACGCGGCCGATGGCGCACCCGTGCCGGCCGAATTGGTTGCGGTTACCGTGAAGGTGTAGGCCGTGCCGTTTGTAAGGCCCGTGACCACGCAAGGCGAATTGGCGCAGGTGCCGGTCAGGCCGCCCGGACTGCTGGTGGCGGTGTACGCAGTGATCGACGCGCCGCCCGTGAAGGCAGGCGGCGTGAAGCTGATCGATGCCTGCGCGTCGCCCGCGGTGGCCGTACCGATGACGGGCGCGCCCGGCACGACTGCCGCGACGGTGAACGTTTGGGATACCGTCGACGCCGCCGCATAGATGCCATTACCGGCCTGGTCGGCATCGATGGTGCAACTGCCGGCGCTGATGAAAGTAAGCGCGCCGCCGCTGGTGATCGTGCATACGCCGGTAGTGGTCGACGAGAACGTCACCGTCAGGCCCGAACTCGCCGTCGCCGTCAGTGTCGGCGTAGTGCCGAAATTCTGCGTGCCCGGGTTGGCGAAGGTGATCGTCTGCGATGCTTTCGGGGTCACGCTGTTCGAGGCCGACGAGACCGGCCCGGTGCCGTCCGCATTCGTCGCAGTCACGGTGAAAGTGTAGGCGGTGCCGTTGGTCAGCCCGGTGATCACATGGCTGAGCGCGGTCGTGCCGGCATTGGAATCGACGCCGCCGGCGGGGCTGGAGGTCACCGTGTAGCCGGTGATGGCCGAGCCGTTGTTGTTCGCCGCACTGAACGTGACGGTGGCCTGGGCAGGAGTAGCGCTACTGGCAGTCACGCCAGTGGGCGCACCGGGCACCGTCGACGGCGTGACGCTGTTGGACGCCGCCGATGCCGTGCCGGTGCCGACTGCATTGGTCGCGGTGACCGTGAAGGTGTACGCCGTGCCGTTGGTAAGGCCCGTGACCGTGCATGGCGATGCGGCGCAGGTGCCGGTCAGCCCCCCGGGGCTCGACGTGGCGGTATAGCCGGTAATCGACGAGCCCCCATCGCTGCCTGGCGCGGTGAAGGTGATCGAGGCTTGCGTGTTGCCGGCCGTGGCGGTGCCGATGGTTGGCGCTCCGGGAACTGTGTTAGCAACGTTAATCGTGATGTTGGCGGTGTCGGTGTAGAGCGCCGCCCCGTCATCCCCATAAAATGTAAATGACTCGGTGTAGCTGGAAGGGGCCGCGGAGGTCGGTGTATAAATGATCGATTCGTTTCCGAACTGGTCGTAGTTGAGCGTATAAATTCCATATTTTCCGGCGATCGTGTCACCGGGGGCGCCCGGATTGCTTCCAATCGCCGTCGCGCCAGCCGTTGACTGAATATCACCGTTTGGACTGCAAGGCCCGTACGGCCCGGGTAAGTTAAAGGTCTGCGTTGCTGGACTTAGCGGCGCGGAATTGAAGGTAATCGCTTCGGTGCAGCCTTGGGCAGCTGCTTGACGGGGCCACAGGCTCACCAGCATCACGAGAGCCAACAGCAAACCTAAGCGGAAAACAGATGTGATTGCGCCCAATAGTCCAGGACGCCCCGAGCGATGGCGGGCGAAAATTGTGTGAATCATGGCCCCTACCCCTGAGACTTCCTGCAATGCCATACGCAGCCACCACGGACACAGTTCCACGCCGGATGCGTAGCGGAACGGCCATAACTCCCAGGGCAGCGCGAAATCCGAGTAATGGCCTGCTCTATTTGCAAGACTCCTACCCAGCCTTGCGTAAGGTGGCCGATGGATACCGGCAAGTCAAGCCCAACCCGTCGTCACCGCTTCATCACATCTGCCGGGCAAGGCATCATTATCATTCCCATGCCTTGGTCGAGGGATTCGCGATAGCCGAGGCGCATCAACTGGACATTTCTTCTGCAATAGCGGCGATTGCCGCGACAGGCAGTGCAGGATCGTGCGGCGCAATGGCGCCGACACAACCATCCACGACAAGGGGAAGTCGCATGTCGGAGTTTTATATCGGCCAGATCATGATGACCGGTTTCGGGTTTGCCCAACGCGGTTTCGCGCTGTGCAACGGGCAGCTCCTGCCCATCCAGCAAAATGCCGCATTGTTTTCGTTGCTCGGCATTCAATTCGGCGGCAACGGAACCACCAACTTCCAGTTGCCCAACCTGCAGGGACGAACACCCACCGGTAGCGGACCTTCGGCGGATCCAGGCTGGCAGCCCGCTCCCTATACTATCGGTGATGTGGAAGGCGTGGAATCGGTGACTCTCGCCGGTCAGCAGCTACCCATGCACTCCCACCTGGTCGGCGCCACCACCACTACCGGCAACATCAAAACGCCCAAAGGCGCTCTGTTGGGGACGAGCAACAATTCCGCCATCCCCGCATTCGCAGCCGGCGGCAGCAACAGCGTCCCGCTCTATCCGGCGACCATCGGCACGACAGGCGGATCAGGGGCGCACGACAACATGCAGCCGTATCGCGTCATCAACTTCAACATCGCGCTCACCGGCATATATCCATCACGCAGCTGATGGCTGGTCGGATCATTCGTTTTCGGGAGGAGAACTTACATGACGACGCCTTACGTCGGCGAGATACGCCTGTTCGGATTTCCACGCATACCCACCGGCTGGATGGCCTGCGACGGCAGCCTGCAGTCCATCGCCAATTACCAGGTGCTGTACACCTTGCTCGGCACCACTTACGGCGGCGACGGCATCACCACGTTCGGGCTGCCGGATCTGCGCGGCCAGGTGCCCTTGCATCAGGGTACCGGCCTGGGGCTTACCCCTCGCGTGCTTGGCCAAGCGGGCGGCAATGAAAATGTCACCCTGCTGAGCGGGCAAATGCCTGCGCACAACCACAATTTCATGGCCACCACCAACGCGGCGAGCGCCGTTTCGCCGGGCACGACGATGCAACCCGGCGCTTTGCCCAGCGACCATCTTTACCTGCAGAACATTACCGGAACGCCCACGGCCGAAGTGATGGCCACCGCGATGGTCCAGCAATCGGGTGGAAACCTGCCGCACAACAACATCATGCCCACGCTGACGCTGTCTTTCTGCATTGCCTGGGAGGGGGTATTCCCCTCGCAGAGCTGACCACTGCACAACCTTTCAGGGAGAATGGCATGACCACACCCTTTATCGGCGAAGTACAAATCTTCGGCTTCAACTACGCACCGTATGGCTGGGCCCTGTGCAACGGCGCGACCGTGAGCATCTCGCAGTATTCGACGCTTTACTCCCTGCTCGGTACGGCCTACGGCGGCAACGGCACGACCACGTTTCAATTGCCCAACCTGACCACGCGCGCGCCCTGCAGCCAGGGTACGGGCCTCGGGCTATCCGAACGTGTGATCGGCGAATCGTTCGGCGAAGCGGCGCATACGCTGATTTCCAACGAGATGCCTTTGCATAACCATTCGGCACAAGGGTTCGGCGGCAGCGGCTCACGTTCTCCGCAGCCTGCGGCCAATGCGGCGCTAACCCTCTCCGCCATCGTGGAGGTCTACAACAACAATCAGCAGCCGAATACCATGCTGCTGCCCACCTCCTTGAGTACTTACGGCGGCAATCAGCCGCACGAAAACCGCCAGCCCTTTCTCGCGGTGAACTTTTGCATCGCGCTGGATGGTGCCTACCCGTCGTTTCCCTGAGGTTCTCGGCACGCAACAGGCCGGCCCCGCGAGTTCGTTCCGGGCCGGCCTGCTGCGTTCGGGCTTGATGCATTCATCGCGTGCAGACACTTCCCGCGTTCCCGCCCAGGCAAGCCTTTGCGACTGAGTTGCCGGAGCCGCTCCGGCAGGCAGGTTATGCCTTGCGTTGGGCTACCGAAAGCGACGGAGTGTTCCTGCGTGGGCTTTATGCGTGGCTGCGCGCCGAAGAGCTGGCGCTTGTCGCATGGCCCGAGGGCGCGAAGACCGCATTCCTCGACAGTCAGTTCGACTTGCAGCACCGCCACTTCGTGCAGCACTTCGCCGATGCCGAGTTCCTGATACTGGAATGCAAGGGTGAACCGGTCGGCCGTCTCTACGTCTCGTGCGAAAAGGAAGATTGGCTGGTGATCGATATAGGGCTGCTGCCGGCCTATCGCGGCAAAGGCATCGGTAGCGCCCTCTTGATGCAGTTGCTCGCCACTGCGGGACAACTGGGGGCTCGCAGCGTTGCGCTGCATGTCGAGCTGCGCAATGTCCGGGCGCACGCGCTATATCTAAGGCTTGGCTTTCGCGACGAATCCCAGGAGGGTTTCCATAGACTCATGCGATGGCGAGCCTCAGCCGGCAACGCTCAGTTGAATATCGCTTGATAGATGAAGCCATCCTGGTTGCGCGCCACAGGCACCAGGAAGATACCGAAATCGCCCATGCCTGGACTTTCCATCTGGTAGATGCGCTGCGGAAACAAGATCGCCGATGCGTGGTGAAAGAGCAGCGAGAACGGGGCCCTGACCATCCCATGCATTTGCGCCGCGGGCAGCGGCCGCGCTTCGACCAGCACAAACGGCGACTTGCCGTGGCCGAGATCTACCGTAAAAGCTTGGTTTAGGCGTCCGGCGAAATGTTCCAGCGTCAGGATTTGCATGCCACATTCCCCTGTGGTCTGGCGAAACGCCAGTGTTGCATGGATGACCCATGCACAAAAGTTCCGCCGATTCTCCAACGGAAGACTCCGTAAAAATGCCGGGCTGTGGATCCCACCAGCCCGGCACCCGGATATCAATCAGTGAATGTTGTTGAGTGCGGGATCGCGCTCCACCTTGAAGACCTTGGCGGGCGGCGCGGCCGACTTCATCAGTTTCAAGCGGAAGTTCTTGGCCTGCTGGCAGGCATTGGGGCCATGCACGAACACGCCATCCTGGGTGCATTTCCAGTCGTAGAAGTTCTGGATGCCGCCGGCAAGCTGCAGGCTGTAGTCCGTGCTTATCGCCGCCGCATCGAACGACACGCCGGCCATCTCGTTCTGGAACCAGCGCATCCATGCCTTGGAGCCGACCGGCGGCGGATTGGCCTGGAAGGTGGGATTCATCGGCGACAATTGCGGGCTTTCGGCCGTCATATGGCAGCTCATGCACGCACTGACCGGGTTGTCCACCGGGCCGTCCAGGCGTCCATTCCAGCCGAGGTGTGTGGGCGGAAGCTCCGGCCTGGCGTTGATCGCCGTTTCCTTGATGCTCGGATTGATCCTGGTCACCGTCGGCTTGGGATTGGTGTAGTCGTTGCCGGTGTTCTCCGGGTCGTTGCCCCACATCACGCCGACCGGAACCAGGTTGTCCCAGCTGGATTTTCCGGTCACTGCGCCGTTGTATTGGAAGGTGCCGAAGATCCAGCCGGTGCCCGGTACGCGGGTATCGCGCACCGCGAAGTCCATCTGGATCAGGGCCACGTTCTTGATTTCGCGGTTGGCCGAATTGAAGCTGTCAGTAACGTAGGCCTGCCACAGCACGGGATTGGCCAGGAACGGCACCTGCTTCAGATCAACGTCGGCGAACAGTGCCTTGCACACCACTGTGCCGTTATGAAAGCTGTTGGGTTTGCTGACGACCGAGGGATCCGGGTTTTGCGGATCCTTCCACACCTGGCCGATGGTGTAGCCGCCGATGTCGTTGTAGATGCCCACTGCGAAGGTCTGGCCGGTGGCGGTCTGCGTAGGCGCCAGTTGCTGCGACTGGATCTGCGCTTCCTTGGTGAGGCCGTGGATGCCCTCGCGACCCAACGGCCCGTAATGCTGCCAAGGCGCGTGATACCACTTGCGCACGGTGTTGTTTTGCACGTACCAATCGCTTTCCACGTTGCCTTCAAGGCAATACTTCTTTACCGCTTCCACGTACGGTCGCCATTGCTCGAAGTTGTTGCTGAGCTTGGATGGCAGCAGCTTGAAGAATGCCGGCGTATCCGTCGGCAAGGTGGCGGGATAGTTCTGGCTCAGCTGAAAGATGGGTCCCTTGTAGGTACTTGGCGGCTGGTAACCGTAATCCGGAAATGTCCCCGCATAAGCTGCACTCGCCATCATCACGAGCGCCGCCATGGCGCCCGCGATCCTGCCTTTTCCAGAAAGCATGGCTGATCTCCGATCTGAGTTTGGTATGCGCGCGTAGCAGGGACATTGCGCCCCCGTACACCCCCTTCCCTGCCCGGTGTGACGCTGGCCCGGACGGCCGTTCTCTGTCCTGCAAGGCGTACGATCACCTGCGCGGCGTGGGGACGGTGTGAAAACTCGAACGCGACAAGAACGTGCCCAACACTGGCGCACCAGACGCCAAGACGACGATCAGCGGCGCGGTCGGCGACGAAACGATCAAGCTCAGCTTCGTTCCGCCCCGCTCCGCCGTCAGCCGCCCGGCCGCCGGCTGCGCCGCAGCGCCACCGCCTCGGCCCAGCGCGCGGCCACGCGCGGGGTGGTGATGCACACCGCGGTGTCGGTGACGGTGGTCACCGCGCGTTCCAGCAGCTGGATGTCGGCTTCGTGCTGGCGCGCCACGTGCGGGTCCTCGAAGAAGATCGCGCGGTGGCAGCGGCGTTCCAGCACCAGGTCGGCGATCTGCGCGTCGCCACCCATCGGGCCACTCTGGTAGCGGTCGGCCCACGCCTGGCCCCGCGGCCAGCCGCGGCTCCAGGCCAGCTCATTGAGGCGCTGGCCGGTGGTCCCGGTGGCCACGCGGCGGGCGAAGCGCGACAGCGTGTCGAAGTGCTCGGCGGCGTAGGCCAGCATCGCGGGCTTCATCGCGTCATGCGCGATCAGGGCGAGCGTCTGCGATTCCAGCGCGTACAGGTCGTCGGCGCCGGGATCCGGCGCCAGACCCGCATGCATGCGTTCCAGCTCGATCCAATTGCGCGCCGAGGCCACGGTGGAGAGGAAGGGCTTGGCGTGGATCACGCACTGGCGCTTGAGCGCCACCGCCTCGGGAAACACCGAGGAAGGATCGACCGGGTCGATCAGGTAGATCGCGCCGTCCAGCGTGCGCGCGTCGCCGTCCATGCCCACGACTTCGGCAACCAGCTTCATCAGGCCGCCGGCGCGGCCGTAGGGGTAGCGGCGCAGGGTGGTGTAGTTGGCCAGCATGCCGGCGCGCATGATGGCGTCGTGGGTGCGGCCCACCGCGTGCAGCTCGATGCCGAGTTCGCGGATGCCGTGCTCGCAGGCGTTCAGCCAGCGGAACAACGCCGCGTCGTCGTGGCTGTGGTGCAGTTGGTTGGCGGCCAGGCCCAGGCGCAAGCGCATCGTTTTGTCCTCGTTCGTTTCAGCCAAAGAACCAGTAGCACACGGCGATCGACGCCAGCACGCCGGCCAGGTCGGCCAGCAGCGCGCAGCCGATGGTGTGGCGCACGCGGCGGATGCCCACCGCGCCGTAGTACACCGCCACCACGTAGAACGTGGTCTCGGTGCTGCCCTGGATGGTGGCGGCCAGCAGTGCGGGGAAGCTGTCCACGCCGTAATGATGGATGGTCTCGATCAGCATGGCGCGCGCCGCGCTGCCGGAGAACGGCTTGACCAGCGCGGTGGGCAACGCATCCACGAAACGCGTGTCCAGGTGCGCGTGGATGGCCGCCCAGCGGATGCCGTCCAGCGCGAAATCCAGCGCGCCCGAGGCGCGCAGCACGCCTACCGCGCACAGCATCGCCACCAGGTAGGGCAGCAGATCCTTCGCCACGTCGAAGCCCTGCTTGGCGCCGTCGATGAAGCTCTCGAACAGCGGCACGCGCCGGTACGCGCCCGCGCACAGGAACAGCAGGATCACGCCGAACAGCATCAGGTTGCCGAGCAGCCCCGACAGCGAAGCCAGCGCCGCAGCGGTCAGCGAGGTGAGCAGCGCCACGAAGCCACCGAGCAGCGCGCCGCCGCCGAGCAGCCAGGCCAGCACCACCGGGTCGCGCAGCTTCAGGCGCTGCATGAAGGCCACCGACAACAGGCCGGTGAGGTTGGCGCAGAAGTGCGCCAGCAGGATGGGCAGGAACACCAGGGTGGGATCGTGCGCACCGGCCTGCGCGCGGTACACGAACACCGTCACCGGCAGCAGGGTGAGCGAGGACGCGTTGAGCACCAGGAACAGGATCTGCGCGTTGCTGGCGGTGTCCGCCGACGGGTTCAGCGTCTGCAGCTCGCGCATCGCGCGCAGGCCGATCGGCGTGGCCGCGTTGTCCAGCCCCAGCGCGTTGGCGGCGAAGTTCAGCGTGACCAGGCCGATGGCGGGATGGCCGCGCGGCACCTCCGGCATCAGCCGCGCGAACAGCGGGCCGAGCATCCAGGCCAGGCGATCCACCAGCCCCGCCTGCTCCGCGATGCGCAGGAAGCCCAGCCACAGCGCCAGCGTGCCGAACAGCAGCAGCAGCACCTTGACCGAAAGGTCGGCCATGTCGAACAGCGAGGCGACGATGGCGGCGAACACGTTGGCGTCGCCGCCGACCAGCCAGCGCGACAGCGCGGCCACCGCCGCGGCGAGGAAGAAGCCGAACCAGAGGCGGCTCAGCATGCGGCGGCGGGAAGCGAAGAGGGCATGGCCGCATTCTCGGCGAGATGGCCGGTGGCGGCCAAGCCGCCGTGCATTTGCCCGCGGGCGCAGCGAAGCATCGCCGGGCCGCCTCAGGCCACCGCGGCGACCGCCTCCGCCTGCATCGCCAGCATGCGCGCGATCGAGGCCGCGGCTTCGCGGCCGTCGTGCACCGCGCGCACCACCAGGTCGGCGCCGCGTACGCCGTCGCCGCCCGCGAAGATGCGCGGGTGGCTGGTCTGCTGCGGCAGCGCGCCGTCGGCGCCAGTGACCACGCGGCCCGAGGGCGCCAGCTTCACGCCGTGCGAGACCAGCCAGTCCGGCGGGCTGGGCAGGAAGCCGAAGGCCTGGATCACCACGTCGGCGCGCAGCTCGCTCTCGCTGCCTTCGACATTGCGCGGGCGCGGCCGGCCGTGGCCGTCCGTCACCAGTTCCGTCCGCACCACGCGCACCGCACGGGCGCGGCCGTGTTCGTCGCCGAGGATCTCCAGC
>JAJZET010000072.1 GCA_021805685.1 Pseudomonadota bacterium
ACGGTGGGCTGCGCCTGCTGCGGGCGGCGTGCCAGCGCGTGCAGGCGGGCCACCAGTTCGTCGAAGGCGAAGGGTTTGACCAGGTAGTCGTCGGCGCCGGCGTTCAGCGCCTCGATGCGGTCGGGTACCTGGTCGCGCGCGGACAGCACCAGCACGCGCGGGCGGCGCCCGCCGGCCGGCAGGCTGCGCAGCACGCCGATGCCGTCCAGCCGCGGCAGCATCAGGTCCAGCACCACCAGTTCGTAGTCGTAGCTGGCCAGGAAGCTGCAGGCCGCCACGCCGTCATCGGCCGCGTCCACCGTGAAGCCAGCGCCCTGCAGGCCGTGGCTGAGGGTCTGGCGCAGGCGTTCGGAGTCTTCCACCAACAGCAATTTCATGCCGGATCCAATGTCCAAGCCGGGTCGGGGCGCTCCATTGTGACGGCGAATGCTTAGCAAAACATCCATGTCCGCGCACCGTGCGCCGCGCATCGACAGTCGGCGCGGGCAACCGCTATAAAGGCTGTCTATCCGGGGAGTTGGCTGTGAGCGAAGAGATCCTGATCAACGTGACCCCGCGCGAGACGCGGGTGGCCGTGGTCGAGAACGGCATGTTGCAGGAGGTGCATGTCGAGCGCGCGTCGAAGCGCGGCTACGTGGGCAACATCTACAAGGGCCGGGTGCAGCGGGTGATGCCGGGCATGCAGGCCGCGTTCGTTGAGATCGGGCTGGATCGCGCCGCCTTCCTGCACGCCTCGGACATCGTGCGCCCGGCGTTGCCGGAAGGTGCCGAGGGCAACGGCCACGGCAACGGTAACGGTCACACGCCGTCGATCAGCGAGCTGGTGCACGAAGGGCAGGAAGTCGTGGTGCAGGTGGTGAAGGACCCGATCGGCAGCAAGGGCGCGCGGCTGTCGGCGCACCTGTCGATCCCTTCGCGCTACCTGGTGCTGCTGCCGTATGCGCACACCATGGGCATTTCCGCGCGCATCGAGGACGAGGCCGAGCGCACGCGCCTGCGCGAGGTGATGGGCAGCCTGGTCGGCGAGGACGTGATCGGCACGGGCCGGCCGGGCTACATCGTGCGCACCAATGCGGAGGGCCAGAGCGCCGAGTCGCTGGCGTTCGACGTGACCTACCTCGGCAAGGTGTGGCGCGTGGTGCAGGAGAACATCGCCAGGACCCGCGTGGGCGAGCGTGTGTACGAGGAGCTCTCGCTGCCGCTGCGCAGCCTGCGCGACATGCTCACCGACGACATCGAGAAGGTGCGCGTGGATTCGCGCGAGACCTTCGAGAAGGTGGTGAAGTTCGTGCACAAGTTCATGCCCAGCCTGGACGACCGGGTCGAGCACTACGACGGCGAGCGGCCGATCTTCGACCTGTACAGCGTGGAGGACGAGATCCAGCACGCGCTGAAGAAGGAGGTGCCGCTGAAGTCGGGCGGCTACCTGGTGGTCGACCAGACCGAGGCGATGACCACCATCGACGTCAACACCGGTGCCTACCTCGGCACGCGCAACCTGGAGGAAACCGTCTACCGCACCAACCTGGAGGCGGCACAGGCGGCGGCACGCCAGCTGCGGCTGCGCAACCTTGGCGGCATCATCATCATCGACTTCATCGACATGGTCGACGAGGAGCACAAGCGCCAGGTGCTGCGCATGCTGGCCAAGGGGCTGGCGCGCGACCACGCCAAGACCACGGTCTACCCGATGTCCTCGCTGGGCCTGGTCGAGATGACCCGCAAGCGCACCACCGAGAGCCTGGAGCGCCAGCTGTGCGAACCGTGCCCGGCCTGCGGCGGGCGCGGCACGCTGAAGACCGCCGAGACGGTGACCTACGAGATCTTCCGCGAGATCACCCGCGCGGTGCGCCAGTTCAACGCCGAGAAGCTGCTGGTGATGGCCAGCCCGACGGTGGTCGGCCGCATCCTGGAGGAGGAGTCCGCGGCGGTGGCCGAACTGGAAGAGTTCATCTCCAAGAGCATACGCTTCCAGGCCGAGGAGCATTACTCGCAGGAACAGTTTGATGTGGTTTTGCTGTAACCCGGCCGTCGCCGCGGCGGCATTCCGATGATGGCCGCCTGGCAGCGCAGGCTGCACCTCGTCGCGCGCGCGGCAGCGTGGACCGCCGGCATCGCGGTGATCTCGCTGGCCGTGCTGATGGCGCTGGGGCAGCTGCTGGTACCGCTGGTGGCGCGGCATCCCGACTGGGTGGCGCGCGAGCTGTCCGCGAAGCTGGAGCGGCCGGTCAGCTTCACCGCGCTGCAGAGCAAGTGGAGCGGCTCCGGCCCGCTGTTCGTGTTGCGCGACGTCACCGTGGGCGTGCCGCCGGGCGGCGCGGGCAAGCCGATCCACATCCCCGAAGCTGAACTGCAGATCGACTTCGGCGGCTGGCTGCCCACGCGACACCTGCTGAACCTGCGCGCGCGTGGCCTGCAGCTCGATCTCAGCCGCGACCGGGATGGCCGCTGGCACGTCAACGGCCTGGGCGCCGGCGGCAGTTCGCAGCAGGCCGGCTTCGGCCAGCTCTCGATGGAGCTGTGGCTGGACGACCTGCGGCTGGACATCGCCGACGAAGCCAGCGGCAAGCACTACAGCCTGATCGCCGACCGGTTGCGGCTGAGCCGGCAGGGCAACCGCATCCGGATCGGCGCGCTGCTGCGCCGCGAGGGCGCGCCCGGCGTGCTGCGCGGGGCGGGTAGCTTCCAGGCCGACGGCAGCAGCGGCCGGCTGTGGTTGTCCGGGCAGAAGCTCGATCTCGCCGCGATGTTCGCCGGCGTGGATGTCGGCGGCTACAGCGTGCAGGGTGGCAGCGGCAACCTGGCTGCATGGCTGGACTGGAAACAGGGCAGAGTGGTGCGCAACTTCAGCCGCTTCGACCTCGACGGCGTGCGCATCGTCGGTGCGAACGGCAGCGCCAGCGTGCCTGCACTGCACGGCGAAGCCGAGCTGCAGCGCAGCGACGATGGCTTCGTATTGCGCTGGGCCGGCGACGACCGCAGCGCGCTGGCGGTGCGGCTGCATCAGCCCGGCACGCCGCGGTTCGCCGTGCAGGCGGCCGCGCGCGACCTGCAGATCGCGCCGCTGCTGCCCTGGCTGGGGTTGGCGCCCAAATTGCCGCCCGCACTGGCGAACTGGCTGGGAGAGGGGCATCCGCGCGGCCGCCTCGACCGGGTGGCGCTGGCGTGGTCGCAGGCGTCCGGGCTGGATCGCCTGCAGGCCACGTTCAGTGGGCTCGCCATCGACCCGGTCGGCACGCTGCCAGGCGTGGACGGCATCGACGGCACGCTGCGCGGCGACGGCGAGGCGGTGTCGCTGCAACTGCCTGCGCAGGCGACGACGGTGCGTGCCACACACGTCTTCCGCGAGCCCTTCGTGCTGTCGAAGCTGGCCGGCACGCTGGCTTTCTGGCACGCGGACGGCGACTGGCACCTGGGCGTCGATCCGCTGGATTTCGAAGGGCAGGGCTACGGCGGCCAGGCGCGCGGCGAGATCCGCTTGCACGATGCCGACGGCCCACCCTTCCTCGACCTCTATGTCAGCCTGGCGCCGG
>JAJZET010000186.1 GCA_021805685.1 Pseudomonadota bacterium
ATCGAGCATGCCGATGAAGCGGCGCACGCAGCTCGCGGTACGCAACGGCCGGCGCGGGAAACGGCCGACGTCGTGCGGCAACTGTCCGCGTAACGCGTCCAGTACTTCGCGCCCCTGCTTGTGCGCGAGACCAAGCCGTTGCCGCAGGCGTCGCCGCGGCCTGGCGGCGCTGTCGCCCCAGCGCCACTCGGCATTGCCGTAAAGGTGTTCGAAGAACGCCGTCTCCGGCAGGGAGAGCGCCGTGGGGTGCCTCGCCAGCATCGCTTGTACCAGCGTGGTCCCGGAACGCGGACAGCCGACGATAAAAATGCGCTGCATGTTGCCCCCTATTGCGAAATGCACGAACCCAACGTTCGTTTCCAACGTACCAGACACTGCAGGGTTGACCACACGGCATAACATAACTTTACAAAGCTGCCGGCTGAACCTTGGCGCGATATCCGAAACGGCGGATGGCCACGCATTTGCTACGCTGGAAACCCTCGGCGCAGAGGAGCCGGCGATGACACCCCATGGCATCCACACCATCGACACCGGCTTCGTGCGACCGCGCTTCGACGCGGCGTACCTCATCGTGGAGAACGGCCGCGGCGCCTTCGTCGATTGCGGCACCAACCACTCGATGCCGCGGCTGCTGGCCGCGCTGGGCGACGCTGGCCTCGTACCTGCAGACGTGGACTGGCTGATCCTCACCCATGTGCACCTGGACCACGCCGGCGGCGCGGGCGAGCTGCTGGCGCGCCTGCCGAATGCAAAGCTGGTGGTGCATCCGCGCGGCGCGCGGCACATGATCGATCCGTCGCAGCTCTGGGCCGACGCCAGCGCGGTCTACGGCGAACAGCTGATGGAGTCGAGCTACGGCCGCCTGCGTCCGGTGCCTGCCGAGCGCGTGGTGGAAGCGAACGACGGCCACGGGGTGGATCTTGCCGGCCGCGTGCTGCGCTGCCTGGACACGCCCGGTCATGCGAAGCATCACCTCACGGTGCACGATGCGCACAGCAATACTTGCTTCACCGGCGACGTGTTCGGGCTGTCGTACCGCGAGTTCGACACCGCGAACGGTCCCTTCGTACTGCCCACCACCACGCCGGTGCAATTCGATCCGGAGGCGTTGCACGCCTCGATCCATCGCCTGGTCGCGTTGCAACCTGCCGCGATGTACCTGACCCACTACGGCCGTGTCGAAGACATCGAACGGCTGGCCGCCGACCTGCACGCGCAGATCGATGCGATGGTCGCTATCGCGCATGCCGCGCACGACAGGCCGGATCGCCATGCCGTACTGGTCGAGGCATTGACCGACCTGTACGCCGCGCGCGCCGCGGATCACGGCTGGATGCACGGGCGCGAGGCACTCACTGCACTGCTGGCAATGGACATCGAATTGAACGCCCAGGGCCTGGAGGTGTGGCTGGACCGCACCTAGCGGCGGCACGCCGCTATTTCAGCGCCTTGCGGTACGCATGCTGCGTCTTGATGCGCGCAAACCCCAGGCTCTCATAGAACGGATGGGACGCATCGCGCGCCACGTTGGAACGCACGCGGATCGCATCGAAGCCCTGCTCCAGCACCCACGCCTCGGCCTCCGCCACCAGCGCGCGACCGACGCCATGGCCGCGGGCGGCCGCATCCACCACCAGCCCCACGATCTCGACGAACTCGCCGGACTCCAGCGTGTAGCGACGCTCCATGGCGATCCAGCCGAGCAACCGTCCGCGCTGCGCCACCACGATGCGATGCTGCGGCCTTGGCAGCAGCGACTGCAGCCTGGCGTGCATGGCCTCGGTGCTTGCCGGATAGCCCAGCTCCAGCGCCAGTCGCGGATTTCGGCGGCATCGCCCGCGCGGGCTTCGCGCAACGCGAACACCTCAGGCCAGCCGCGTGCCGTTGGGCACGGCGCGCTCGATGGCGGTGAGCACCACGCCGTCGGGCGTGTGAAAGCCGGTGAGCAGGAACTGCGAGCGGAACGGGCCGATCTGTTTCTCCGGGAAGTTGATCACGCCGACGATCTGGCGGCCGACCAGCTCTTCCGCCGGATACAGCGCCACGATCTGCGCGCTGGTCTTGCGTTCGCCGTACGGACCGAAATCCGCCCAGACCTTCCATGCCGGCTTGCGCGCCTCGGGAAAGGCTTCCACCCGGGTGATCGTGCCAGCCACGATCAGCACCTTCTCGAAATCCGCCCAGCCGATCTCGCTCACCTGGGTTGCTGCCGCCGCTTCGCTCATCCTTCCAGCCTCGTCTTGAATCCGTCGCGTGCCTGCTGCCACCAGTAATTGAGCTGCGCGGCGACCAGGCCGAACGGTTTGTGGGTGTTCGCCAGGCCATAGCCGGCGAATTGCTTCCAGCCTTCGTCACCCTCGGCGATGGCCGCGGCCAGCAACTCGCCCGCCGCGCAGGTCGGCGCGAGGCCATGGCCGCCGAAGGCTTGCGCCCACCACAGGCCGGCGTCGTCGCCCTCGCAGCGGCCAAGCTGGGGCATCTGGTGGCGCGCGTAGCTCATCAGGCCCGACCATGCATAGTCGATCTTCGCTTCGCCGAGTTGCGGGAACACCCGCGCCATGTCGCGCCTGAGCAGACGCTGCACGGCTTGCGGCGAGCGGTTGCGGATGGAAATGCGGCCACCCCAGAGCAGCCGCGTGTCGGGCAAGCCACGGTAGTAATCGAAGGCGAAGCGCGTGTCGTACACCGCTGCACGGGTGGCAAGGCATTCGGCGAGGCGGTCGCCCAGGGGCTCTGTGGCCATCACGTAGGTGGCGATCGGCAGCACCGCGCGATCGATCGGCTTGCGCAGGCGGGCGAGGTAGCCGCCGCAGGCGAGCACGACTTGTTCGGCCAGCAGCTCGCCATGCGGGGTGCTGAGCAGCCAGCGCGAACCTTCGCGCTTGAGTTGCCGCACTTCGCTTGCTTCGTGGATGCAAACGCCCTGCCCGGCCGCGGCATGCGCCAGGCCGATGGCGTAGTTGAGCGGGTGGAGATGCAGCGCGTTGCGCTCGTACAGTCCGTCGAAATAACGGTCGCTCAGCACACGCTCGCGCAATTCCTCCTGCGGCAGCCAGTCCCAGTACACGCCAAAGCGCTCGGCGAGCAACTGCTGCCGCTGACGCAGCACCCCGGGGTCACGGAACCAGTTGGCCCAGATCACGCCTTCGTCCACCGCATCGCAGTTGATGGCGTACTGCGCCACGCGGGCGCGGATCCGCCCGACAGCGGCCGTGGTGAGGCCGAACAGCGCACGGGCATGCGCTTCGCCAAGCTGGTCGAGCAGCGACTGTTCGCCCAGCGAATAGCCCGCGAAGACAAAACCGCCGTTGCGGCCGGAGGCGCCGAAGCCGATACGCTCGCGCTCCAGCAGCACCACGTCGCGCACGCCACGCTCGGCCAAGCCCAATGCGGTGTTCAGCCCCGCGTAGCCACCGCCGACGATGGCAATGCGTGTTTCCTGCCGTCCCTGCAACGGCGTGTATGTCTCGTACGGCGTCGCCGTGTCGGCGTAATACGACGGAACAGGCGGTTGCT
>JAJZET010000276.1 GCA_021805685.1 Pseudomonadota bacterium
CCTGCGTGCGCACCTGCTGGCCGCGCTGCCGTTGTTCAAGGCGTCGAAGTTTTTCCTCAATCCCGAGATGAGCCTGGCCGACTGCCTGGTGGCGCCGGTGGTGTGGCGTCTGCCGTGGCTGGGTGTGGACCTGGGCCGCGAGGGCAAGCCGATCATCGATTACGGCGAACGGCTGTTCCACAGCCAGGGTTTTGCGCGCAGCATGACCGAGCAAGAAAAGGCCATGCGACCCTGATGAGCGAAGCAACGCAACCGATGACCTCCAATCGCCCGTACCTGCTGCGGGCCATCTACGACTGGATCAGCGACAACGGCCTGACTCCCTATCTCCTGATCGACGCCACCGGTGAAGGCGTGCGCGTGCCGCCCCAGGTGGTCAAGAACGGCCAGGTGGTGCTGAACATCGCGATGCGCGCGGTGGCCAATCTCGAGCTGGGCAACGACTGGATCGGGTTTTCCGCACGCTTCTCGGGCGTCAGCCACGCGGTACGCATTCCGGTCAGCTCGGTGCTGGCACTGTACGCGCAGGAGAACGGGCAGGGCATGATGTTCCCGACCGATGACGAAGGCGGCGACACGCCGCCGCCACCGGCGCCGGAGGAACCGCCACCCAGCCAGGGTGGGGCCGACGACAAGCCCAAGCGTGGCGCGCCGTTCCTGCGGGTCATCAAATAGAGGGCGGCGGCCTCAGTGCGTCGCGCCGTCGCCCGGGCGGCGGCGTGGGCGCAGCGGGATCACGTTGCCGCCCGAGTGCGTTTCTTCTGCTGGCTCGGCTGCCGGCTCGTGTCGCGACATGGTGCCGGAATCCGTCCGCTCCGGCGGCGCGAGCACCACGGTGGGCAGGCGCAGTTCGCTCAGCGTGTCGCCCAGCATCCACAGCGAAGCCTGCTCGCGATCCGCGCCGTCGATGCTCACTTCAAAGCCGTAGCAACGCTCCAACCGGAGCCCGCCGGATGCGTGGCGCAGGCGCAGGGCGCGCAGGCCAACCGTCTCGTCCAGCAACTGCACGCCGTAGCGTTCGCATTGCATGCGTGCCTCGGCGGCAGCGCGTTCGCGTGCGCGGCTGAGTTTCAGCCATAGCGCCATCGCGGCGATCAGCGCCAGCAGTAGCAGGAGGTCGTGGAGGTTACCCATCCCGCCAGTGTGTGGGCGGGCGGGGCGGTGCGCAAGCCGCGCAGGTCAGCCTAGCCGCAGGCGCAGCGAGAGATCGACCGCATGCACGTGCTTGGTCAGCGCGCCCACCGAGACGAAGTCGACGCCTGTGCGCGCGTATTCGCCGATGGTGGAAAGGTCGACGTTGCCGGAGACCTCGAGCGGCACGCGTCCGGCGTTGAGCCGCACGGCTTCGCGCATCAGCGGCACGGTGAAATTGTCGAGCATGATGCGGTCGACGCCGGCATCGAGCGCCTGCTGCAGCTCGTCCAGGTTCTCCACTTCGACCTCCAGCAGCAGGTCGGGGTGCAGGTGGCGCGCCGCTGCCGCCGCAGGCGCGATGCCGCCGGCGGCGATGATGTGGTTTTCCTTGACCAGGATCGCGTCGTACAGGCCGATCCGGTGATTGTGGCCGCCGCCGCAACGCACCGCGTGCCGCCGGCGGCGATGATGTGGTTTTCCTTGACCAGGATCGCGTCGTACAGGCCGATCCGGTGATTGTGGCCGCCGCCGCAACGCACCGCGTACTTCTGCGCCAGGCGCAGGCCGGGCACGGTCTTGCGGGTGTCGAGCACGCGCGTGCCGGTGCCGGCCACGGCGGCCACGTACCTTGCGGTAGCGGTGGCAGTGCCGGACAGCAATTGCAGGAAATTCAATGCCGAGCGTTCGGCGCTCACCAGCGAACGGGCGTGGCCGGACAGCCTGCATATCACCGTGCCGGGTGTCGCGTGCCGGTGCCGGCCACGGCGGCCACGTACCTTGCGGTGGCGGTGGCGGTGCCGGACAGCAATTGCAGGAAATTCAGTGCCGAGCGTTCGGCGCTCACCAGCGAACGGGCGTGGCCGGACAGCCGGCATATCACCGTACCGGGTGTCGCGCGTTCACCGTCGCGGACCTGCCAGTCGATGCGCACGCCCGGGTCCAGGCGCCGGAAGCAGGCATCGAACCACGGCGAGCCGGCGATCACCGCGTCGTCGCGGCAGGTCAGGGCGGCTTCGGCCACACCGTCGGCCGGCAGCAATGCCGCCGTGGCGTCGCCCTTGCCGAGATCCTCGGCAAAGGCACGTTCGATGTCGGCGGCGATCAGTTCGGCAGAAGGTGGGTCGAACGGGAGAGCTGGGCTCATTCGGCATCCGTGCTGGCGTTGGGCGGTTCGGGCTGGCGCAGGCGGCTGACGATGGCGCTCATCGCGCGATCGAACAGGGCATTGGTGGCCAGCACCTGGGCGTGACCACTGGCCAGCAGGACCGCCAGCTCCTGGGGCGAATAATCCGCCACTTTCAGTCCGCGCCGGTTGACGAACAGGTAGCGGCCGCTCATCGGGCTGACCCAGGACAGCTTGGCGCGCGTCATCGGTTCCTCGGGCAACTGGAACTCCAGCCAGACACCCGGTTGCAAGGCCTCCACCTGTCGCCACTCGGGGCTGTTGGTGTCCACCCGCACGCTTTCCTCGGGTAGCTCGCTTTCCGGTTCGGCGTTCTGGTCGATGATGGGCTGGATGCTTTCCGGGATCGCGGCGACGGCAGCGGCTTCGGCCGTCACCGCCGGTGCGTTGGCCGTGGCCGGCGTGGCGGGCGCAGCGTGGCGCGGTTCGCCCAGGTGTTGGGCGTACCAGTCGCGCAACTGCCCCAGCAGGCGCTCGATGTCGGGCTGCTGGAAGGCCACGTTGGCCAGGCCTTCGCGCAGCGCGCGTTCGATGCCGGGCAGCAACTGGCGCAGGTACTGGCGCGCGGCGGCGTCGGTCGCCGGCCGCGTGCTGGCGATGAAATCGTCCACGAAGCGCAATCCATCGCGGAATTCGCTGGACTCCTCGCCCTGGCGCAGTTGCACCAGCACGAGGTGGTTGGCCCAGGCGCGCGCCAGCACCTCGTGTACCAGTGGCGGCAACTGGCGACCGCCGATGCGGTCGACGATCTCGCGCGCGGCGCGACGGCGGGCCTGTTCCAGCTTCTCGCGACCGCGGGTGGACTCGGCCACGCGCTGCTCGGCGAGCTCGGAGCGGCGCCGGCTGGATTCATTGAACTGCTGCAGGTCGGCCAGCAGGCGCTCGAAGATGCCGAGGTCGTCGTCGAATTCGTGCAGCAACTGGTCGACGACGCCTTTGATCTTCTCGTGCAGCCGACCGTCGCGATCGGAGTCCGCGGACCAACCCTTCGCCTGATCGGCCAGCGCGTCGAGCAGGCGGCGCGCCGGGTGCTGGCGATGCGCGAACAGCTTGCGGTCGAGGATCGCGGCCTTCAGATAGGGAATCTGCAGGCGCGCCAGCAACGCCTGCATCTCCGGCGGCAGGGTGTGATCTTCGAGGATGAACTCGAACAGCATGCCGACCAGGTCGATGGTGTCCTCGTCGAT
>JAJZET010000218.1 GCA_021805685.1 Pseudomonadota bacterium
GTAACGGCGGGCCGCGCGTGCCCGACGTCGCTGCATCTGTCCTACGCGCAGAGACCGAGACATGGCACCCACCGAATTCCTCTCCGGCCTGCTGACCATCGTGCTGCTGGACCTGGTACTGGCCGGCGACAACGCCATCGTGATCGCGCTGGCCGCACGCAACCTGCCTAAGGCGCTGCAGAAGCGCGCGGTGCTGTGGGGCACGTTCGGCGCCGTGGCGGTACGCATTGCACTCAGCGCCGTGGTGATCTGGCTGCTGGAACTGCCGGCGTTGATGCTGCTCGGCGGCATGCTGTTGCTGCCCATCGCATGGAAGCTGCTGAAGCAGGAGGATGGGGCGCACGAGGTCTCGGCCGCCCACGGCTTCTGGTCGGCCCTGCGCACCATCGTCGTAGCCGATGCATTGATGGGCGTAGACAACGTCCTGGCCATAGCCGGCGCCTCGCACGGCAACCTGCCGCTGCTCGCGCTCGGCCTGCTGATAAGCGTGCCCCTGGTGGTGTGGGGCAGCACGCTGATCCTCCGGCTGATCACGCGCTTCCCGGCGATCATTTACCTGGGCGCGGGCGCCATCGCCTGGACCGCGGCCCGCATGATCGCCCACGACCGGCTGGTCGCCGGCTGGTTCGGGCCGCGTCCGTGGGCCGCGTATGCGCTCGATGCACTGCTGGTGCTGGCCGTCTGCGGAGGCGGCTGGCTGGTTCGGCGAAGGCGGTTGCGGAAAGTGCACGGCTGACTCAATCGCGCCGCCAGAAGCGGTGCATTTCCAGGTAGGTGAACGAAGCCGACCAGGTGATCAGCACGAAGCCGCACAGCGCTTCGGTGCCTGCGAGGAAACGGACGGGCCCGGACGGGATCACGTCGCCGAAACCAACGGTAGTGAAGGTAACGGCGGAAAAATACACGTGGTCGACCAGCGAGTCCGGCGCAATGCCGTGCACCTGGCCATACAACGGCCCCAGCCGTTGGAGCAGGAAGAACGCCACGCCGAACACCCAGATCTCCACCACGTGCACCGAGAGCACGCCGAAAATGCCGTACAGCACGCGCCGGCGCATATGGCCGCCGGCAGCGCGCTCCAGCCGCCCCAGCCTGCGCGAGAGCGCGGACAGCACCTCGTAATGCAGGATCACGCAGACCGCCACCGCGACAATGGTCAGCGCCACCACCGTCAGGTTGACGCCCCAGTGGCTGTAAACACCTTGCGCCGACCACGGCGCGGTCGGCGATGCGAGGAACCCGCTGGCCAGGGCGATCTTCATTGGGCGCAGCGCCCGCCTTCGCGGCGGGCGCCATGGTCCGGTCAGCGCTTGTCGATCGGCACGTAGGCCTGGTCTTCCGGCCCGGTGTAGTTGGCGCTGGGACGGATGATCTTGCCGTCCTGGCGCTGCTCGATCACGTGCGCGCTCCAGCCCGAGGTGCGGGCGATCACGAACAGCGGCGTGAACATCGCGGTGGGCACGCCCATCATGTGATAGGCGCTGGCCGAGTACCAGTCGAGGTTGGGGAACATCTTCTTGATCTCGCCCATCACCCGCTCGATGCGCTCGGAGACGTCGAACAGCACCGGGTTGCCACCGTCGGTGCAGAGCTTGCGCGAGATCTCCTTGATGATCACGTTGCGCGGATCGGACACCGTGTACACGGGATGGCCGAAGCCGATCACGATCTCCTTGCGCTCCACGCGGGCGCGGATGTCCGCCTCGGCCTCGTTCGCGTTGCGGTAGCGCGCGATGATCTCCATCGCCACCTCGTTCGCGCCGCCGTGCTTCGGGCCGCGCAGCGCGCCGATCGCACCGGTGATCGACGAGTACATGTCCGATCCGGTGCCGGCGATCACGCGCGCGGTAAAGGTGGAGGCATTGAATTCGTGCTCGGCGTACAGGATCAGCGACTTGTCCAGCGCAGTGGCGTGCAGTTCGCTGGGCGCCTTGCCGTGCAGCACGTGCAGGAAATGCGCGGCGATCGAGTCGTCGTCGGTCTCGGTCTCGATGCGCTTGCCGTTGTGGCTGAAGTGGTACCAGTACAGCAGCATCGAGCCGAAGCTGGCCATCAGACGGTCGGCGATGTCGCGCGCGCCGGTGACGTTGTGGTCGTCCTTCTCCGGCAGCACCGTGCCCAGCACCGAGCAACCGGTACGCAGCACGTCCATCGGGTGGGTGGCCGCCGGCAGCAGCTCCAGCGCCGCCTTCACCGGCGCCGGCAGGCCGCGCAGGCGCTTCAGCCGGGCCTTGTAGTTCTGCAGCTCGGTCCAGTTCGGCAGCACGCCGTAGACCAGCAGGTGCGCCACTTCCTCGAAGCAGCCCTTGGCCGCCAGGTCATGGATGTCGTAGCCGCGGTAGTGCAGGTCGTTGCCGCTGCGGCCGACCGTGCACAGTGCGGTGTTACCGGCGGCCACGCCGGACAGCGCCACCGATTTCTTGGCCTTGGGAAGGACTTGCTCGCTCATCGAATGTTTCTCCTCAATGCTTGCGGGTGCCGCCCGGCGTACGGGACTGGCGGGCGGCGGAATGCGGATGCGTCGGCGACTCAGCCCTTCTTCGCGAACAGCGCGTCGAGCTTGTCCTCGTAGGCGTGGTAGCCGAGGAAGTCGTACAGTTCTGCGCGCGTCTGCAGGGTGTCGATGATGTTCTTCTGGGTGCCCTCGCGGCGCACCGTCTCGTAGAAATTCAGCGCGGCCTTGTTCATGGCGCGATAGGCGCCGCAACAGTACAGCGCGATGTCCACATTGGCCGAACGCAGCTCGTCGGTAGTGAAGAACGGCGTGGAGCCGAACTCGGTGAGGTTGGCCAGGATCGGCACCTTCACCGCCGCCTTGAACCGGCGGTAATCGTCCAGCGTCTTCATCGCCTCGGGGAAGATCATGTCGGCGCCGGCCTCGACGTAGGCCACCGCGCGCTCGATCGCCGCGTCGATGCCTTCCACCGCCGCCGCGTCGGTACGCGCCATGATCACGAAGCCCGGGTCGGTGCGCGCGTCCACCGCCGCCTTCACGCGGTCGACCATCTCCTCCTTCGGCACCACTTCCTTGCCAGGACGATGGCCACAGCGCTTCTGCCCGACCTGGTCCTCCATGTGTACCGCGGCCACGCCGATGCGCTCGAACGAACGGATCGTGCGCGCGATGTTGAACGCCCCGCCCCAGCCGGTATCGATGTCGACCAGCAGCGGCAGCCCGGTGGCGTCGACGATGCGGCGTGCGTCGATCAGCACGTCTTCCATCGTGCTGATGCCGAGGTCCGGCATGCCCAGCGAATTGGCGGCCACGCCGCCGCCGGACAGGTAGAGCGCCTTGTAGCCGACGCGCTTGGCCATCAGGCCGGCGTAGGCAGTGATCGCGCCGATCACCTGCAGCGGCTGTTCTTCGGCAAGAGCGGCGCGGAAGCGTGCGCCGGCGGAATCGAGTGGGGACATGGTGACTCTCCGAAACCTCACATTGTAGGCGATGCGCCGACCCGGCCATGTCGCGGCGCACGAAGCGCCGAGATC
>JAJZET010000258.1 GCA_021805685.1 Pseudomonadota bacterium
GAATGCGGAGATCAACCACCGCGAGTTGGAGCGCGACTGCGCACTGGGTTCGGCGGAGCGTCGCTGGTACGAGCAGGCGCTGGAAAAGCTCGGCCTGTCCGCGCGCGCCTACCATCGCGTACTGCGCGTGGCGCGTACCATTGCCGACATCGACGGCGGCGCGGCCATGCTGGAGCGCGAGCATCTCGCCGAGGCATTGCAGTACCGCCGCTTCTGAACGATCAGTCCTGTCGCCGCTGCGATCGCGTGCGCCGATGCGGCGCTTATTTCACTGCCAACGCCAACACGATACCGATCCATATCGACAGGCCCCACCAGTTGTTGTGGCGGAAGGCGGCAAGGCAACGGTCGCGTTCGCGCGCGCGGATCAACCAAAGCTGGTACGCGAACAATCCCGTAGCCACCAGCAGGCTCAGCCAGTAGGGCCAGCCGAGTTGCGCACGCCGGCCCACGAACGCCATCGCCAGCAGCAGCGTGGCCATCAGCACGCCGAGGATCGGCAAGTCGGCATCGCCGAACAGGATGGCGGTGGATTTCGCGCCGGCCTTGAGGTCGTCCTCGCGGTCCACCATCGCATACTCGGTGTCGTACACCACCGACCACAGGATGTTGGCGATGAACAGCAGCCAGCCCAGCGGTGGCACGGCGCCTGCCACCGCGGCGAACGCCATCGGGATGGCCCAGCCGAACGCTGCGCCCAGCACCACCTGCGGCAGGTAGGTCCAGCGCTTGGTGAACGGATAGATGGCCGCCAGTGCCGCGCCAGCGAAGGAGAGCTCGATGGTGAGCCGGTTGGTGAACAGCACCAGCACGAAGGCGAACGCAAGCAGTGCGCCGAACACGGCCAGCGCCTCCCGCGGCGTCACCCGCCCGCTGGCGATGGGGCGTCCGGCGGTGCGCGCCACCTGCGGATCGAGCTTGCGGTCGGCGAAGTCGTTGATCGCGCAGCCTGCCGCGCGCATCGCGAACACGCCCAGCGTGAAGATCGCCAGCGGCTTCAGTGGCGGCCAGTCGCCGGCCGCCAGCCACAGCGCCCACCAGGTCGGCCACAGCAGCAGCAGCGCGCCGATCGGCCGGTCCATGCGGGTGAGCACGAGATAGTCCCGCACCTTGTCGCGATGGCGCGGCGGCAGCCTGCGCAGCAGCCAGTCGAGCGCACCGTAGGCGCGGGTCGAGCTGTCGGCGGGGCGCACGACGGCAACCGTCGGCACCTTCGCAGCGCGGGGCGAAGACGATGAGCCAGGTTTGCGCCGCTGGCGCTTGCGCTTGGAGGAAGCCATCGGCGCAGTTTAGCGTGGCCATGTCGATGCGGCGGCGTGATGCGGCCCCCAAAACGGTGTGTTGTGCTGCGCTCCAAGCATTCAGTCGCACCGTTCGTTGCCGCAACCGGACCCGAGGATGGCCTTGCCGGATATGAAGCGCTAAGGTCGCGTCGACGCACGTCGCCCGCATCGAGCGCCAGACCATGCATCCCCACTTGTCCGCGAAAGCCAGATCGGCGCTGGAGCAGATCGAGCCCATGGAGGCCGCCGGTTGGGCTCCCGCGCAAAGCATCGCCCGTCAACTGCGTTGGTGCGTGGCGTTTGCGTCCGGCCTGCCGTGCGAGGAGCGTCCGGGGCCGTTCTCGATGGGCTTGATCGCAACGAGGGAGCTGGACATGTACGGTGACAGGCCCGCGCTGGCCAGCCTCGTCAACGAGGTGCAACGCGAGGTCGAGGCCGTGCTCGGCCGCTCTTGCGCCGAACCGCGCGCATGAGAAGATCGTGCCTCGCCGAGCTGCGGCATCCGGGACGCGCGGACCTGTCCGCGGTCATCCTGCATTCGCCACCCACCACTCGAAGGCACGACCATGTTGGAAACACTCGCTGAGATCGTGGTGGTGCTGGTGGCCTTGCTGCACGGTTATTTCCTGGTGCTGGAGATGTTCCTCTGGGACAAGCCGGCGGGGTTGAAGGCATTCGGCCAGTCGAAGGAGCGCGCGGCGGCCACCAGGGTGCTGGCGGCGAACCAGGGCCTGTACAACGGCTTCATCGCCGCTGGCCTGCTGTGGGGCGCGTTCCAGGGGCCGGCGGGTCACGGATTCAAGGTGTTCTTCCTGTCGTGCGTCGTCGTGGCCGGCGTCTACGGCGCCGCCACGGCGAGTCGCAAGATTCTGTACGTGCAGGCGTTGCCCGGCCTGCTCGGCCTGCTTCTGGTAGTGCTGGCGCACTGAACATCACGACGCCCGACACGATTCGAACCTGAGTGGAGTGATGCGCGCATGGCCACCGACCGTGACTTCATCGATTACGTGACTGGGCAGGCCGCGCTGGACGACCGGCTCTCGCACAAGAAGATGTTTGGCGAGTACGCGCTGTACGTGGACGGCAAGGTGGTCGCCTTTGCCTGTGACAACAGCCTGTTCGTGAAGCCTTCCACCGCGGCGGCGACGCTTGCGCCGAAGCTGCCGCGGCGCCCGCCGTATCCCGGCGCCAAGGACTACCCGGTCGCCGACGAGCTGCTGGACGACGCGGATGCGATCCGCCGCCTGCTGGTCGAGACCGCCGCGTTGATGCCGCTGCCCAGGCCGCGCAAGCTTGCGGCGACGGCGAAGCGCGGCAAGTAGTTCTCCAGCGGCGTACCACGGGTCCCGACCGGTGCCGCCCGCTTCGTGCGGCACCGTGGCTGGCCGATGCGCGGGGATCGCGTGTCGGACAGGCCGGTGTCACGTCGCTCGCCTGGCCTTCATCTGGCTGTAGGCGAATTTTCACAAAGCGGATCCACCATAGCGCAGGCCGTCGTCGACGGTCGTCGAATCCCTCATCGCCACAAGCGGCGTCCTCGCGAGACGCGCCGCGAAGGATGCCTGCGCATGTTCAACCGCCGTACTTCGCTCCAACTGTCGGGCCTCGCCCTGGCCATCCTTGCGACCCTGCACGGGAATGTCGCCGCGGCGACCGACGCTGCACCCGCCGCGCCTGCCCCGGCCGCCGCGCCGTCCAAGGACCATGCCACCGCGCTGACCGCGGTATCGGTGGTGGCGACCGGCGAGACGCGCCAGATCCAGACCATCGGCCGCAAGGACATCGAGGCGGTCGCGCCGGGTACCAGCGCGCTGAAGGTGCTCAACGAGCTGCCCGGCGTGAACTTCCAGTCGTCCGATCCGTGGGGCGCGTACGAATGGTCCACGGCGATCAGCCTGCACGGCTTCGACCAGAGCCGCCTCGGCTTCACGCTCGATGGCATCCCGTTGGGCAACATGTCCTACGGCGTGAGCAACGGCCTGCAGGTGACCCGCGCGATCAGCTCGGACAACCTCGCCTCGGTGCAGCTGGCGCAGGGTGCCGGTGCGCTGGGCACGCCGTCGAACACCAATCTCGGCGGCACCGTGCAGTTCTACTCCGCCGATCCGGACATGAAGCCGGGCGCGCGCTTCAACCAGACGATCGGTTCGGACAGCACGCTCCGCAGCTATGCGCGGCTGGATACCG
>JAJZET010000173.1 GCA_021805685.1 Pseudomonadota bacterium
GGGTCGCGCAGCGAAGCCTCGGGCTGGTTACGCAGTTCGTCCGCCATCGCTGGCGCGCGGCGCACCACGTGCAATCCGCCGGGCAGGGTGCCGGGCGAGCGCAGGCCGCGGGTCACGCAGTCCTGCATGGCTTGCCAGATCGTCAGCAGGCCGGCGCGGGTCTCGGCCTCGGGGCGCCAGACGCCCTCGTTCGCCAGCATCAGCCGGGCGATGGTCAGGCCGTGCTTTTCGCAGTGCGCCAGCAGCTGTTCGCCGGTAGTGAACGGGTAGGGCTGCTCGGTGGTGTCGGCGACGATGCGGTCCTCGGCCGCCTCGTCGGTGTTCACCACGAAACCGCCGCCGACCGAATAGTAGTCGCGCGTGGCCAGTTCGTTGCCGTCCGCGTCGTAGGCGGAGAAGCGCATGCCGTTGGTGTGGAACGGCAGCTTCTGGCGCTTGTTGAACACCAGGTCGGCCTTCTCGTCGAAGGCGATCTCGTGCTTGTCGAGCAGGCGGATGCGACCGCTGCCGCGAATGCGTTCCAGGATGCCGGCGATGGCATCGGGGTCGACCGTGTCGGGGTGCTGCCCTTCGAAGCCCAGCAGCACCGCCTTGTCGGTGCCGTGGCCGCGGCCGGTCATCGCCAGCGAACCGTACAGCTCGGCGCGCACCCGGGTCACGCGGCCCAGCACGCCCTTTTCCTCCAGCCAGCGCTCGGCAAAGCGCGCCGAGGCGCGCATCGGTCCCACCGTGTGCGAGGAGGACGGCCCGATGCCGATCTTGAACAGGTCGAAGACGCTGACGGCCATGGTGCGCTGCGCATGGAAAAGGGAAGCCGCTATTCTACGCGGGCACCCGATCCATTCGCAGGCGCATGCCAAGCCTCATCCTCTACCAGCGCGACTACTGCCACCTCTGCGACATGGCGCTCGCCGTGATGGCCGAGGCGCAGTCGCCGGAATTCGAGAGCGCCTGGGTGGACGATTCGCCAGGACTGGAAGCGCGCTACGGCACGCGCGTGCCGGTGTTGCGTGACATCCGCGACGGCCGCGAACTGGACTGGCCGTTCGATGCGGCGGCGGTGCGGGCATTCCTCGCCGCCGCGCGCTGACCGCCTACTTCGCCACCAGCAGCAGGTGCGCGTGCACCTTGACGTCCGCACCGATCACCGAGGTATCGGCGTAGTCGCCGCCGCCCACGCCGAAGTCGAGGCGCTTGAGCGAGCCGCTGACGTCCAGCGTGGCGTTCCTGCCCTGCGGCTTGAAGTCCACCGCAAGGCTCACCGGCCTGGTCGTGCCGCGCAGGGTGAGCTGGCCGTCGGCAACCACCTTGCCGCCGACATTGCGGAAACCGGTGGTGACGAAATGCGCGACGGGGTACTGCGCCACGTCGAAGAAATCCTTGCCGGGCAAGGCGCCCTGCTGGTCCTTGTCGCTCACCGCGACACTGGCCATGGTCACATCGACGTCGAACTTCGACTGGGCGAGATGCGCCGCGTCGTAACTGATCGCGGCGTGCCACTGCCTGAAGCTTCCATCGAAGCTGGCGCCCTGGAAGCTGCCAGTGAAGCCCAGCGTGCTGGCCGGCTGCACGGCGTAGTCGGCGGCGGACGCGGCGCCGGACAAGGCCAACGCGAGCAGTACGCCAGCGGTGAGACGGGTCGTGGTTTTCATCGGCATCGCTCCTTATTCGCCGCGCAGCTTGCCGAACGGCAGCATGCGCCTGAGGACATTGTCCCGGTCGAACACGTGGTGCTTCAGCGCGGCGCCGACGTGCGCCACCAGCACCAGTACCAGGAACCAGAACAGGTATTCGTGCACCGCATGCGCGACGTGGCGCAGCGCGTCGTTCTTCGCGGCGATGCCGGGCAGGTTGAACTGCTTGAACCACTGCAGCGGCTTGCCGGCCACCGAGTTGAACCACCAGCCGGAGAGCGGCAGCGCCAGTGCGAGCAGGTAGAGCAGCGCATGGGTGGCGCGCGCGGCGAGTTGCTGCCACGCCGGCGCGGGCGCTTCGCGCGGGCGCCCATCGCCCATGCGCCAGGCCAGCCGCAGCAGCATCAACGCCAGCACGGTCAGGCCGATCGACTTGTGCAGCGCCAGCCAATTGATCTTCTGCATCGGATTGCTGGCCAGGTCCATGCACAGGCCGAACACCCCGTTGCCGAGGATGCCCAGTGCCACGATCCAGTGGAACGATTTGGCGATGGTGCCCCAGTGTCCGGGGCCGCTGCGTAGCTTCATGGAGATTCCTTGGCGGCGCGGGTAACGGGAGCCTGGGTGGAGGAATGATCGTCGCGGATGGCCTCGAGTTCCATCCACACGGACACGTCGTGGCCGATCGAGTCGGGAAAGGCGGTGATGCCGAAATCGGTGCGGTCGAGGCTGGCGGTGGCCGAGAAACCGGCGACGGTGTGCAGGCCGTACAGCGTGCGGGCCACGCGGTTGAGGCGGAACGGGATATCGAGCGGGCGGCTCACGCCGTGCAGGGTGAGCGTGCCGTGCAGTACGCCGTGGCTGGCGTCGGTGCGTTGCACCGAACGACTGACGAAATGGGCCTCGCGGTACACGGCACAATCCAGCAGGACACGCCCGCAGACCGCCTTGTCCCAGTCGGCATCACCCATGTCCACGCCGGCCAGGTCGATGTCGAGCTCGGTGCTGGCATGGCTCCAGTCGTCCTTGTCCAGGCGTAGCCAGCCGCGGACGATGTGCAGCCGTCCGAACGGACGCGAATAGCCGTCGTGGTCGATGCTGAAGACGATCTGGCTGTGCACGGTGTCGTAGCGGTACGTGTGCGTCGCTGCCCGCACGGCCGTGGCGTACATGGCCAGTGGCAGCAGCAGCGACAACCAGCGGGCGTGATGCGACAGGGACATGGGCCGAAGTCTGGCCGATTGCCGACACGCGCGCCAGCCGCTGGAAGGGAACGCTGCGTTCGCTTCCCCGGCCCTGTTTTGGCATGATTCGAACCTGTTGCGTTGCGGGTGGCGCGGATTCGCCGCACCCACCCGGGGCACGCCATGCATGGGGGCGACAATGGGGTGCAGGTCGTTGGGGTTCGCAGGCTTGCTCGGCCTGCTGCTCGCCGTGGCGCCCTCATCGTCGCTCGCGACGGCCGCGCCGGTGCAGGCCGAGACGGCGCCCCCGCCCCTGATCACGCCGCAATTCCGCCGCTACGGCGTCGCCGACGGCCTGCCCAGCTCCAGCGTCTACGCGGTGGTCCAGGATCGCGACGGGGCGATCTGGTTCGGCACCAAAGGGGGCATCGCGCGTTTCGACGGCGTGCGCTTCAAGGTGTTCCGCCACGTGGCGGGCGACCCCGGCTCGCTGTACGACAACGGCATCGCCACGCTGATGCTGGACAACCAGGATCGCCTCTGGGCCGGCGGCCTCAACGCCGGACTGAACCGCTACGACGCGAGCACCGGCAAGTTCGTGCACTGGGGGCACGATCCGGCCGACCCGTCCAGCCTGTCCAGCATCCGCGTCTGGTCGATCGCACAGACGCCGGACGGGACGATCTGGGTAGGCACCGGTAACGGGCTGGACCGCCTGCGGCCGGACGGCCACGGCTTCGACCACGTGTCCTACCGGCCGCCCGGCGGCAAGGCCAGGAGCTTCGGCCTGGTGGGTGCACTGCACGTGGATGCGCACGGACAATTGTGGATGGGCTGCGACTTCGGCGTGTTCCGCCGCGATGCGCAGGGCCGGTGGCACCCCGTGCTGGCGGCCGACCCCCATGATTCGATGTCGGCCTGGCGCATCGACAGCGATGGCGACGAAGTACGCATCGCCACCGACCACGGCCTGATGGTGGTCGGCCCGGACGGCTTGGCGCGGCGCTTCGGCGGCACCGCCATCCCCACCACCAACGTGATGGACAGCGTGCGCGACCAGGCCGGCCGACTGTGGGTGGGCACGCAGCGCGGGCTGTTCATGCAGCCGCGTCCCGGCGCTCCGATGATGGCGGTCAGCAACCATCCGGTGCTCGATGGCGACCTGCCCGGCACCTGGGTGTGGCAGATGCTGGTCGATCGCTCCGGCGGCCTGTGGGTGGCGCTGTTCGACGGCGGCGTGGGCTACCTTGCGCCCGGCTGGGACAGCTTCAGCCGGTTCACCCACATCCCCGACGACCCGTCCAGCCTGCGCGACTCGATCGCCACCACCATGGCGCGCGACAAGGACGGGCTGCACGTGTGGGTGGGCGAGCGCGACGGCCGGGTGGACCGGCTCGATCCGGCCAGCGGCAAGGCGGAGCCGTTCTTCTCCAACCTCGACGGCGACGTGGTCGGGCTGACCCAGGACACGCGCGGCCGCCTGTGGGTGGTGCTGCAGGGCCACATCGCCGTGTGCAACATCGCGCATCGTCGCTGCAGGCGGGTCGATGCGCATGGCACCGGCATGCGGCACCCGCTGGAAGTGGAGCCGGGGCCGGACGGGGTGATGTATGCGCGCACCTTCGGCGAGGGCCTGTTCCGCATCGACCCGGACACCCTGGCGGTCGCGGCAATGCCGATGGACGAGCCCAACGAGAAGGTGCGCTGGGGCAGCCAGATGACTCTGCGCGACGGCGTGTTCTGGTATGCCAGCGACGGCGGCATGATGGAGCTGGACGAGGCGCACCGACGCTTCGTGATGGCGCCGGGCGCAACCCCGGGAAAGAGCGTGGATGCCTTCGCCTTCGCCGTGGACGGGATGTGGACCGCCAACATCAACGGCCTCACGCATTACCGCATTGAGGGCAACGCGCTGGCGCGCGACCGCACCGTGGGTCCGGCGCAGGGCTGGCCGTCGATCAATGTGGTGGACCTGCGGGTGGATGCGGAGGGTCGCGTCTGGGTATTCGGCCATGACGGGCTGTGGCGTTACGACCCGGCGACCGGCGCCCGCTCCTTCGGACTGCAGGACGGGCTGTTCAGCAGCGAGTTTTCGCGCGGCTACGCGCTGATGCCCAACGGCTACCTGTACGCCGCCACGCTGGGTGGCGTGGAGGCGTTCGATCCGGACCACATCGGCGCGTTCAAGGCGCCGCCGCCACTGGTGATCAGCGGCATCAGCGTGCGCAGGAAAGGCAAGCGGCGAACGCTGCCCGTCGACGGCGGCGTGGTGGACGTGGGCTGGCGCGACCGTCAGCTGGACGTGCAGGCACGCGTGTTCTCCTATCTCGCCCCCGCGGACAACCGCTACCGCTTCTACCTGCACGGCTTCGATCCCGGCTGGGTGGACGTCGGCAACCAGGGCGAGCGCGACCTCTCCGGCCTGGGCAGCGGCGACTACACGCTCGACGTGATGGCCACCGGCGCCGAGGGCGTGTGGACGCACCTCGCGCAACCGTTGCGCATCCACGTCGAGGCACCGCCCTGGCTGCGCTGGTGGGCGTGGTTGCTGTACGCCCTGGCGCTGGTCTCCGCGATCAGCCTGCTGTTGCTGGAGTGGCGCCGCCGCCTGGCGCAGCGCCACCATGTCGAACTGATCGAGCAGCGGCGCTCGCTGGCGGAGCAGGCCAGCTCGGCCAAGACCCAGTTCCTCGCCACGCTCAGCCACGAGATCCGCACGCCGATGACCGGCGTGATGGGCATGGCCGAGCTGCTGCTCAACACGCCGCTGGATGCGCGCCAGCGCGACTACACCCGCGCCATGCAGCGCTCCGGCGGCATGCTGATGAAGCTGCTGAACGACGCGCTCGACCTGGTGCGGATCGATTCCGGCCGGCTGGAACTGGAGCTGGAGCCCTACGATCCGCGCCAGCTGGTGGCGGACGTGGCCCAGCTGGAGCAGGGAGTGGCGTGGGGCAAGGGCCTGCGCTTCGAGGTGGAGATCGCCGACGACCTGCCCGCGCGGGCACTCGGCGACGCCATGCGCATCAAGCAGGTGCTGCTCAACCTCGCCAACAACGCGCTGAAGTTCACCGAACGCGGCCACGTGGCGCTGCGTGTCTCGCGCCGCGGCAACGACCTGCTGTTCAGCGTCAGCGACACCGGGCCCGGCATCCCCCAGCGCAGCCTCGCGCGCCTGTTCCAGCGCTTCGAGCAGGAGGACAGCCCGCAGCGCCGCAGCGGCAGCGGCCTGGGCCTGGCGATCTGCCGCGAACTGGTGGAGATGATGGGCGGCAGCATCACGCTGCAATCGCAACTGGGGCACGGCAGCACGTTCACGGTGCGGCTGCCGCTGATCGAGGCGCTCGACGCCTCCGACGACGCCGTGCCCAGGCCGAACAGCAGCCGCCCGCTACGCCTGCTGCTGGTGGAAGACGATGCCATCGTCGCCGCCGTCGTCTCGGGTCTGCTGCAACAGCAGGGGCACTCGACCTGCCACATGGGCAACGGCCTGCTGGCGCTGGCCGAGCTGGAACGCAATCGCTACGACGCCGTGCTGCTCGACCTCGAACTGCCCGGCGTGGACGGCTTCCAGATCGCGCGGCTGATCCGCCAGCGCGAGCGCGACACGGATCGACGCCTGCCGATCGTGGCGGTGACCGCGCGCACAAGCGAAGACGACGAGGCACGCGCGCGGGCGGCGGGCATGGATGGCTTCCTGCGCAAGCCGCTCAGCGGCGAGCAATTGGCGACGACGCTGGCCGCGGTGCTCCGGGGCCCGGAGCAGGACGTGCCGGCGTCATCGATGGAAAGCGCGCTCTGACGGCGCCAGGCCTACATGTCGTGCTTCGACAATTCGAAGCCGCGCCGCTTGTACTCGCTCCAGCGCTCGCGCGATCCGGTGCGCTCGGCCTCGTCGGCGGGCACCACTTCCAGCACGCGCTGGAAATCCCCGCCGGCGCAGTCCTCGCGCAGGTTGATCACTAGCGGCCGGTCCGGCGTGTCCACGCCGGGCGGCACGATCAGCACGGCGGTGCCCGCGTCGTCGTCATCCCCGGCCAGCTGGTGCGGGATGAAGGCGTCCTCGTCGAAGGCCCACAGCCACTCGTCGATCGCCTCGGCCTGCCCGTGGTCGCGGGCCAGGATCAGCGTGGGCTGCTGCGCCGCGAACGCGCGCCTGGCTAGCTCGCACACCAGCAGCAGCGGCTGCTCGCGGAAGCGCGGCTTGTCGATCAGGTAGAAGTCGGCGCGCGGCATGGCGGCAGGTTTCCGGGGTCCGCCGCGCCGGTCAGCCGGCGCGGTCGATCAGCCACTGCGCCAGCAAGGCCACCGGGCGGCCGGTAGCCATGCCCTTGCGGCCTTCGTCCCACGCGGTGCCGGCGATGTCGAGGTGCGCCCAGCGCTGGCCTTCGGCGAAGCGCGACAGGAAGCAGGCGGCGGTGATCGCACCGGCGCTCTTGCCGCCGATGTTGGCGACGTCGGCAAAGCCGGAATCGAGCTGCACCTGGTAGTCGTCCCACAGCGGCATGCGCCATGCGCGGTCCAGCGTGTGCTCGCCCGCGGCCAGCAGCTCGTTGGCAAGATCGTCGTGTTTGCTGAACAGGCCGCTGGCATGCTTGCCCAGCGCGATCACGCAGGCGCCGGTAAGCGTGGCGGCATCCACGATGGCCTGCGGCTTGAAGGTCTGCGCGGTCCAGGTGAGCGCGTCGCACAGGATCAGGCGACCCTCGGCGTCGGTGTTGAGCACTTCGATGGTGAGCCCGGAGAGGCTGGTGAGCACGTCGCCGGGGCGGTAGCTGTCGCCGTCGGGCATGTTCTCGGCCGCGGGCACCACGCAGACGAGATTCTGCCGCAGGCCCATCTTCACCGCTGCCACGAAGGCGCCCAGCACACCGGCCGCGCCGCCCATGTCGTACTTCATTTCCTCCATGCCCGGGCCAGGCTTGAGGCTGATGCCGCCGGTGTCGAAGGTGATGCCCTTGCCGACGAAGGCATAGGGCGCCGCGCCATCGTCGCCGCCCTTGTATTCGAGCGCGACGAGCTTGGGCTTGTTGGCCGAGCCGCGGCCCACCGCGAGCAGCGAGCCGAAGCCCAGCTTCTCCATCTCGAGGTGGTCGAGCACCCGGCAGGAAACCTGGTCGTGCGCATCGGCGAAGGCCTGCGCCTGCGCGGCGATGTACGCCGGGTTGCAGATGTTCGGCGGCAGGTTGGCCAGCTCGCGGGCGAAGCGCACGCCTTCGGCGATGGCGACGGCCTGGTCGAGCCCGGCCTGCGCGTCGGCGCCGGCCACCAGCGCGATGCCGGCCAGCTCCGGCGTCGCGGCCTTGTCGCGCGGCTTGAAGGTGGCGGTATAACGATAGGCGGCGTGGTCGGCGGCCAGCGCGGCGGTGCGCACGCGCCAGGCGGCGTCGCGCCCCGGCACGTCCACCTCGGCGAGGTACGACACCGCTTCGGTGAGCGGCAGCTTGCCCAGCGCACGCGCGGCCTCGACGGCCACCTTCTGGTAGCGCGCCGCGTCGAAGCCCTTCTGCGTCCCGAGGCCCATCACCAGCACGCGCTTGGCGGCGATGCCGGCCGGCGCATACAGCACGGCGCTGCTGCCGGCCTTGCCGCTGATGTCGCCGCTTTCCACCTGGCGCTTGATCGCGCCGCCGGTGGCGCCGTCCACGCGGGCAGCGGCGCTGGTCAGCACGCCCTGTTCGTAGACGCCTACCACGACGCAGGCGGTGTCGGCGGTTTCGGGAGCGGCGGCGGCAAGGCTGAACTGGAGAGGCATGGCACGATCCTGCGAGGGCGCGACGGGTGGCGAACCGGCTAGACTGGCGATTCGCCGACGCCTGTCGGCGTTGACGGAAGCCCTCAAGTTTATCGCATGCTGAGCATTCTCGACCGCTATTTCCTGCGCGAGCTGGCGCAGACCGTGGCCGCCACCGTGGTGGTGCTGATGGTGATCGTCGCCGGCACCGCGTTCGCCGGCGTGCTGCAGCAGGTAGCCAAGGGGAGTTTTCCGGCCAGCGTAATGTTCCAGGTGCTGGGCCTGCGCACGCTGGAGGGCCTCACCAACATGCTGCCGCTGGCCAGCATGATCGGCGTGCTGATGGCGCTGGGCCGGATGTATCGCGAGAGCGAGATGCACGTGCTGATGTCCTCCGGCATGGGTCCGAAGGGACTGCTGCGGCCGACGGCCATCCTCGCGCTGGTGCTGGTCCTGCTCACTGCCATCGTCTCCCTGTGGCTCGGACCGTGGGCGGCCCGCACCAGCGACGCGCTGGTGGCCGCGGCCAACCGCTCGGTGATCGCGGCCGGCCTCGACGCCGGCCGCTTCACCGAACTGCCCGGCAAGGGCGGCATCATCTTCACCGACGCGCTGAGCCAGGACGGCAGCAAGCTCGGCCGCAGCTTCGTGGCCACCCAGCGCAGCAACAAGGACGGCACCCAGCACGTGAAACTGGTCACCGCCAGCAGCGGCGAGCTGTACCAGGAAAGCAACGGCGGCAACCGCTTCATTTCCTTCCGCGACGGCTGGCAGTACGACATCCCGCTGGGCGGCGACAACTGGCGGCGCATGCAGTACCAGCGCAACGACAGCGCCTTGTCCGAGGTGACGGACAACAGCAGCGACAACGACCCCGCCGAGAGCATGACCACGCCGCAGCTGCTGCGCACCGAAACGCCGGACGCGCGCGCCGAGCTCGCATGGCGTGCGAACGCACCGGCGCTGACGCTGGTGATGCTGATGCTGGCCTTGCCGCTCTCGCGGCAAAGTCCGCGCGAAGCGCGCTATGGCCGCCTGATGCTCGCCATGGCGAGCTTCTACCTGTACTACCTGCTGCTTGCGCTGGGCCGCGCGCAGCTCGGCAAGGGCCACTGGCACCACCAGACCGGGATGTGGCTACTGCACGTGGCGATGCTGGCGATCGTCGCCTGGCTGTGGCGCAAGCAGTACGCGCCACGCCGATCGCGCGACGTCAGGCCCCGCAACGACAAGGCGCAGCCTGCATGACGCTGGCGATCCGGCGCGTCGACAAGCTGGTGGCGACCAGCGTGCTCGGCTCGCTGGTCGGCGTGTGGCTGGTGCTTACCGGTTTCGACGCGGTGACCCATTTCCTGGGCCAGCTCGGCAAGGTCGGCAGGAACGGCTACACGCTCGCCGACGCAGCGATATTCATCCTGGTGACCACCCCGCGGCGCGCCTACGAAATGTTCGGCTTCGCGGCGCTGATCGGCGGCCTGCTCGGCCTGGGCGGCCTGGCCGCCACCGGCGAGCTCACCGCGCTGCGCGCTTCGGGCATGTCGCGACTGCGCATCGCCACCTCGGCCACCGGCGTGGTCGCCGTGCTGATCGTGGGCGTGGTGATCCTCGGCGAAACCGCCGCCCCCTGGGGCGACCAGCTCGCGCAGACCATGCAGCTGCGCCTGCAGTCCGGCAATCTCGGCACCACCGGCAGCGGCCTGTGGGCGCGTGACGGCGGCCGCATCATCAACGCGCGCGGCACCCTGGTGCGCAACACCGGCGACCACGACACCGTGCAGCTTGCCGACGTGCGCGTGTTCACGTTGACCCGCGAAGGCCAGCTCAGCCGCCTCGACCGGGCCAGGACCGCCGACCACGACGGCCGCACGTGGGTGCTGCACGACGTGCGCAGCACCACGCTGGACGACAACGGCGTGCACGCCGGCACGGCGGCCCGCGAGCAATGGCGGTCCAGCCTCAATCCGCAGGTGCTGGCGCAGTCGGTGATCCAGCCGCAGTACCTGTCGATGCGCGACCTGCACCGCAACATGCGCTACCTGGAAAGCAACGGCGAAAGCCCCGGCGTCTACGCGGTGGCGTTCTGGACGCGCGCCCTGTACGCGCCCAACGTGCTGGTGCTGGTGCTGTGCGCGATGCCGTTCGCGTTCGGCACCATGCGTTCGGGCGGCCTCGGCAAACGCATCTTCATCGGCATGCTGCTGGCGATCGCCTGGTATTTCCTGCAGAAGGCAATGATCAATTTCGGTACTGTCTACGGCATGCCGCCGCTACCTGCCAACCTGCTGCCCGCCACGCTGCTGGCGCTGGTGGCGTGGCTGCACTTCCGCAAGCACGCCTGACGAAATCGGGCCCGGACCGCGAGGAATTCCCGCAATGAACCTGGTCGACCTGCGCAGCGACACCGTCACCCGTCCGACACCGGCGATGCGCGCCGCGATGCTCGATGCCGACGTTGGCGACGACGTCTACGGCGAGGACCCCACCGTCGACGCGCTGCAGCGGCGCCTCGCCGACGAGCTCGGTTTCGAGGCCGCGCTGTTCGTGCCCAGCGGCACGCAGAGCAACCTGCTCGCGCTGATGAGCCATTGCGAACGCGGCGACGAGTACCTGGTCGGCATGGATGCGCACACCTACAAGTTCGAAGGTGGCGGCGCCGCGGTGCTGGGCTCGATCCAGCCGCAGCCGATCGTGCAGGACGCGGACGGCACGCTGCCGCTGGAGCGCCTTGCCGCAGCGGTCAAGCCGATCGACCCGCACTTCGCGCGCACCCGCCTGCTGGCGCTGGAGAACACCTGGCACGGCCGCGTGCTGCCGCAGGACTACCTGCGCGCGGCGCACGACTTCGCCCGCCAGCACGGCCTTGCGCTGCACCTGGACGGCGCCCGCCTCTACAACGCCGCAGTCGCGGGCGGCGTATCGGCGCGCACCATCGCGCAGCATTTCGACAGCGTGTCGGTGTGCCTGTCGAAGGGATTGGGCGCGCCGGTGGGCTCGGTGCTGGTCGGCTCCGCGCCCCTGATCGAGAAGGCGCGGCGCTGGCGCAAGGTCGCCGGCGGCGGCTGGCGCCAGGCCGGCATCCTCGCCGCCGCCGGCCTGTACGCCCTCGACCATCACGTGGCGCGTCTGGCCGACGACCACCGCCGCGCGGCCTCTCTCGCCGGCCGCCTGCGCGAAATCGCCGGCGTCGCCCTGCTCGGCCAGCACACCAACATGGTGTTCGTCGACGTACCGGTCGAACGGCTGCAGGCGCTCGACGCCCACCTGCGCGCCGCCGGCATCCGCATCAGCATCGGCTACCTGCCCACGCTGCGGCTGGTCACGCACCTGGACGTGGACGACCAGGGCATCGAGCGCGTGGCGGAAGCGTTCCGTTCGTTGTTCGCACGCGCATGACGGCCTGCTCCGCTGTCGAGTGAGGCGCGGATTCCCGCCACCACCTTCTGCTTCCGCCGCAAGGCCCGCCTGCGAAGAACCCCTGGCAGCTGCCAGCGTCCCGGCCCGCCGATGGACTTGCAGCTACCCCGCGACGCACTCAGCGCCGCCCGGCGAACGCCTCGTCCAGCCACGCATGCATCAGGCGATACGAACGCGCCGCCGCCTTCGCGTCGTATTTGCAGCCCGGTGAGTTCTCGCCGACCTCGGTGAAGCAGTGCACCGCGTGGCCAAGCACCACGAACTGCCAGTCGGCGGGGCTCTGGCGCATCTCGTCCATGAACTTGTCGGCGTCCTTCATCGTCCAGGTGTCGTCGGCGCCGTTCATCGCCAGCACGCTGGCCTTGATGTGCCTGGCCATCGAAGGATCGTCGGTGGAAAGGTCGCCGTGGAAGGACACCACGGCGGCGACATCCGCGCCGCTGCGGGCGAGGTCGAGCACCGCCGCGCCACCGAAGCAGAAGCCGATGGCGGCGAGCTTCGCCGTGTCGATCGGCGCATCCTTGGCCTGCGCCCTGAGCTGCGCCAGCGCCTCGTTGATGCGCGCGCGCATCAACGCACGGTTCGCATACAACGGCTTCACCGCGGCCTGCGCCTGCGCGGCATTGTCCAGTTGCGGACGCACGGTGGCGCCGTACATGTCGGTGAGCAGGATCACGTAGTCCTTGCCCGCGATCATCTCCGCCTTCCTGATCGCCTCGTCGTTGATGCCATACCAGTTCGGCACCATCACCAGGCCGGGGCGCTTCTCGCTGCTGGCGTCGTCGTAGACCAGCACGCTGTGGAAGCGCGTGCCGCCCTGCGTCCATTCCACCGGGCGCTGCACCATCTTCGCGTGTGCGGCCAGGGCGAAACCGGCGAGCAGGAATGCGACGAGACAACGGATGTGGCGCATGGCGGAACCCTCCCTCAAATGGAACCTGATTGGCAGCAAGACCCGGCTGGAAGCGGCTGTTGTTTTTGAGGAGTGCGGCCATGGATGACCGCCCAGGTGATCTTCGCGATCAGGAATGATCGCATTTGCCTGAAAGTGCAGCCAAGGGTGGCCGCCCGTCCGACTTCCGCATTCGCGGACGAACGCAAAGACCAAGGCATCAAAGTCCGGCGGCGTGCCGCGCAAGCTGCCGCTTCAGCGGCGACCACCGATCGAGCAGGCGCACGCCGAGCCCGCGTGCGACGACCAGCGGCGGCGCCTGCCACGCGTAGATGCGCGCCAGCGCGTCGAAGCCGCGCGCGTCCAGCGTGTCGGCGCTGCGTCGGCGGCGCGCATAGCGGCGCAGCACGTGCGGCGCGGCGAAATCACGGCCGGCGGTCCGCGCCTCGACCAGCACGCCGCGCAGCTCCGTCACGTCGCGCAGCCCCAGGTTCACGCCCTGCCCGGCCAGCGGATGCACGGCGTGTGCCGCGTCGCCCAGCAACACCAGGCGCTCGGCCTGGTAGCTCTCCGCCAGTTGCAGCCGGAGCGGAAAAGCGGCGCGCTTCGTGGTGGACACGACGCGGCCGAGGCGGAAATCGCTGGCGACGCCCAGCGCCTGCATGAAGGCAGCATCGTCCAGCGCCAGCACGCGCTGCGCCTCGCCGTCGGGCAGCGACCAGACGATCGAGCTTCGCCCGTCCGCCAGCGGCAACAGGGCCAGCGGGCCAGCGGGCAGGAAGCGCTGCCACGCCGTGCGCTCGTGCGCCCGCTCGGTAACCACGTGCGCCACCACCGCGCGTTGCGCGTAGTCGCGGCCGCGCGTGGCGATGCCGGCCATGCCACGCAGCGGCGAGGCCGCGCCGTCGGCTGCCACCACCAGGCGCGCGGACAGGTTCTCGCCATCCGCCAGCTGCAGCGTCACCCGGTCCTCGCGCGAATCGATGCCACGCACCTCGGCCGGGCACAGGCGCCGCACGCCGGCGGCTTCCAGCGCCTGCCACAGCGTCCATTGCACCAGGTTGTTCTCGACGATGTGGCCGAGCAGGTCGCGGCCTTCGGCCGCGGCATCGAAGTCGATGGCTGCACCGCTTTCGCCATCCCATACGTGCATGTGCGCATAGGGGCCGGAGCGCGCATCGCGAATGGACGTCCAGACACCCAGCTCATCCAGCAATGCGATGGACGATGGCGCCAGCCCAACCACGCGCAGATCGACTTCGTCGGCCGCACTCCACGGCTGCGGCGCACGCGACTCCAGCAGGGCGGTGGCGAACCCGGCTTTCGCCATGGCCAGCGCGGCGGCGGCGCCCACCATGCCGCCGCCGACCACGGCGACGTCGAGCGCGGGCGCGCGGCGGCGTTCGGCGACGGCATTCATGGCAGACGCTCCAGCACCGCACGCGGCGGCTCGCCACGGAAGCCCATGCCGTGCCGGGCCAGGCGTT
>JAJZET010000031.1 GCA_021805685.1 Pseudomonadota bacterium
CATCCGCCACGACCACGTGCAGAAGCAGGAAATCCAGCCTGGACATGCGGTGATCGTGCTGGGCGGCCCGGCGATGCTGATCGGCCTCGGCGGCGGCGCGGCCTCCTCGGTGGCGTCGGGCGCCTCCAGCGCCGAGCTGGATTTCGCCTCCGTGCAACGCGACAACGCCGAGATGGAGCGCCGCTGCCAGCAGGTGATCGACGCCTGCTGGGCGCGCGGTGAGCACAACCCCATCGTCAGCATCCACGACGTGGGTGCGGGCGGCCTGTCCAACGCGATTCCCGAGTTGCTCAACGACGCCGGCGTGGGCGGCGAGATCGACCTCTCCAAGGTGCCGTGCGACGATCCTTCGCTGTCGCCGATGCAGGTGTGGAGCAACGAGTCGCAGGAGCGCTACGTGCTCGGCATCGCGCAGGAAAACCTGCCGGAGTTCGAGGCCTACTGCGCGCGCGAACGCTGCCCCTATGCGGTGGTCGGCGTTGCCACGGCCGAGCGCGTGCTGCGCGTCACCGACCCGCGCCGCGACCTCGCCGTGATCGACCTGCCGATGGACGTGCTGTTCGGCAAGCCGCCGCGCATGCATCGCGACGCCAGGCGCATCAAGCCGCGCGTGGACCTGGTGCCCGACCTCACCGGCATCGGCATGGACGAGGCGCTGCTGCGCGTGCTGCGTCTGCCCACCGTGGGCAGCAAGAGCTTCCTGATCACCATCGGCGATCGCACCGTAGGCGGGCTGAACCACCGTGACCCGATGGTCGGCCCGTGGCAGGTGCCGGTGGCCGACTGCGCAGTCACCCTGGCCGATTTCGACGGCTACCGCGGCGAGGCGATGGCGATGGCCGAGCGCGCCCCGGTGGCGCTGCTTGGCAGCGCCGACGCCGCACGGCTGGCAGTAGGCGAGACGATCACCAACCTCGCCGCCGCGCCCATCGAGAGCCTGGGCGATATCCGCCTGTCGGCCAACTGGATGGCTGCGGTGAACCATCCCGGCGAGGATGCCGCGCTGTTCGACGCGGTGAAGGCGGTCGGCATGGAGCTTTGCCCCGAACTCGATATCTCCATCCCGGTGGGCAAGGACTCGCTGTCCATGCAGACGGTGTGGACGGACGGCGACACGCCGCAACGCACGGTGGCGCCGGTATCGCTGGTGATCACCGGCTTCGCCCGCGTGGACGACGTGCGCCGCACGCTCACCCCGCAGCTGCGGCTCGACCACGGCGACACCGATCTGTGGCTGCTCGACCTCGGCGCCGGCCGCGACCGCCTCGGTGCGTCCGCGCTGACCCAGGTGTTCAACCGCAGTGGCGGCGTGCCGCCGGACCTGGACGACGCCCGGCGCCTGCGCGCGCTGTTCGAACTGGTGCAGGAAGCGAACCGCGGCGGGCTGCTGCTGGCCTACCACGACCGTTCCGACGGCGGCGTCATCGTCACCCTGCTGGAAATGGCCTTCGCCGGCCACTGCGGCCTGGAGATCCACCTCGATGGCTGGGCCGATGCGGCGCTGCGCGCGCTGTTCAACGAGGAGCTCGGCGCGGTGCTGCAGGTGGCGAAGGCCAACCGCGAAGCCTTCGAGGCACTGCTGGTGAAGCACGACCTCGCCGGCATGGCCTACCGCATCGGCCGCCCCAAGGAAAAGCTCGGCATCAAGCTCTTCTCCGGCGGCGAAACGCTGTTCAAGTGGAACTGGGGTACGTTGTACCGTGCCTGGAACGAGACCAGCCACGCCATGCAGCGCCTGCGCGACAACCCGCACAGCGCCGACGCCGAGCTGGAATGGCGACTGGACGACGCCGACCCGGGCCTCTCGCCCAGGCTCACCTTCGATCCCGCCGAGGACATCGCGGCGCCGCTGATCGCCAAGGGCACGCGTCCGCGCGTGGCGATCCTGCGCGAGCAGGGCGTCAACGGCCAGGTGGAAATGGCCGCCGCGTTCGACCGCGCCGGCTTCGAGGCGGTGGACGTGCACATGTCCGATCTCGCCAGCGGACGGGTCAGGCTGGTCGACTTCCGCGGGCTTGCCGCGTGCGGCGGCTTCTCCTATGGCGACGTGCTCGGGGCCGGTCGCGGCTGGGCCACCTCGATCCTCTACAACGACTACCTGCGCGCCGAGTTCACCGCGTTCTTCGCCGATACGACGAAGTTTGCGCTGGGCGTGTGCAACGGCTGCCAGATGCTGGGCCAGCTGAAGGACATCATCCCGGGCGCACAGCACTGGCCGAAGTTCCTGCGCAACGTGTCCGAGCAGTACGAGGCACGCGTGGCCACGCTTGAGCTGCTCGATTCGCCCAGCCTGTTCTTCAAGGGCATGGCCGGTTCGCGCATCCCGGTGGCGGTGGCGCATGGCGAAGGCCGCGTGCATTTCCCTTCCGCCTGCAGCCCGTCCAAGGCGCAGGCCGCGGTGCGCTTCGTCGACAACCGCGGCAAGCCCACCGAGCACTTCCCGCTCAACCCCAACGGTTCGCCTGGCGGCCTGGCCGGCTTCACGGCCGCCGACGGCCGCGTGACCATCCTGATGCCGCACCCGGAGCGTGTGTTCCGCAGCGTGCAGATGAGCTGGCACCCGGAGCCGTGGGGCGAGGATTCGCCGTGGATGCGCATGTTCCGCAATGCGCGAGTGTGGTGCGGCTGAGCGAACCCGTGCCGCGGCACCGGTGGCCGGCATGGCTGCCGGCGCTGGCGTGGTTGCTGTTGCTGGCCTGCCTGCCGTGGTGGCTGGGGCTGCCCTTGCTGCTGGCCTGCGCGTTCGCACTGCTGTGGCGCGTCGGGCCGTCTGGCGCGCTGCTGCGGCGCGGCCTTCGCTGGGGGCTGGTCGGCCTGTTGCTGGCGATCCTGCATGCCTTCAGCGCCAGTGCGCTCGGTTGGCTGTGGGGCCTGCTGGCCACGCTGGCCGGCTACTCGCTGCTGGTGCTACTGGAGAGCTGGCTGGACCGCGCACGCCCGCGCGAGGCTTCACACGCACCGACCGCCGAGTGGCCCGAACTGGCGATGGCGCCGGTCGGACCGGTGGACACCATCGTCGAGCTGCAATCGCCCGCGTGGCGCGTGCTGGGGCAGGGCGCGGCCGATCCGCTGGGCGGCGAGCTGCGTTGGCGCGACGGAGCGGTGGAACTGGCGGAGGGCGGCCTGCTCGTCGCCGTGGAACCGCGCGCCGATTTTTCGGTCGATGGCCGTTGGCTGGCCTTGCCGCTTGCGGACCAGCGCGGCCTGTTGCTGCTCGATCGCCAGCGCGACCGTTGCCATCGCCTGCGTGGCTGGCAACTCGCTGGCTGGCACGCGGGACAACCCTGGCTGAGTCGCGACGAGGAGCACATGCCGCTGGCGCTCAGCCACGTGCTCGGTCGCGACGAGGACGATTGAGCATCCACCGGGCGCATGCCCGCTGTCGCAAACTTCACCCGCCCGGCGGCAAAATCCCGCCGCGTTTCCACCGTACGCCCCGAGCATCCGCAC
>JAJZET010000157.1 GCA_021805685.1 Pseudomonadota bacterium
CAGCACCTGCAACAGCAACGGGTCGCGCGCGTCGCCATGGCGCATGCGCGCCACGAACCCGCGTGGCACGCGCAGGGCGAAGCCGGCATCCGCCGGCGGCAGCTGCGCGGCCAGCGCGGACAGGCCCAGCAGGGCGAGCAATTCGGATGCGTCGGTGACGGCTTCGCGCCATAGTGATCGCCAGTCGGCGTCGGGCGTGGCGAAGGCAGGTGTAATGCGTGCGCCGGGGCTTGCGGTTATCATGGGGAGCCTTGTCTGGGCCATCCCGGACCCTCGAACCATCCATTCTAGCCGTCCATGGCGGCGCAGGGGCGTTCGGGCCCCGACCATTCACCTCTGGAGTTCACCGCATGGCTACCGCCGGTCTCAACGACGTCAAGAAGGGCATGAAGATCCTTCACAACAACGATCCATGGATCATCACCGAAGCCGAGTTCATCAAGCCCGGCAAGGGTCAGGCGTTCACCCGTATCTTCATCCGCAACCTGAAGACCGGCCGCACCACCGAGCAGACGATGAAGTCCAGCGACAGCTTCGAAGTCGCCGACGTCACCGATACCGACATGCAGTACCTGTACTCCGATGGCGAGTTCTGGCACTTCATGCACCAGGAAAGCTTCGAGCAGCACCAGGCCGGCAAGGCCGGCATGGGTGAGGCGGCGAAGTGGCTGAAGGGCGAGGAAGAGTGCGTGGTCACGCTGTTCAACGGCGAGATCATCGCGGTGCAGCCGCCGAACTTCGTCGAACTGAAGATCACCGAGACCGATCCCGGCGTGCGCGGCGACACCTCCGGCGGCGGCGGCAAGCCGGCCACGCTGGAAACCGGCGCCGTGGTGCGCGTGCCGCTGTTCGTGGGCCAGGACGAGGTGATCAAGGTCGACACCCGCACCGGCGAATACGTCAGCCGCGTCGGTAAGTGACGCGAGGCTGCGGGGCTTCGCGCAGCCCCGCATCGTGTCATCCCGGCGAAAACCGGCGCGACGAACATGGGCGGCGCCGCAAGGTGGCCGCCTTTCGCGTATTGAAGCCTTCGGATCAGGAAGCCCAACGTGAGCGAAATCCAGCCCCAGTCCGTCGACCTGCTGATCGAAGCCCGCTGGGTGATACCGGTGGAGCCGCATGGCGTGGTGCTGGAGGATCACGCGGTGGCAGTGCGGGGCGACCGCATCGTCGCGCTGCTGCCAATCGCGGCAGCGCGCGCGGCCTACCTGCCGCACGAGACGGTGAGCCTACCCGAGCACGCGCTGATCCCCGGCCTGGTCAACGCCCATACGCACAATCCGATGACCCTGCTGCGCGGCCTGGCCGACGACCTGCCGCTGATGGTGTGGCTGCAGCAGCACATCTGGCCGGCCGAGGCCAAGGTGATCGGCCCGGAGTTCGTGCGCGACGGCGTGGAACTGGCGGTGGCCGAGATGCTGCGCGGCGGCACCACCTGTGCCAACGAGAACTACTTCTTTCCCGACGCGATCGGTGCCACCTACCGCAAGCTGGGGTTTCGCGCTGTGGTAGGCCTGCCGGTGATCGAGTTTCCCACGGCGTGGGCGAAGTCGCAGGATGAATACTTCGAGCGGGCGAGCGAGGTGCACGACAGTTTCCTCGGCGATCCGCTGGTGTCGACCGCGTTCGCGCCGCATGCGCCGTACACCGTCTCCGACGAGAGCTTCGAGCGTATCCGTGTGCTGGCCGACCAGCTCGACATCCCGGTGCACCTGCACTTGCACGAGACCGCGCACGAGGTCGAGGAAGCAAAGCAGAAGAGCGGATTGCGCCCGTTCCAGCGCCTGCAGAAGCTGGGCCTGGTCAACGACCGCCTGATCGCCGTGCACATGACCCAGCTGACCGACGGCGAGATCGCTGCCTGCGCCGAGGCCGGCGTGTCGGTGGTGCATTGCCCGGAGTCCAACCTCAAGCTGGCCTCCGGCTTCTGTCCAGCGGAGAAGCTGCGCCGGGCGGGCGTGAATCTGGCCATCGGTACCGATGGCTGTGCCTCGAACAACGACCTCGACATGTTCGGCGAACTGCGCACCGCCGCGTTGCTGGCCAAGGCGGTGGCGCAGGACGCGGCTGCACTCGACGCGGCCAGCGCGCTGCACGCGGCCACGCTCGGCAGCGCGAAGGCGATGGGCCTGGACGCGAAGATCGGTTCGATCGAGGCAGGCAAGCAGGCTGATCTCGCCGCGGTGCGCCTGTCGGACCTGGAGACCCAGCCGCTGTTCCATGTGGCCTCGCAGCTGGTCTATGCCACCGGCCGCCACCAGGTCAGCGACGTGTGGATCGCCGGCCGCCGCAAGCTGGCCGCGCGCGAACTGGTGGGCATGGACGTGGAGGCTCTCCTTGCGCGCACGCGCGCCTGGCGCGAACGCATCGCGGAGCACTGATCGTGCACTCATCCATGCACGTGCAGGCCAGCAAGCGACCATCCGTGGCCGGACTTTTCGACAAGGTTGCGCCATGAACCGTTATCTGGTGATGCTGATGCGCCGTACGGAATTCGATCCGGCGGTGGTGCCGCTGCACCGCGAGTTTCTCGAAAACCTGCGTGCGCAAGGGCGCAACGAATTATCCGGTCCGTTCAGCGACAGGCGCGGTGGCGCCTACCTGCTGCGAGCCGCGTCGATCGACGAGGCGCTGGCGATCGCCCATCGCGATCCCTGCCACACCAGCGGCGGCTGGGACGTCACCGTCCACGAATGGCTGGCCGTCTAGATTTGCGCCCAGGCATGAGCGCGGAGATCCGGTAATCCTCCATCGTGGGCCGGACTTCCATGCCTTTTGCGCTCGAACGTGGGCGCAAAGATCAAAATGCGGTCATCCATGACCGCACTATTCAATAAACTCTCGCTCTTGAGTTCGCTATGGGACCGGTCATGATCGCAACCAATGTCAGCCCCGCAGAGATCGCCCGCTTCGACCAGCTGGCGGCACGCTGGTGGGATCCGGATGGCGAGTCGCGCCCGCTGCACGACCTCAACCCCGTGCGTGCCGACTATGTCGCTGCGCGCGTGGACCTGCCCGGCGCGAAGGTCGCCGACGTCGGCTGTGGTGGCGGCCTGCTCAGCGAGGCGCTGGCGCGTGCGGGGGCGAAGGTCACCGGCATCGACCTGGGCGACAAGGTGATTGGCATCGCGCGGCTGCACCTGCACGAATCCGGGCTCAAGGTGGATTATCGCAAGCAGTCCTCGGCGGAGCTTGCCGCCGCGGAGCCGGAGGCGTTCGACGCGGTGTGCTGCATGGAGCTGATCGAGCACGTGCCCGATCCGGCCGCGCTTGTGCGCGACCTCGCTGGCATGCTCAGGCCGGGCGGACGCGTGTTCCTGTCCACGCTCAACCGCACGCCCGCGTCCTTCGGCGCGGCCATCCTCGGCGCTGAGTACGTGATGCGACTGCTGCCGCGCGGCACACACCACTACGCACAGTTCCTCAAGCCGTCCGAAC
>JAJZET010000209.1 GCA_021805685.1 Pseudomonadota bacterium
GCTGGAGCGCCGCGTCCAGCGCGGCATCATCCTGGCGGGCAGCCTGCGCGCGTGCAGCACGCAGGCCGGGCAGGGCGGCGTTGTTCGGCTGCAGCGCGGCCAGTTGCTGGATCGCGGCGTCGGCTCCGGCGCCGTCGTTCGCGTCGATGGCCTTCTGTGCCTGCGCGGCCAAGGCGTCGCCGACCTGGTCGAGGCCGTGGAGCGCCACCGCGTTGCCGGGATCCGCGGTGAGCACCTGGCGGTACAACGCCCCGGCGCCGTGGTCACCACCGTACTGGCCGGCAGCCAAGGCCTGCTGCGCCTGTTCCACCAGCGTCGAGACCTTCACCTGCGAGGCTCGCTTGCTGGCGATCATCCGGTCGAGATGGTCGACGTCGGTGCCGCCGCCAAGCAGTTCGCGCGCCACCGCGGCCTTCTGCGTGGCGACGTCCAGCTGGCCGGCCTGCAGTGCGGCGTCGGCTTGCGAGAGCTCAGCCATGCCGACCTGGTGCAGGCCGTTGCGCGCGATGTCGTTGTCCGGCTCCAGCGCCACCGCCGCCTGGAACAGCTCGCGTGCGCTGGTGCCGTCGTTGCCGTCCAGATGGCCGGCGGCCAGCGCCTGTTGCGCGCGGCTGAGTACGTCGTTGAGCTCGGTGCGCGGCAGCAGGTTGTTGCTCAGGTAACTGCGTCCGTACCACATCACGGCGGCCACGCCGATGAGCAGCACCACCAGCACGGGTACCAGCCAGCCACGGCGGGCCCGCCGTGGCGCTGCCGGCGCCCGCGTGCCGCGTGGCTCCACCTTCATCGACGGCAGGCCATCACGCGGAGGGGCATGGCGCGGCGGCGCATCGAGCTGGTCGAGGTTGCCCAGGGTAGGCTCGGTACGTCCGCGGTGATCGGATTCGTGCTGGTCGCGGCGTCCGCTCATGGCAATCAACAGCTCATCTAAACCATATTGAGAAGTGCGGCCACGGATGGCCGCCCGTTTGATTCTGCGATCAGGATGATCGCCGTGTTACTCGAAGTGCGGCCACGGATGGCTGCCCGTTTGACTCTGCGATCAGGACGATCGCCGTGTTGCCCGAAGTGCGGCCACGAATCGCCGCCCGCTTGACACCGTGACCCAGACGATCGCCACGGAACTCCCGGTGCGGCAGTGGCGGCCGCCGCCTCGATTCCGCGATCGGGATGATCGCCACGAGGCTCCGGGTGCGGTCGCGGATCACCACCGTCCTGACCTTGCGACCAGGAATGATCGCCATGGTTCGATTGCCGGCCGTGCCGCCCGCTCGACTCGCGCGATCCACGGTGGCCGCCGAAATCACGCCGCAGCTTAGCATTGCGTCGCTGCGCTGCCGCATTGCACGGGAACGTGCGTTCAGGATGCGCGGGCGCTGCCGACGCGGCGTGCTTCCAGCACGTTCGGCAGGGCCAGCAGCCGGCCGAGCAGGGTGGACAGCTGCTCGAAGTCGCGCACACGCAGGGCGAAGCGCATTTCCACCTCGCCGCTCCTGGCGATGGCGCGGCTGGAGGAGGCGAGGATCGGCGTGCCGGCATTGCTGATCACGCCGGCGACGTCCTTCTGCAGGCCCTTGCGGTCGTAACCGTGCAGTTCGATGTCCACTTCGTAGGCTTGCGCGTTGGCTTTGCCCCAGTCCACCTCGATCACGCGGTCGGGGTCGCGCCGGGCCAGCCGCGCGAGGCTGGCGCAATCGGCGCGGTGCACCGACACGCCGCGGCCGCGCGTGATGAATCCGCGCACCGCGTCGCCCGGCAGCGGCTGGCAGCAGCGCGCGAGCGTGGTGAGCAGGTTGCCGATGCCCTCGATGCTGAGCGCGCCGGGATCGCGTGCCGGTGGTGGCCGCGCGGGCGCCACCGGCAGTACCGGTTCGGCCTCGACCGGCTGGGCGATCTCCTGCAGCGCACGTGCCACCTGACCGGTGCTGACCTCGTTGAGCGCCAGCGCCACCAGCAGCTCGTCCTGGGTCTTGAAATGGAAGTGCGCGGGAAGCTTGGCCAGGTCCACCTCGGGCAGCGCGAGGCGCTTCAGCTCGCGCTCGAACATCGCGCGACCCACAGCGAGGTTGGCGTCGTGCGCCAGTCGGCGGAACCACGCGCGCACCTTGTCGCGCGCCCGCGAGCTGTTGAGGTAGCCGTGATGCGGCGATAGCCAGTCGCGGCTGGGCTCGGCTTGCTTGGCGGTGAGGATCTCCACGCGGTCGCCGCTCTGCGGCTGGAAGGTGAGCGGCACGATGCGGCCGTTGACCTTGGCGCCGCGGCAACGGTGGCCGACTTCGGTATGCACGTGGTAGGCAAAGTCGAGCACGGTGCCGCCGTGCGGCAGGTCCACCACCTCGCCGCGCGGGGTGAGCAGGTAGACGCGGTCCTCCATCAGCTCGGTGCGCAGGTCGGCGGCGAGCGTGCCTTCGTCCTCGCTGCGCGTTTCCAGCAGCTTGCGCATCCAGGCGATCTTGGCCTCGAACTCGGCGTCGGCGCCGCCGCCTTCCTTGTAGCGCCAGTGCGCAGCCACGCCCAACTCGTTGGCGCGGTGCATGTCGTGGGTGCGGATCTGCACTTCCAGCGTGCGGTCGCGCGGGCCGACCACCGCGGTGTGCAGCGAGCGGTAGCCGTTGCCCTTGGGGCGCGCGAGGTAGTCGTCGAACTCGCGCGGCAGGTGCGGCCACAGCGTGTGCACCACGCCCAGCGCGGCGTAGCAGTCGGCCACCGTGTCCACCAGCACGCGCACCGCGCGGATGTCGTACAGCTCCTCGAATTCGAGGCCCTTGCGCTGCATCTTCTTCCAGATGGAATAGATGTGCTTGGGTCGCCCGGCCAGCTCGGCGCGGATGCCGGCGGCGGCCAGCGCGCGGCCCAGCTCGTCCAGCGATTCGCGGATGAAGGCCTCGCGGTCGGCGCGGCGCTCGTCCAGCAGCTTGGCGATGCGCTTGTAGGTGTCCGGCTGCAGGTAGCGGAAGGCGAGGTCCTCCAGCTCCCACTTCAATTGCCAGATGCCGAGGCGGTTGGCCAGCGGCGCGTGGATGTCGCGGGTGAGCCGGGCCAGTTCGGTGCGTTCGGCCTCGGGCAGGGCCGCCGCCGCGCGCAGGCGCGCGAGCTGCCGCGCCAGCAGCACGAATACCACGCGCAAGTCGCGGATGATCGCCAGCAGCAGCCGGCGCAGGCCCTCGGAACCGCCGTCCTGCATGCGCTGCGCGTGCAGTGCCCAGACTTGTTCGGCCGCCTGCTGGCCTTCCACCAGCCGGCGCACGTCGTCTGGCAGGCGCGGCGCCTCGACTTGCCATAGCGTGGCGTCCACGCGCGACAGGGCGAACCACAACGCCGCCGCCTGGGTCGGCGCGTCGCAGCCCATCATCGCCAGCAGTTCGAGCACGTCGGCGCATTCGGCCTGGTCGACCGGTCGCGCCAGGCAGGCCTCCAGCGCCGCGGCCAGCGC
>JAJZET010000121.1 GCA_021805685.1 Pseudomonadota bacterium
GGGCCTGAAAGGTGTCAGCCATCGACCACGCTTTCGCTCATGCCTTCAGCAAGCCCAGCCGCACCAGGCTCTCGGCGGTGGCGATCACGGCGTCCTCGCTCGACCGCGGCGACCAGCCGAGCACGCGCTGCGCCTTCGCGGCGGTGGCGTTCTTGTGCTTGCCGAGCTCGGGGAGTATCTGCTTCACCGCCGGGTCGCGCAGCGCGGCGAGCCGCACCAACCAGTTCGGCAACGACAACGTGGGCACCCTGCGCGCCGCTGTGCCCAACCGCCGCTTCAGCACCAGGGCCATGTCACGGATCGACATGAAGTCGCCGGACACGGCGAGGAAGCGTTCGCCCTTCGCAGCCGGGTCGGTCATCGCGCGCAGGTGCAGGTCGGCCACGTCGCGCACGTCCACCACGCCGAACCGCAGCTTCGGACAGCCGGGCATCGCGCCGTCCATCAGGCGCTGCACCAGCAGGATCGAGGTGGAATAGTCCGGCCCCAGCACCGGGCCGAACACGCCGACCGGATTGATCACCGACAGTTCCAGCGCACCGCCCTCGCGCGCGATGAAATCCCACGCGGCTCGCTCGGCCAGCGTCTTGGACTTCGCGTAGGGCTGCACGTCGTCGCCGTCGACGTCGGTCCAAGCGGTTTCGTCGAACGCCGCCGCCTGCGAAGGATGGCCGTAGCCGACCGCGGCGAACGAGGAGGTGAGCACCACGCGCTGCACTCCGGCGTCGCGCGCGGCACGCAGCACGCGCAAGGCGCCCTCGCGCGCCGGCACGATCAGCTCGTCCTCGTGTTTCGGCAGCGTCGGCGGAAACGGCGAGGCCACGTGCAGCACGTAGTCGCAACCGGCTACGGCGTCCGCCCATCCCGCATCGCGCTCGAGGTCGGCCTCGGCGAAGGACAGCCGTTCGCCCGGTTCGGCGCCGCCTTGCCGCAGCATGGTGCGTACCGTGTCCCCGCGTCGGCGGTTGCGCACCGTGGTGCGCACTTCGTGGCCCGCTGCCAGCAACTGCAGGATGCAGTGGCTGCCGATGAAGCCGCTGCCACCCGTCACCAATACCTTGCCCATCGTCCGTCTCCCCGTCTGCCGGCCGTGTCGTTGATCGCGCTCAACCCTTGGTCGGAATCTTCAGGCCGCGCTGCACCGCCGGCCGCGCCAGGCCGCGTTGCAGCCAGGCGTCGACATGCCTGAGGCGGTGGTATTCGACCAGTGCGCCCGCGTCGTACCAGCCAATCAGGTTGTTGACCCAGCCCAGCGTGGCGATGTCGGCGATGGTGTATTCGTCGCCCATGATCCACTGGCGCGTGGCGAGACGTTCGTCCAGCACGCCGAGCAGGCGCTTCGACTCGTTGACGTAGCGCGCCAGCGGCCGCTTGTCCTCGTACTCGCGGCCGGCGTATTTGTGGAAGAAACCCACCTGGCCGAACATCGGCCCGATCGAGGCCATCTGGAAAAACACCCACTGGATCGTTTCCCAGCGCTGCGCCGGATCGGCGGGCAGGAACTGGCCGCTTTTCTCGGCGAGGTACAGGAGGATCGCACCCGACTCGAACAGGGCCAGCGGCTTTCCGCCCGGACCATGGGGATCGAGGATCGCGGGGATCTTGCCATTGGGATTGAGCGCGAGGAATTCGGGCAGGTGGCTCTCGTCCTTGCCGATGTCCACCAGGTGCGCCTCGTAGGGCAAGCCGGTTTCCTCCAGCATGATCGACACTTTCACGCCGTTCGGCGTGTTGAGCGAATACAGCTGGATGCGATCGGGATGCTGCGCCGGCCAGCGGCCATGGATCGGGAGGGCGGAGAGGTCGGACATGGCAGGCTCTCGGTGGGGACAATCCCTGTCACATGGGTATCTCCGCAGCGCGCTTCAATGGCTTTGATTTTGCGTCGCGAAGCGTAGACTCTGCCGCCTGCATCACCCACCCCCGGAGAATCCGCATGACCCAGACCCGCGCCTACGGAGCCACCTCCGCCAGCCAGCCGCTGGCGCCGCTCAGCATCGAACGCCGCGAACCCGGCCCGCATGACGTGAAGATCGACATCCTGTATTGCGGCGTGTGCCACTCCGATCTGCACACCGCGCGCAACGAATGGCAGAACACGCTCTATCCCTCCGTCCCCGGCCACGAGATCGTCGGCACCGTGACGTCGGTCGGCGCCGGGGTGACGAAGTTCAAGCCCGGCGACACCGTGGGCGTGGGCTGCATGGTGGACAGCTGCCAGCACTGCTCCTCCTGCGCCGAGGGCGAGGAGCAGTACTGCGAGAACGGCTTCACCGGCACCTACAACGGCCCGATGTTCGGCGGCGAGAACACCTGGGGCGGCTACTCCGAAAGCATCGTGGTGGACGAGAAGTTCGTGCTGCGCATCGGCCACAAGCCGGAGCAGCTCGCCGCCGTGGCGCCGCTGCTGTGCGCCGGCATCACCACGTACTCGCCGCTGCGCCACTGGAACGTCGGCCCCGGCAAGAAGGTGGGCATCGTCGGCCTCGGCGGCCTCGGCCACATGGGCGTGAAGCTGGCGCATGCGATGGGTGCGCACGTGGTGCTGTTCACCACCTCGCCCGGCAAGCAGGCCGACGCCAAGCGCCTCGGCGCCGACGAGGTGGTGGTGTCGAAGGATGCGGAGCAGATGGCGCAGCACGCCGGCAGCTTCGATTTCATCCTCAGCACCGTGGCGGCGTCGCACAACCTTGATCCCTTCCTCGCCCTGCTCAAGCGCGACGGCACGCTGTGCCTGGTCGGCGCGCCGGAGCATCCGCATCCCTCTCCCACCGTGTTCAACCTGATCCTCAAGCGCCGCCAGCTCGCCGGCTCGCTGATCGGCGGCATCCGCGAGACGCAGGAGATGCTGGACTTCTGCGCCGAGCACGGCATCGTCTCCGACATCGAGACGATCGCGATGAAGGACATCAACACCGCCTACGAGCGCATGCTCAAGGGCGACGTGAAGTACCGCTTCGTGATCGACATGGCCACGCTGAAGCAGGAGGCCAAGGCCGCCTGATGCATCGTGCGAAGGTCCGGGCCAGGCGCATCGCCGTGCCCGGACCTTCTCCCGCCCCTTGCCCATGAGCCCGCTGCAAGCCTTCATCGAGGCCCACCCGCGCCTGTTCGTGCTCACCGGCGCGGGCTGCAGCACGGCTTCGGGCATTCCCGACTACCGCGACCGCGACGGCCAGTGGAAGCGCACGCCGCCGGTCACTTTCGCGGCCTTCATGCAGGAGGCGCACACCCGCCAGCGCTACTGGGCGCGCAGCCTGGTCGGCTGGCGCCGCTTCGGCCACGCGCAGCCGAACGCCACGCACCGTGCACTGGTCGAGCTGGAACGGCAAGGCCGGATCGAGCTGCTGGTCACGCAGAACGTGGACGGCCTGCACCAGCGTGCCGGCAACACCGGCGTGGTCGACCTGCACGGACGGCTGGACTCGGTGC
>JAJZET010000226.1 GCA_021805685.1 Pseudomonadota bacterium
TGCCGGTGCAGTGGGTGAATCGCCCGGATGCCGCGTTCCGCGGCTACTGCGGCACGCTGGTGGCGGGCCGCGTGCGGCCCGGGGATGCCGTGACCGTGCTGCCGGCGGGGCTGCGCGCCGAGGTGGCACAGGTGCTGCGCGACGGGGTGCCGGCGGCGCAGGCCGAGGCCGGGCAGGCGGTGACGCTGACGCTGGCGGGTGAGTACGACCTGGCGCGCGGCGACGTGATCGCCGCCGCCGCGGCACCGCCGGCGGTGAGCGACCAGTTCGCCTGTCACCTGATCTGGATGGACGAGCAGCCGCTACTGCCGGGCCGGCCCTACGAACTGCGCCTGGGCACGGCCAGCGCACTGGCGCAGGTCACCGAGATCCGGCACCAGGTGGATGTGGACACACAGGAACCGATGGCCGCGCGCACGCTGGCGCTGAACGCGGTGGGTTATTGCCAGCTCAGCCTGGATCACGCGATCGCGTTTGCGCCGTACGCGGAGAGTCGCGCGCTGGGCGGTTTCATCCTGATCGACCGCATCAGCAATGCCACGGTGGGCGCCGGCATGATCGACTTCGCGCTGCGCCGCGCCGGCAACATCCACTGGCAGCACCTGGACGTGGACCGCGCCGCACGCGCGCTGCAGAAAGGCCAGCAGCCGCGCTGTGTGTGGTTCACCGGACTGTCCGGCGCCGGCAAGTCGACGCTGGCCAACGCGGTGGAGAAGCGCCTGTACGCGCTGGGCCACCACACGTACCTGCTGGACGGCGACAACGTGCGCCACGGGCTGAACCGCGACCTGGGCTTCACCGCCGCGGACCGCGTCGAGAACATCCGCCGTGTGGCCGAGGTGGCGCGGCTGATGGTGGATGCCGGACTGATCGTGCTGGTGGCGTTCATCGCGCCGTTCCGCGCCGAGCGGCGCCTGGCACGCGAGCGCTTCGCCGCGGACGCGTTCGTCGAGGTGTTCGTGGACGCGCCGCTGGCGGTGTGCGAGGCGCGCGACGTCAAGGGCCTGTACGCCCAGGCACGCGCCGGCCGATTGCACAACTTCACCGGCGTGGATTCGCCCTACGAGCCGCCCGAACACCCCGAACTGCATCTGCACAGCGATCGCCAGGCGCTGCAGACGATGGTCGAACAAGTCGTGCAGCGCATACTGGCGTCTCGGGAGAACGAAGCCTGATTGGGAAGGTGTCGATGCGGGCCGTCGACCTGGCGAGACGCATTGAACAGGCGCGGATGAGGTGCCATCTGTGTCGGCGGCACGGTAGATGGGGTCAATGGCCTGAAGCCAGCTTGCGTAGCCAATGAATGTGGATGCTATGGATGCGGTCGTTGGTGCGCTGACCGGGGCGGCTTCGGACAACCTCGCCGCAAATGCTCCGGACCTCGCCGGTGCTGCGCTTTTCCACGCGGACATGCTCTCCGATCAGCAGTGGCGAGGTGGTCTGCAGCACGACGGCGGTCGCGTCCTCCCAGACGACGATCCCCGATCGACCCGTGATCGCCCCCCATCCGATGAAGATCCTGACCTTCTCCGGATTGCAGGCTCCACGGTTATCGAGCTGCCAGGCTTCGGTCTTTTCCAGCAGCGTTTGAAGATGCGGGGCATCCCAATCGACGTTGACGGCTTGCGGCGACGGAAAGGTGTTCTCTTTCATGTCGACCTCCCGTGGGTTCGATACGCTGGCGCGCGTGATGTGCTTCGGCATGACTGGATCAGGTGCTGCAAGCAGATAAAGACGGATCGCTCGGTGCTGAAAAGGCTTGATGTGAACGCAACAGCGAAGCCGCTGGCGCAGCGCCTTCCATGGTGGGCATTGAATTCACGCGATCGCGCGTGGTGGTGAAGGTGGTGAGACACCAGAGGCACACGATTTCAGGTCGACCGCTGCCCGGAATCCTTCCGCTCGTTTCAGTACAACGCGCCATGAATCATCAATCAGCAAAGGCCGGCCTCTCGCCTCGCATCTTCCACTCGGCGATTGGGCAAATTGGGCAGTCCGTCACCAATGGACCTTCGGACACAGTTGGTCACCTTCGCGGAGACCGCCAGGCACGCACCGCGACCTGTTGCGCTTCGTGAACGCAGGCGTAGACTGCTCAGAGAGAGACGAAAAGAATTCAGCACAGGGGGTTCCCGTGAGGGGCTCGGGTGCACCGGAGGACTTATCTTCACCCAAGCGTGAGGGGGTCGGTTTACCCGTAGAAATGCTGGAGGAAGTCCCTGCCGAGACTGTCGCTGTGCCCGGGTTTGAGTCGCTCGCTCGCTCGGTGGCGCGCGCCCTGAAAGCGCCGCTCGTCGCATTGATCCTCACCGACGGCAGTACCTTGGCCTACGCCGCCGAAGGTGATCGACGCGCGCAAGGGTGGGCACATGCGCCACACCCCCTCGATACCGAAGCGGCTCACTGGCGCGTTCCCCACGTGGTGCTGGACACCTTCGCCGCGGTGAATCGGCAGGCGGTATCGCTGGATTCTGCACCCGTGCCGATACGCTTCTTTGCCAGCATGCCCATCTTCATGCTCACAGGCCGCCAAGCCGGAGCGCTGTGCGTGATGGATTTCAGTCCGCGCACCGCGATCAGCGAAGACGAGTCCTCGGCGTTGCACGATGCGGCTGTGCTCGCTGGCACCGGCATCGTATTGCGCCGCTATATCTCCAAGCTCGATCCCGTCACGCAGTTGCCGCATCGCGGCGCATTCTTCGAGGATCTGCACGCGTGGCTGACACAGCATCCAGAAGGGCTGACTCTGGCCGTCACCGAGGTTGCGCCTGTTGACCGCTATAACGCCTTCCTGCGCGCGATGGGCCATGCCTATTCCGATAGTTTGATGTACCAGGCCAGTGCGCGTGTCCGGGCGTGGGCGGAGACGGGCACACGCGTGTATCAGGTCGGCGTCCAGCGCTTCGCGGTACTGATGCCACGCCTAGCGGCACTGGCGCGTGCTGCTCGTTTCGATCCGCTGGTCATGCGGCTGCGTGAACCGTTGGATTGTCTGGGCATACCGCTGATGCTGCAGCCCAGCATCGGCGTCATCGATCTTCCGGCAATCGGCCTCAGTGGAGATGACGTGCTGCGCTCGGCACTGACCGCTGCGCACAGCGCACATCGCGAGTTGCGCGGTTGGAGGACCTATCACCCGGAAGAGGATGCGCGTCAGCAGCAGGATTTCTTCCTGGTGACCGAACTCGCCACCGCCCTGCATTCGGGCACCGAGCTCGAGCTGTATTACCAGCCACGGATCGACCTCGGCACGGGGTGCTGCCGAGCCCTCGAAGCCTTGGTGCGATGGCGCCATCCGACACTGGGCTATATCCCGCCCAGCCAATTCATTCCCATGGCCGAGCGTTCGGCACTGATGCGCATGCTGACCGAGTGG
>JAJZET010000170.1 GCA_021805685.1 Pseudomonadota bacterium
CCAGCTACCTGTTCGCGCCCACCGTGGTATTGCTGGACAGCGGCTTCCAGCCGATCGGCTCCGACGACGTTTCGCTGTGCGAGCACATGGGCTGGAGCGACGCCAGCTCGGGCGCGTTCGGCGCCTACACCGTCAACAGCAAACAGGCACGCTATCTGCTGATCTACAGCTCGGCCGACCAGCAGAAGGGCAAGACCTACTGGGAGCAGTCGCCCACCGCGTTCTCCGCGCAGGGCATGGCAAGCAGCATGCCCACGCTGGAGATGAGCTCCAGCGGCACCTTCAGCGTGCCGCACGGACCTGACGGCACGATCTGGGTGGGCATGATGAACGCCACCTATGCCAAGGCCGTGGACAACGCGATCTGCAAGCAGCCGCCGAAAGGCAACGGCGTGCTCAACACCCTGCGTACCGCCTTGCCGTGGGGTGATGCCGGCAACACCAGCAGCGCCAGCGACAAGGGCGGCGGCACCGGGGCGAACTCCGCATCCGGCAGCGCCCGGGGAAGCTGAGCGTGGTGGCCCTCTACCTCGGCTTGCTGGCTACCGGCCTGGCCCTGTTCGTGCTGTCCTACGTGGCGCCCTTCCGCGTCGCTGCCCTGATGCGCCAACGCCATCCGCAGCACTGGCAGGTGGTCGCCGAATCCGAGCGGGGCAGGATCGGTCCGCTGCGCACCTGGATGCGCATGCAGTACGTGCTTCGCTCGCCCGCACTGGCCTTGCTGGACGATCGCGACATCAGCCGCTGGCGCGGCGCCTGGCGCTACAGCCAGTGGCTGGGCTGGCTATGCTGGCTGGCCGCGCTGGCGATGCGCCTGCGCTGGGGTTGACCGACACCACGGAAGCAAGTCCATGCAATTGAACCTCGATGGCCGTCACGCCCTCGTCTGCGGCGCCTCGCAAGGTATCGGCCGCGCCAGCGCGATCGAACTGGCACTGCTGGGCGCCAACGTCACCCTGCTCGCACGTCGCGCCGAGGCATTGCAGGCACTGATGCGCGAGCTGCCACGCACGCACGCGGCGCAACGCCATGGCTTCATCGCCATCGACGTGGGCGACACCCCCGCGCTGCGCGCGCAGGCAGAGGCGCTCGCCGCCGCCGCGCCGGTGCACGTGCTGGTCAACAACAGTGGCGGGCCGCCGCCCGGCAGCGTGCTCGAGGCAAGTCCCGATGACTTCCTCGCCGCCTGGCGGCAACACCTGCTGGCCTGCCACACCCTGGCGCAGGCGACGATACCCGGCATGCGCGCGGCCGGCTGGGGACGCGTCGTCAACGTGATATCCACCTCGGTACGCGAACCGATTCCCGGCATCGGCGTCTCCAACGCCACGCGCGGCGCGGTGGCCAGCTGGGCCAAGACGCTGGCCGGCGAACTCGCGCCGCTCGGCATCACCGTGAACAACGTGCTGCCCGGTTCCACCCGCACGCCGCGCATCGAGCAGATCGTGGCCGTACGCGCCGAGAAAAGCGGCAAGCCGGCGGCCGAAGTGCAGCAGGCGATGGAGGCCGAGGTGCCGATGCGCCGCTTCGCCGAGCCCGCGGAAATCGCCGCCGCGGTAGCCTTCCTCGCCTCGCCCGCGGCGAGCTACATCACCGGCGTCAGTCTTGCGGTGGACGGCGGACGCATGCGATCGCTCTGATCGAACGTACCCGCGCGTCCGGTGCAATCGAAGGGGGCGTGGCGTAAGCTTCGGCGGATGCCCATTTCGCGCCTCGCCAACCTGATCGATGGCCGCCTCGTGCCGCCATTGGCCGACCGCTGGCTCGATGTGTTCGAGCCCGCCACGGGCGAACCCTTCGCCGAATGCCCCGATGCCGATGCATCCGATGTCGCCATGGCCGTGGCCGCCGCGCAACGCGCGGCACCCGGCTGGGCGGCCACTCCGATCGAGCGGCGGGCCCTCCTGCTGCAGCGCCTCGCCGACCGGGTCGAGGCGCGACTGGACGAATTCGCCGCACTGGAATCGCGCGACAGCGGCAAACCGGTGCGGCTCGCGCGCAGCGTGGACATCCCGCGCGCGGTGAGCAACCTGCGCTTCTTCGCCGCGGCCATCGAGGCATGGGGCAGCGAATCGCACGCGATGGCGCTCGGTGAGCCCGACCAGGGCGCCATCAACTACACGTTGCGCCAGCCGTTGGGCGCGGTGGGCTGCATCAGCCCATGGAACCTGCCGCTGTACCTGTTCACCTGGAAAATCGCGCCCGCTCTGGCTGCAGGCAACACGGTGGTGGCCAAGCCCTCGGAAATCACGCCCTGCACCGCGGCCCTGCTCGGCGAGCTGAGCATCGAGGCCGGCTTCCCGCCCGGCGTGCTGAACATCGTGCACGGCCGCGGTCCGGCCGTGGGTCAGGCCATCGTCGAGCATCCCCGCATCAAGGCGGTTTCCTTCACCGGAAGCACCGCCACCGGGGCGCACATCGCGGCGGCAGCAGCGTCCCGGTTCAAGAAAGTCTCGCTGGAGATGGGCGGCAAGAACCCGGCCATCGTGTTTGCCGATGCCGAGCTCAGCGATGCCGATCTCGACACCATCGTGCGCTCGGGCTTCGCCAACCAGGGCGAGATCTGCCTGTGCGGCTCGCGCCTGCTGGTGCAGCGCTCCATCTACGCCGCTTTCCGCGAGCGCTACCTCGCACGCGTGCGCGCGCTGCGCGTGGGTGATCCAGTCGACGAGGCCTGCGACCTGGGCGCGTTGGTGTCCAAGCCGCACTTCGACAAGGTGATGGCCTGTATCGCCCAGGCGCGCGCCGAGGGCGGTGAGGTGCTCTGCGGCGGCGAGCCCGTGACACCGCCCGGCCGCTGCGCACGCGGCTGGTTCGTGGCGCCCACGGTGATCGAGGGCCTGGCGAACCAAGCCGCCACCAACCAGCAGGAAATCTTCGGCCCCGTGGTGACGCTGATCCCGTTCGAGGACGAAGCCGAAGCCCTGGCCATCGCCAACGGCACCGGCTACGGCCTCGCCGCCTCGCTGTGGACGCGCGACCTGTCGCGTGCGCACCGGCTCGGCGCGCAACTCGACTTCGGCATCGTGTGGATCAATTGCTGGATGCTGCGCGACCTGCGCACGCCGTTCGGCGGCACCAAGCATTCTGGCCTAGGCCGCGAAGGCGGCAGCGAGGCGCTGCGCTTCTTCACCGAGCCCAAAAACGTCTGTATTCGCTATTGAAGGAAACGCTGATGGATTCGCTGAAAGAGCTGCTGGCCAGCAACCAGCGCTGGGCCGCCAACGTCACTGCGCAGGAGCCGGACTTCTTCGAGAAGCTCGCGCAGCAGCAGGCGCCCAGATACCTGTGGATCGGCTGCTCCGACTCGCGCGTGCCGGCCACCCAGATCGTCGACCTGCCACCGGGCGAGATCTTC
>JAJZET010000281.1 GCA_021805685.1 Pseudomonadota bacterium
CCAGCTCGAGCGCCTTGCCGCCGGCCAGCTCGAGCACCTTGCCGCCCGCGGCACCGGTCGAGGACATGCCGGCGCCGCCGGAGTCCGTCCTGTCCGCGCCGTCCGGCGGCGCGGGTTTCCAGTCCGTGCCGACGCAGGCACCCGGGCAGAACCAGGATCCCAACGCAGCACAGGGCTTCCAGCCTGTCGGAGGTCAGCCATGAAGCGCGTCGCCACCTGGTTTGCCGCCGGCCTGATCGCGCTGGGCGTGGCGGGCACCGCGCAGGCGCGGCGCGACGACATCGACGTCAGCCGGCTCACCAGCAATCTCGACCAGCTCGCCAGCGACCCGGTACTGGGCGGTTACGCGCAGGCCGAGCAATCGCTGGCCCGCAATGCCATCGCCCAGCTGGCGCAGGCGGGCTCCAGCGAACGCCCGCACGCGCTGTACATGGCCGAACGACTGGTGGACACGGCACGCGCCTCCGCCCAGCTGCGGGACGCCCAGATGAAGCTGGCCCAGCTCGATCGCGAGCACGACCAGATCCAGTTGGAAAACACCCGGCGCGAGACCGAGACGGCACGCCGCGAACTGGAACGCCAGCGCCTGCAGTACCAGATGGCGCAGGAAGAGGCCCAGCGCCTGCAGGAGCAGGGCCAGGCCTATTCGGAGGCGGCGCAGCAGGCCCAGGCCGAGGCTGCCAAGGCCAAGCGGCTGGCCGAGGTGCAGTCGCGCGTGGCGCGTGCCGCCAGACGCGAGGCCGCGCTGGCCGCCAAGGCGGCCAAGGCGATGCGCGAGCAGATCCAGAAGGACGCCGGCGGCAAGCCGTAGGCCCTTGCCGTCGTCGCGGGTCGCGGAATCCGGGCGCGCGGCCATCGCTGCAGTAGAGCAGGGACGCCGCCGAAGCGCCGCGGGCGTGGCGTCGCACAGGTAGCCTCGCCCGCGCTCCCGATGGACGCAACAAGCTATTTCGGCAGCTTTTTATGGGGATTTCACAAAGCCGTTATCGCCCGGCGCGATCCGCGCTGCGGAGACTTGCGGCACTTTTCCGGGGAGAGTAGGGTCGAACCCGTGGAGCCGTTCCGCTCCATGCCCGCCGGTTTGAACCATGCCCCACTTTTCCGCCCATGTTCCGTCCGCCAACCGATTCGTCGGTGCGGGCGGGCGGAAGCGTGCGCGCATGGTCCACTGCCGCGGAGGGGCGCGTCCCAGCGCCCGCATGCTCACTCACGAGGAGGTTGGATCATGTTCGAAAACCAGCAGCGTGATGACGTCGAAGCATTGATGAAGGCCAACGCCGAGTTCCGTCGGCTCTTCCAGCACCACCGGGAACTCGACAGCAAGGTGCACGACGCCGAGATCGGCGTACTGCCGCTCGACGACTTCACTCTCGCCAGCATGAAGAAAGAAAAGCTGCACGCCAAGACGCGCCTCGAGCGCATGTGGGAAGGACGACGCCAGCTCTCCAGTTGATCGATTGCAGGACCCCATGTCACCACGGCCCCGGCCCGCTTCCGCACAGGAAGGCGACCGGGGCCGCGACGTTTCCGGGGGAGTGGAGCCCCTTGCAGGGGCGGTTCCGGTGCTCGGCTATCATGGATACCTTTTCCAGCGAGCGATGGGTTCTCCATGACGATACGGCGCAGCGTTCTCGAACTGATCGGCAACACCCCGATGCTGCGCGCGCAGCGCCTCGACACCGGGCCGTGCGAGCTGTTCCTGAAGCTGGAGAGCGCCAACCCGGGCGGCTCGATCAAGGACCGCATTGGCCTGTCGATGATCGAGGGTGCGGAGAAGGCCGGCAGGATCAAGCCCGGCGCGATCCTGGTCGAGGGCACCGCCGGCAATACCGGCCTCGGCCTCGCGCTGGTGGCGCAGGCCAAGGGCTACCGGCTGATCCTCGTGGTGCCGGACAAGATGAGCCGCGAGAAGATCTTCAACCTCAAGGCGATGGGTGCCGAGGTGGTGCTTACCCGCTCCGACGTCGCCAAGGGCCACCCCGAGTACTACCAGGACATGGCCGAGCGCATCGCGCGCGAAACGCCCGGCGCCTACTTCATCAACCAGTTCGGTAACCCCGACAACCCGCGGGCGCACATCGAGAGCACCGGGCCGGAGATCCTCGAGCAGATGGATGGCCGGGTCGACGCAGTGGTGCTGGGGTGCGGCTCATCCGGCACGCTTACGGGCCTGTCGCAGTACTTCGCCAAGACCTCGCCGCACACCGAGATCGTGCTGGCCGACCCGGTGGGTTCCATCCTCGCGCAGTACATCAACGAGGGCACGCTCTCCACCAAGTCGTCGAGCTGGCTGGTGGAAGGCATCGGCGAAGACTTCCTGCCGCCGATCAGCGATTTCTCGCGGGTGAAGAAAGCCTATGCGATCTCCGACAAGGAGAGCTTCCTCGCCGCGCGCGAGCTGCTGGCGAAGGAGGGTGTGCTGGGCGGTTCCTCCACTGGCACCCTGCTGGCCGCTGCGTTGAAGTATTGCCGCGAACAGGCAACCCCGAAGCGCGTGGTGACCCTGGTCTGCGACACCGGTAACAAGTACCTCTCGAAGCTCTACAACGACTACTGGATGCTCGACAACGGCTTCCTCGAGCGCGAGCAGCACGGCGACCTGCGCGACCTGCTGCTGCGTCCGTTCGCCAAGCGCGACACCGTGGTGATCGGTCCGCACGAGCTGCTGATCACCGCCTACACCCGCATGAAGCTGTACGACGTGTCGCAATTGCCGGTGATGGACGGCAACCGGCTGGTGGGCATCGTCGACGAGTCCGACGTGCTGCTGCACGTACACGCCGACGAAACGCGCTTCCGCGACCCGGTGTCGGTGGCGATGATCACCGACCTGCAGATGCTCGACGTGCGCTCGCCGATCGAGTCGCTGTTGCCGGTGTTCGAGCGCGGCCACGTGGCGATCGTGATGGACGGCGAGCAGTTCCTCGGCCTGATCACCCGCATCGACCTGCTGAACTGGCTGCGGCGCAAGGTGAACTGAGCCTCCGACATCGGTGTCGAAAGCCGGTTGAAACGCGCGGGCGGCACAGTCGCCGCCTTAGCTGTATCAACCGACACGGAGCTTGACCATGTGTGGAATCGTTGCCGCCGCCGCCCAGCGCGACGTGGCGCCGTTGCTGATCGCCGGCCTGAAGGCACTGGAATACCGCGGCTACGATTCGGCCGGCTTGGCCGTGCTGGAAGGCGGCGAGATCCATCGGGTGCGCGCCAAGGGCAAGGTGCGCGAGATGGAGGCGCAATACCTGGCCGCGCCGTTCCCCGGCGGCACCGGTATCGCGCACACGCGCTGGGCCACGCATGGCGTGCCGAACGAGGCCAACGCGCATCCGCACGTCGCCGGCCGCGTCGCCAT
>JAJZET010000109.1 GCA_021805685.1 Pseudomonadota bacterium
GGATGCTGAGGGTCTGGTCCGGCAGGCCGAAGAGGGTCTCCGCACCGAGCACGAAACCGGGCAGGCGCACCGCATGCACCTGGCTGCCGGCCAGGGTGCCGCCGCGCGCCTCACGCAGCCCGCGGGTTTCCTCCAGCGGTACTTCCAGCCGCGGCTGGCGCACCCTGCCCATGCGCGTGGCCAGCTCGCGCACGGTGCCGCTGGGCGCGTCCGGCTTGCCGGCATAGGCATAGTCGATGATCTCCCATTGCGGCAGGATCTTCGCCGCCATCTCGGAGAACTTGATCAGCAGTACCGCGGTGAGCGCGAAGTTGCCGCAGGCAAGCACCCCACGGCCACGCTCGCGCGCCACCAGGTCGATTTCGGCGTAGTCCCGGTCGCTCAGGCCCGAGGTACCCACCACCACGTGCGCCCCATGGGCCAGCGCGGCGAGGACATTCGCCTTGGCGACATCGGGATGGGTGTATTCGACGAACACGTCGCACGGCCGCGCCAACGCCTCGGCCGCGCTGGCGAATACCGGCGTTGCCAGCCCGGGGGCGTCCAGCACCTCGCCCAGGCTGCGGCCGGCGTGACGGCGGGAGACCGCGCTGGAGAGTGCCAGGTCTCCGCTGGCCGCCATGCCGCGTGCCAGTTCCGAACCCGCCCAGCCGGTGGCACCGGCGAGACATACCTGCAGGGCCATGGCGGATTCCTCGCTCCGGGAAAGGGTGACGCAGCACAACATGGCGCTGGCGCCACGGCAAGTCCATGAGCATCGCTTGCAATTGAGTAGCGCACTATGTATATTGCCCGCATGAACGCACGCCGCGCCCCTGCCGCCACGCCGCCCCTGCTGCTGGATCAGCAGCTGTGCTTCGCCCTGTACGCGGCGAACCTGGCGATGGGCAAGGTCTACCGCAAGCTGCTTGCCGAACTCGACCTCACCTATCCGCAGTACCTGGTCATGCTGGTGCTGTGGGAGCGCGATGGGCTGAGCGTGTCCGAGATCGGCGCCCGCCTGTACCTCGACTCGGCCACCCTCACCCCGTTGCTCAAGCGGCTGGCGGCCAGCGGCCTGCTCCTGCGCGAGCGCTCGGCCGAGGACGAGCGCCAGGTGGTGATCAGCCTCACCGCCAAGGGCCAATCGCTGAAGAAGCATGCGGGCGCCGTACCGGAAGGCGTGTTCTGTGCTGCCGGCTGCACGCCGGGCGAACTGCGCGCCTTGAAGCGGGACCTGGAGCGACTGCGCGAGCGCCTGGCCGGGGCAGTTTGACGCCGCGGACCGAGCATTTTCGTACGAACTAAATAGCACACTATTAAATAGCACAGCATCGACGAGGCCAGCCGGGCCACCCCGATCGATTCCCCACGAGGCCCGGCCCACACGAGGCAACCATCATGTCCATCGAAAAAGTTCCGCGCCCACGCCAAGGCCACCGGCGGCCGCGACGGCCACGCCACCTCCTCCGACGGCGTACTCGACGTCAGCCTGACCGTGCCGAAGGAACTCGGCGGCAACGGCGCCACCGGCACCAATCCGGAGCAGTTGTTCGCTGCCGGCTATTCGGCCTGCTTCCTCGGTGCGCTGAAATTCGTCGCCGGCCAGGACAAGCGCGTGCTGCCCGCCGACACCAGCATCGAAGGCACGGTCGGCATCGGCCAGATCCCCACCGGCTTCGGCATCGAGGTCGAACTGAAGATCCACGTGCCCGGCCTGCCGCGCGAGGAAGTGGAAGCGCTGGTGCAGAAGGCGCACATCGTCTGCCCCTACTCCAACGCCACCCGCGGCAACATCGACGTAAAGCTGGTCGTGGCCTGACCCGCCTGCCGCGCTCCATGACAAAAAGCCCGGCGCGAGCCGGGCTTTTTGCGGAGGGCGACGCCTTCACTTCTTCTTCGGGATGTACAGATCGGTGATGGTGCCTTCGTAGACCTCGGCCGCCATGCCCACCGATTCACCCAACGTGGGGTGCGGGTGCACGGTGAGCGCGATGTCGGCCGCTTCCGCGCCCATCTCCACCGCCAGCGCCAGCTCGGAGATCAGCTCGCCCGCGTTCACGCCGACCACGGCGCCGCCGACGATGCGATGGGTGGCCTCATCGAAGATCAGCTTGGTGAAGCCCTCGGTGCGCGCGATGCCGATGGCGCGGCCCGAGGCCGCCCACGGGAACTTGCCCACGCCCACCTTGAGGCCCTTCTCCTTCGCCTCGCGCTCGGTGACGCCCACCCAAGCCACTTCCGGGTTGGTATAGGCCACCGACGGAATCACCCGCGCGTCGAAGTGCGCCTTGTTGCCCGCCGCGACCTCCGCCGCCACGTGCGCCTCGTGCACCGCCTTGTGCGCCAGCATGGGCTGGCCGACGATGTCGCCGATGGCGAAGATGTGCGGCACGTTGGTGCGCAGCTGCGTATCGACGTTGATGAAGCCACGCTCGGTCACTGCCACGCCGGCCTTGTCGGCGCCGATCTTGTGGCCGTTGGGCGAGCGGCCCACCGCCACCAGCACGCGGTCGAACACGCTGGTGTCGGGGATGCTCTCGCCCTCGTACTTGACCTCGATGCCCTTCTTGCCGGCCTTGGCCTCGGTCACCTTGGTCTTGAGATGGATGCCCTTGAGCTTGCCGCCCAGGCGCTTGGCCAGCGGCTTGACCAGGTCGGCGTCGGCGCCGGGGATGATCTGGTCCATGAACTCGACCACGGTCACCTCGCTGCCCAGCGCGGCATACACCGTGGCCATCTCCAGGCCGATAATGCCGCCGCCGACCACCAGCAGCTTGCCGGGCACATCCTTCAGTTCCAGCGCGCCGGTGGAATCCACCACGCGCGGGTCGTCCCACGGGAACGCGGGCAGCTTCACCGACTGCGAGCCGGCGGCGATGATCGCCTGTTCGAAGCGGATGAGCTTGGTGCCTTCGGCCGTCTGGACTTCCATTTCGTGCGGCGACACGAACGTGCCCGTGCCGGTCACCGTGCGTACCTTGCGTTGCTTGGCCATGCCGGCCAGGCCCTTGGTCAGCTGGCCCACCACACCGGCCTTGAAGTCGCGCAGCTTGTCGATGTCGAGCTTGGGCTTGCCGAAGCTGACGCCGTGCGCGGCCATCGCCTCGGCCTCGTCGATCACCGCCGCGGCATGCAGCAGCGCCTTGGAGGGAATGCAGCCGACGTTGAGGCAGACGCCACCCAGCGTGTCGTAGCGCTCCACCAGCACGGTGTCGAGGCCGAGGTCGGCGGCGCGGAAGGCACCCGAGTAACCGCCGGGGCCGGAGCCGAGCACGACGAGCTGGCAGGTGATGTCCGCGCTGCGACCCGACGCGCTGGCCGCCTGCGGTGCCTTCGATTCCGTCTTCGGCGCAGGGGCCGGTGCGGGAGCCGGCGCCGGCGCGGCCGCAGGTGCAGGCGCGGCCGCAGCGGCACCGTCGGTTTCGAGCAACAGGATCACCGTACCCTCAGATACCTCGTCGCCCAGCTTCACCTTGAGTTCCTTCACCGTGCCGGCGGCGCTGGACGGCACCTCCATCGTCGCCTTGTCCGACTCCAGCGTGATGAGACTCTGCTCCTTCGCCACCGTGTCGCCGGGCTTCACCAGCACCTCGATGACCGGCACGTTGTCGTGGCCGCCGATGTCGGGGACCTTGATCTCGATCGTGTCCGCCGATGTCGGGGACCTTGATCTCGATCGTGTTCGCCATGGTCATGCCCTCCGTCACAGCAACAGCCGGCGGATATCGCCGAGCTGCCTGGCGACGAAGGCGGCGAAGCGCGCGGCGAGCGCGCCGTCGATCACCCGGTGGTCGTAGGACAGCGACAGCGGCAGGATCAGCCGCGGCGCGAACTCCTTGCCGTTCCACACCGGCTTCATCGCCGCTTTGGAGACACCGAGGATGGCCACTTCAGGCGCGTTGACGATGGGCGTAAACGACGTGCCGCCGATGCCGCCCAGCGAGGAGATCGAGAAGCAGCCTCCGGACATGTCGTTCGGGCCGAGCTTCTTGTCGCGCGCCTTCTTGGAGATCTCGCCCAGCTCGCGGGCCAGGTCGAGCAGACCCTTCTTGTCCACGTCACGGATCACCGGCACCACCAGGCCGTCGGGCGTGTCCACCGCGATGCCGACGTGGAAGTACTTCTTGAGGATCAGCTTCTCGCCGGTCTCGTCCAGCGAGGCGTTGAACTGCGGGTATTCCTTCAGCGCCGCCACCACCGCCTTCATCTGGAACACCAGCGGGGTGACCTTGAGGTCCTTGTTTTCCTCGCCGAGCTTCTTGCGGAACGCCTCCAGCTCGGTGATGTCGGCGTCCTCGTGCTGGGTGACGTGCGGGATCATCGCCCAGTTGCGCGCGAGGTTGGCGCCGGAGATCTTCTGGATGCGCGAGAGCGGCTTCTCCTCGACCGGACCGAACTTGCTGAAGTCCACCTTGGGCCACGGCAGCAGGTTCAGTCCGCCGCCGGCCGCCACCGGCGCGCCGGTGACCGGTCGGGCGCCCGAGGCCAGCGCGTGCTTGACGTAGGCGCTGATGTCCTCGCGCACGATGCGGCCGCCGCGTGCGCTGCCCTTCACCTGGTGGATGTCCACGCCCAGCTCGCGCGCGAAGGCGCGCACCGCCGGGCTGGCGTAGGGCGCGTCGCCCGGCATCACGATGTTGGCGTCGAACGGCGGGCGCACCTGCGGCGGCACGTCGCCCTCAGGCGCATTGCCGGGCAGCACACTGCGGCCACCCTGCGGCGCAGGCTTCTCTTCCGCCTTCGGCGCCGGGGCGGGGGCGGGCGCCGCTGCGGCCGGCGCCGGCGCGGCGCCGCCTTCGGCCTCGATCAGCGCGATCAGCGCGCCTTCGGATACTTCGTCGCCCAGCTTCAGCTTCATTTCCTTCACCACGCCGGCGAACGGCGCGGGCACTTCCATGGTGGCCTTGTCCGATTCCAGCGTGATCAGGCCCTGGTCCTTGGCGACGCGGTCGCCCGCCTTCACCAGTACCTCGATCACCGGCACGCCGCTGTGGCCGCCGATGTCGGGCACGCGTGCTTCGCGTACACCGCCGCTGCCATTGCCGGCCTGGGGCGCGGGCGCCGGGGCTGCGGCGGCTGGTGCAGGCGCCGCGGGCGCGGGGCTGGGGGCTGCCGCGGGTTGCGGCGCCGGAGCGGGAGCGGCGCCCTCGGCCTCGATCAGCGCGATCACCGCACCCTCGGAAACCTCCTGCCCCAGCTTCACCTTCACTTCCTTCACGATGCCCGCGAACGGCGCCGGCACTTCCATGGTGGCCTTGTCCGACTCCAGCGTGATCAGGCTCTGCTCTTTCTCGACGCGGTCGCCGGGTTTGATCATCACTTCGATCACCGGCACTTTGTCGTGGCCGCCGATATCGGGTACGCGGGCTTCTTGGATGGCCATGGTGTCTCCTGCGGATGGCGAGGGCAGACCGCGCGGTGGGGACGCAGGGCGGTCGCAAGACTTGCATCATAACGAACGGGGCCTGCCTGCGGCAGGTTCCGCGGCCAGCGGATTTGCATGCGCATACGTATGCACGACATGACGGATGGCCATGACGGGAGGCCCATGCACCCTTCCGCCCACTTGCCCCACACTGGCGCCCTCGCCCACTGCGCACGCCACCATGCTCAGCATCCGCCACCTGTCGAAGACCTACGCCAACGGCGTGCGCGCGCTGCGCGACATTTCGCTGGATATCCCCAACGGCATGTTCGGCCTGTTGGGGCCGAACGGCGCCGGCAAGTCCTCGCTGATGCGCACCATCGCCACGCTGCAGGATCCCGACGAGGGCAGCATCCGCCTCGACGACATGGACCTGCTCGCCGACAAACAGGCCACCCGCCGCATGCTCGGCTACCTGCCGCAGGAGTTCGGCGTGTATCCGAAGGTCTCGGCCGAGGCCATGCTGGAGCATTTCGCCGTGCTGAAGGGCGTGGTCGCGAAGGGCGAGCGGCGCGAACTGGTGGAGGCGCTGCTACGCCAGGTGAACCTGTGGGACGTGCGCAAGCGCAAGCTGGGCAGTTACTCCGGCGGCATGCGCCAGCGCTTCGGCATCGCGCAGGCGCTGATCGGCGATCCGCGGCTGGTGATCGTGGATGAGCCCACCGCCGGCCTCGACCCGGAGGAGCGCAACCGCTTCCTCAACCTGCTGGCCGAGATCGGCGAGCGCGTGGTGGTGATCCTCTCCACCCACATCGTGGAGGACGTCACCGACCTGTGCCAGCGCATGGCCATCGTCGGGCAGGGACAGGTGCTGCTGACCGGCGAACCGTACGAGGCGATCCGCGCGCTGGAGGGCAAGGTCTGGCGGCGCAGCATCGACAAGGGCGAACTGGACGGCTACCGGGCGCGCATGAACATCCTTTCCACCCGGCTCGCCGGCGGCCGCACCCTGCTGCACGTGCTGGCCGACGAACGGCCCGAGCCGGGTTTCGAGCCGGTGGCGCCGGATCTGGAAGACGTCTATTTCGGCCGCCTGCGTGCGCAGGCCACCGCCCATGCCGCCTGACGGACGGCACGCCATGTTCTTCGAGATCCTCCGCTTCGAACTGCGCCAGCAACTGAAGGCGCCGCTGTTCTGGATCATCACCGCGGTATTCGTGGCGCTGGCCTTCATGCTGGCCAGCACCGACGCCATCGTGCTGGGCGGCGCCAGCGGCAACGTGCTGCGCAATGCGCCGCTGGTGATCGCGCGGCTGCTCAATCTATTCGCCGTGCTGAGCATCCTGCTGGTGGTGGCGTTCATCGCGAACGCCGCCACGCGCGATTTCGAGCAGGGCACGGCCGAACTGCTGTTCGCCACGCCGTTGCGGCGCGGCGCCTACCTGGGCGGCCGCTTCGCCGCAGGCTACCTGGTGCTGCTGGTCATCCTCGTGTTGTGCGCGCTGGCGCTGGCCGCAGGCGGGGCCATGCCGTGGGTGGACGCTGGCCGGCTCGGCGCCGCCGACTGGCGCGGCTACGGCTGGGGCTTCGGCGTGCTGGTGCTGCCCAACCTGCTCTTCATCGCCGCCCTGCTGTTCCTGCTGGCCACCGTCACCCGCTCGCTGCTGGCCAGTTACGTGGGCGTGATCGCCTACTTCGTGTTGCAGGGCGTGGCCGGCTTCCTCAGCCGCAACCTGGACAACCGCTGGCTGGCCGCCATGCTCGACCCGTTCGGCGGCCATACGCTGCAGCTGGTCACCCGCTACTGGACGTCCGACCAGACCAACCACCTGCTGCCCGGGCTCCACGGCGTGCTGCTGTTCAACCGCCTGCTGTGGCTGGCGGTGTCGGCGCTGCTGCTGACAGCCAGCTTCGTGCTGTTCCGCACCGACCGCGAAGGGATCAAGCTGCCGCGTCGCAAACCGCGCTCCGAACCACCGCTGTTGCGGCCGCAGGTCGGCGCCACGGCGCTGGCCCTGCCCAGCGCGACGCTGGCCCACGACACGCGCGCACAACTCGCCCAGTTGCGCGCGCAATTCGTGTTCGACCTGCGCGGCGTGCTGCAGGGCGCGGCCTTCCTGGTGCTGATGGCGTTGGCGATATTGCTGATGCTGGTGTCGCTGGCCATGGGCGGGCTGATCTACGGCACGCCGACGTGGCCTGTGACCCACCAGGTACTGACCGCGGTCGACGGCAGCTTCAGCCTGCCGCTGATGATCGTGGTGATCTTCTATGCCGGTGAACTGGTGTGGCGCGAGCGCCAGTACCACTCGGCCGAAGTCACCGACGCCTTCCCCACGCCCGACTGGGTACCGTTGCTGGCCAAGCTTGGCGCCCTGCTCGCGGTCGTCGCGATCACCCTCGCCGCCGGCGCCGTGGTGGGCATGGCCTGGCAGCTGACGCACGGTTACACCCACCTGCAACCCGGGCTGTACCTGGCCACGCTCGCGCTGCACGCGATCCCGTTCGTGCTGGTGGCGGTGCTGGCGCTGTTCCTGCAGGTAGCGTGCGACAACAAGTTCCTCGGCTACCTCGCCAGCATCCTGTGGCTGGCCAGCACGCTGGCTTTCGACCTGCTGCACTGGGAAGACAAGCTCTACAACTACGGCAGCACGCCCGGCGTGCCCTATTCAGACTTGAATGGCTTCGGCCATTTCATCGTCGGCGCGCTGTGGTTCGACGCCTACTGGGCCTGCCTTGCGCTGGCGCTACTGGTGGCGGCCGCCTTGCTGTGGCCACGCGGCGCCGGCATGGGTTGGCGCGGCCGCCTGCGCGAAGCGCGTGCGCGGCTGCGTCCCGGCCTCGCGGCCGTGCTGGCTGCTGCGCTGCTGGGCTTCGTTGGCCTGGGCGGCTTCATCTTCTACAACACCCACGTACTCAACCATTTCGAAAGCAGCACCGCGCAGAAGCAGGCGCGGGCCGACTACGAGAAGCGGTATGCGAAGTATGCCGACCTGCCGCAACCGCGCATCACCGCGGTACAGGCCGATGTGGCCATCCATCCGTACCGGCGCAGGCTGCACATCCACGCCCGCTACACCCTGGTCAACAAGCACCACATGCCGGTAACCGAGTTGCTGGTGAACTACGCCGACGGGTTCGTGCCGAAGGCGCTGAGCTTTGCACCGCATGCCACCGCCAGCTTCGACAAGCGCCTGGGCGTGGCGATTTACAAGCTGAAAACACCGCTGGCGCCGGGCGCCTCGATGCCGTTCGACTTCGATATCGAGTACGCGCCCAAGGGCTTCACCAACGGCACCGGCGAAACCTTCCTGGTGCACAACGGAACGTTCTTCAACAATGCGCTGCTGCCGCAGTTCGGCTACCAGCCTCGGCTGCAGCTCACCGACCGCAACGACCGCAAGAAGTACGGCCTGAAACTGGACGTGCCGCGCATGCCGCCGCTGGGCGACGAAAAGGCGCGCGCCAACACCTACATCAGCAACGACGCCGACTGGATCAGCTTCGACACCACCGTCTCCACCGCCGCCGACCAGATCGCGCTGGCGCCGGGCACGCTGCAGAAGGAATGGGTGCAGGGCGGCCGCCGCTACTTCCATTACACGATGCGGCAGCCGATGCTGAACTTCTTCGCCTACCTGTCGGCGCGCTACGCCACCAGGAGCATCGACGCGAACGGCGTGAAGATCACCGTGTACTACAACCCGGCGCACGCCTGGAACGTGGACCGCATGCTGGAGAGTGCGAAGGATTCGCTCGCCTACTACGACAGCCACTACACGCCCTACCAGTTCAAGCAACTGCGCATACTGGAGTTCCCGGGCTACATGGCGTACGCGCAGAGCTTCGCCAACACCATTCCGTTCTCGGAATCCATCGGCTTCATCGCCGACCTGCGCGACAAGAGCCGCATCGACTACGTCTACGATGTCACCGCGCATGAAGTGGCGCACCAGTGGTGGGCGCACCGGGTGATCGGCGCGGACATGCAGGGCTCCACCATGCTGAGCGAGTCGCTGGCGCAATACAGCTCGCTGATGGTGCTCAAGCACAAGTACGGTGCCGACCAGATGCGCAAGTTCCTGAAGTACGAGCTGGACATGTACCTCGCTGGCCGTGCCGCCGAAAAGGTCGCCGAGGAGCCGCTGGGCAAGGTGGAGGACCAGCCCTACATCCATTACCGCAAGGGCTCGCTGGTGTTCTACGCGCTGCAGGACTACATCGGCGAAGACCGGCTCGACGCCTTCCTCAGGCAGTTCCTCATCGACAAGGGCTTCCAGCAGCCGCCGTACACCACCTCGAAGGATTTCGTCGATGCGCTGGGCAAGGCGCTGGGACCGAAGTGGCGGCCGCTGCTGGACGACTTCTTCTGGAAGATCACCCTGTTCGACGACCGCATGCTCGATGCCTCAGCAAAGAAGCTGCCCGACGGCAGGTACGCGGTGACGATGAAGGTGCACGCCGGCATGGCCTATGCCGATGGCAAGGGCAAGGAAACCCCGGCGGCGCCCAATATCCCGATCGAAATCGGCGTGTTCGCCGCCTCGCCTGGCGACGGCAAGGACGGCAAGCCGCTGTACCTGGAGAAACGCATGCTGCCCGCCGGCGACAGCACGCTCACCGTGACCGTGGCCGGCCTGCCCGCGATGGCCGGCATCGATCCGTACAACGAACTGATCGACAAGGTGCCCAACGACAACCGCAAGACGGTGACGGTGCGCTAACCGCAGCTCGCCGCCACCCGGGTGGCGGATTCAGCGGCTGCGCTCGTCGATGTCGCTCACGCGGCCATCGACCAGGGTGACCACGATCACGTGGCCGTCGCGACGATACTGCCAGCGCTCGCTGGCAGAGCCGTTGCCGGACGCCGCGCGTGCGCGCCTGCCGCGATGGCCGCTGCTCCGTGTGCCACCGCGACGCGACTTGTGCGCCGGCTTGCCGAGCAGGCCGAGCACGGTGGCCGCGCTGTCGCCCACCACCAGCACCCGATTGCCCACGCGCAGGCTGTCGGAGGCGACGCTGGCGTTGGCGCCGGCGAACAGGGCAACCGCCAGCAGGCTGGCCCGAAGGTATCGATGCATGGCGCACTCCCCTTGCGAAGGGCGCCGCGCGCCCGATCAGGCAAGCTAGTCCGGGCGGCCCGACGACGGCTACGGTCGACCGCCGACCGCCCGGTGGGCCTGACACGCATGCCCGTGTCATCGCAGACCTGTGTTGCCTGTCCACCGCCGCCGCACGGGACGCCCGCGGGAGCGGCAGGCACTCAGGAATGCGCCGCGCCCGCCAGGTTATGCATGTCCAGATGGACGCTGCGCAGCCGCGGCAGCTGACGGCGCAGAACGCGGGCGGTGTCCTCCGGCAACTCGGCGATGGCATGCTCGAAGGCGCGCAGCAGCGTGCCCTCGTCCTGTGCCAGCGCACGGATCCAGGCATGGTCGTACCGTGCGGTGGCGCGGGCCATGCTCTCCACCAGCCGGCAGCGCAGCGCGGAACGCCAACTGCCGTGCCTGCGCGCTTCACCACCGGCCAGCGCCACGTCGTGCTGCAGTTCGATCACCACGGACGCCAGCGCCTGGGCATCTTCACCCAACACCGCGCGCAGGCCCGGTTCGTTCACCGCCTGTGCGGCGTGGCGGTACAGGCGATGCAGGTCGATGCAGCGTCGGATCAGCTGGTTGCAGGTGTGGCGGGCGGAGTTCGTGGCCATGGTCGCCGCGGGGCGGACACTGGGATGGGTGGCATCATCCTCGGCCATCGCCACTTAGCCGGAGATTAATCCGCGGCTGCCGCCTTCATCGGCCGATCTGCAACAGGTCCAGCGCGAGGCCCTGGTTGTCGCGCACGCCCCGCTGCAGCGACGAAAGCTGCCGGATCGCCGGGCACAGCGCCATGATCTGCGGCCGCAATGCCTGCATGCGCTGGCGCATACGCGGCTCCAGCTGCGTGGCGAGGGTGGCCGCGCGATCGCGCAGGTCGGCAGCGGTTTGCAGGTCGCCATTCATCGCGGCATCCAGCGCCTGCTGGCCGAGGTCGGCGGCGATCAGCGGCAGCAGGTCGCCTTCGACCTGGCTGACGTAGCGGTCCAGCGCATTGCCCTGCCAGTCATGCGTGCTGTCGCTGGCGGCGATGCGCTGCTTGAGTTCCGCCGCATCCGTCGCCAGGCGACGGTCGAGTTCGGCGCGCGTATCGGCGCCCAGGCCCATGCCTGCCGCCTCCTCGCGCAGGCCTTGTGCCGCGATGTCCACGCCATGCCGCGCCACCGTGCGCACGCGCGGCGCCAGTGCGCGCAGGTCACGCTCGAACAGGGTGAGGCGGTCCTGGTCCTCCGCGTTCAGCCGCACCACCACGCCATCCACGCGCAACGTGCCCTGGCTCAATTCCACCTGCGTGGGTGCGGGCGACGGGCGATCGAACAGCACGCTGCCCGGGCGCAGTGTCACGTCGTAGCTGCTGGTGGCATGGCAGGTGGCGGCGAGGTCCTGGGCATGCAGCGGCAGCGCGGCAAGCAACAGCAACAGGCAAGGCAGCAGACAACGAAGGTGCATCGGGCAGATTCCGCAAACCAGGGCGACGCAGCGATACCGGCCGGCGAATCAACCCGCGCTGAACGCGTAGCGGTTCAGGCGCCCTTGAGCGGCGTCAGCAAGTGCAGGCCGCGGCCCATCTGGTCGATGGCGCCATCGGGCACGGCATCGACTCCGCCCGTGATAAACCGTTTGTCGAGCCAGGGAATCCACTCTACCGGGCCGGGCACGTAAACATCCCACTGGCCGTAATGGACCCGGGTGGAGAAGCCGTTGACGCGGATATTGAAGGTTACCGGCAGCCGGATAATGCGATATGCCGGGGCACCACCCGTCGCCGGGCTGAACAACCAGCTTTGCGCCGCACGAACCGATGCCCGCGCCAACTGGTCACGCCAATGCTTCATCTGCACGGAGCCACTGAGCGTGCCCAGGTCGACCTGCTGGGCGGCGGCATCGACCACCTTGCCGTCGGCGTCCAAGCGGGCAACCAGGTACACCGTGCCGGTGACGTGCTCGCGCATGGCCTCGCTCGGATAGATGGGGCGCCGCTCGTGCACGGCCTTGATCGCAGGCTTGCCATCGCGCTCGCCAAAATGCACGGCAGCGATCGCCAGCCGGAACGTGTCCTTGTCCATCGGTGTCGCGAGCACACGCACACTCATCGAAGCCTTGGCGATCGCCGGCCTGCCGTGCACGACAACGGGCTCGAACTTCCACGCGGGAACGACCTTCGCCAGCAGATGCCTGACTTGCATCGGAATTTCGGAGGGATGATCCAGGTCGTACCCCATCACGCTACCGTCCGGCGCCACTTCGATATCGCCGCTGACCAGCATGCTGGCCTGCACATGCCTGTATGCTTCGTTCGATCCGGCGGCCAGCGCCACGCCTGAGAGCAGCAGGCACCCGAAACCCGTCAGCCAGCGTTTCATTCCATGTCCTCCTTGGTTTGAACGATCAAGCGCGATGGCGAAACTGCATGCGCACCACCGGCGTACCCAGCCGCCAGGCCAGCCACAGCAACACCGGGATCGCGGCGGCCTTCAATCCCAGCGTCATGCGGTAGACGCGTCGCGCATGCAGCACGGCGGCGCGCATCACGTCATCCCGGCTCAGCTGGGCCAGCGCATCGGCGCTGGCGCGATCGAACTGCGGCCACTGCGCCAGCATCATGCCGCCGCCGACCAGCGCCCACAGCGCCAGCGCGCCGCAAGCCACGCGCAGCGGCACCCGCGCCCATCCCTGGCGCAGGATGCAGCCGGCACACAACACGATCAGCGCGAAGGCTGCGAGGAAGTAACCGATGTCCCAGGCCAGCATGCGGTGCAACGCCGCGCCATCCTCCGGAGCCACGTTGGCGCGCTGTGCCCAGAGCATCTGGGCGTGCGAGAGGTATTGCACGCAACCGAATCCGGCCAGCAACAGCAGCAGCCAGGCCACCATGCGCCATGCCGCGAATCCGCGCGATGCGTGCCGGGGATCGGCAGGCGTGAGCACCGGCATCAGTGCGCCGCCTGCTTCAGCCGGACGAGGTCGGCCAGCACCTGGCTGGAATTCGCCTTCGGATCGACGTCCACGTAGACCTTGGCGATCTTGCCCTGCGGGTCGATCAGGAAGGTGGTGCGCTTGGCGTAGTGGAAGCCCAGCATGTTGCTCAGCACGCCGTATTCGGTGGCCGTCTTGCGATCCGTATCGGCCAGCAGCGGGAACGGCACGTGATACTTCGCCGCGAACTTGGCGTGCGATTTCGCATCGTCCAGGCTCACGCCCACCACCGACGCACCGGCTTGCCGCAACTTGGCGATGTCGTCGCGGAAGGTGCAGACCTCGGTGGTGCAGCCGGGCGTGAAATCCTTGGGGTAGAAGTACAGCACCAGCCAATGGCCGTGGTAATCGGCGGGGCTGCGCCAGTGTCCGTTCTGGTCCTGCAGGCGAAAGGCCGGCGCGGCGGTGCCGACTTGCGGCATGGCGTCGGCGGCCGACGCGGAGACGGCGAACAGACCGCACAGCAGGGTCAATGCGAACAGCAGGGAAAGACGGCGCATGGGGGCTTCCACGGGAATGGCGACGCCCAGTGTACGCCGCCGCGCTGGCGAAGGGCGTCGC
>JAJZET010000062.1 GCA_021805685.1 Pseudomonadota bacterium
CGCCCAGCTCGCCTCGCTGGCCGACGAGACGCCGGAAGGCCGCAGCGTGGTGGTGCTGGCGAAGGAGCGCTTCAACCTGCGCGAGCACTCGTTGGAAGCGCTGCACGCGCATTTCGTGCCGTTCACCGCGCAGACCCGCATGAGCGGCGTGGACGTGGACGGCCGGCAGATCCGCAAGGGCGCGCTGGACGCGGTGGAGCGTCATCTCGTTGCCGTCGGCAGCCACCTGCCGCCGCTGGTCAAGGGCATGGCCGAGGACATCGCGCGCCGCGGCGCCACGCCGCTGCTGGTCGCCGAAGGCGACGCTGCGCTGGGCGTGATCGAGCTCAAGGACATCGTCAAGGGCGGCATCAAGGAGCGCTTCGCCGAGATGCGCAAGATGGGCATCAAGACCATCATGATCACCGGCGACAACCCGCTGACGGCCGCCGCCATCGCGGCGGAGGCCGGCGTGGACGACTTTCTCGCCGAGGCCACGCCCGAGGCCAAGCTCAAGCTGATCCGCGACATCCAGGCCGAGAACCGCCTGGTGGCGATGTGCGGCGACGGCACCAACGACGCGCCGGCGCTGGCGCAGGCCGACGTGGCGGTGGCGATGAACACCGGCACGCAGGCGGCGAAGGAGGCCGGCAACATGGTCGACCTCGACTCCAACCCGACCAAGCTGATCGAGGTGGTGGAGATCGGCAAGCAGATGCTGATCACCCGCGGCTCGCTGACCACCTTCTCCATCGCCAACGACATCGCCAAGTACTTCGCGATCATCCCCGCCGCGTTCGCCACCACCTATCCGGCGCTGAACGCGCTCAACGTGATGCACCTCGCCACGCCGCAGAGCGCGATCCTCTCGGCGGTGATCTTCAACGCGCTGATCATCGTGTTCCTGATCCCGCTGGCGCTGAAGGGCGTGAAGTACCGCGCGCTGGGCGCCGGCGCGCTGCTGCGGCGCAACCTGCTGATCTACGGCCTCGGCGGTGTCGTGGTGCCGTTCATCGGCATCAAGCTGATCGACATGCTGCTGGTGCTGCTGGGCCTGGCCTGAGCGCGTCGCATTCCCCATCCCTTGCGCCGCGGCACCGAAGCCCGGCGCGGAGTCTTCCATGAACATCCGCATCGTCTTTCTTCCTCTCACCGCGCTTGCGCTGGCCGCTTGCATGCCCGCTGCGCGCGCCGCCGACGCGCCCGCCACCACGGTCACCGGCAACGTGGCGGTGGTTTCCGACTACATGTTCCGCGGCCTGACCCAGACCTGGGGCCATCCGGCGGTGCAGGGCGGCGCCGACCTGGCGCTCGCGAACGGGTTCGCTGCGGGCTTCTGGGGCTCGGCGATCAGCGAGAACAGCTATCCGGGTGGCTCGATGGAGCTGGACCTCTACGCCAGCTATGGCGCCTCCATCAACAACGACTGGTCCTGGCGCGCCGGCCTCTACAGCTACGTCTATCCCGGCGCCAACCTGGACAAGGCGGGCCTGCCGTCGCGCTCGTTGAACACGGGCGAGGCCAATGCCGCGCTGAGCTGGAAGCAGTTCACGCTGAAGTACAACTACGCGCTGACCGACTACTTCGGCGCCGACGTGGAGCAGGGTTATCGCGGCGATTCCAGGGGCACGAGCTACACGCAGCTGGACGCCAGCTTCCCGTTCGGACCAGCCTGGAGCCTGGCGCTGCACGCAGGCTACACGCACTACACGACCGCGCTGGCCGCGCCGAACGCCTACGGCGCGCGCCATCCGGACTACGCCGACTTCGGTGCCACGCTGAAGGATCAGTTCTCCGCGCACTGGTCGGCCAGCGTGGGCGTGACGCAAGCCACCAACGACCGTTTCTATCGCCGCACCAGCAGTTTCATGAACGCCAGCGACGTGCGCAACGTCGGCGGCACGCGCGGCTTCGTGATGCTGCAGGGAACGTTCTGAGGCGATCGGCTCCCGTTCGCGAAAACCCATCAGCGGCCCACCGCGGCCGCGCTTTCCAGACACCGAGTCCTTTATGAGCAAGCTAGTGCGTCAATCCCTCCTGATGCTGGTGCTGCTGACCGTGCTCACTGGCGTGGCCTATCCGCTGGTGGTCACCGGCCTGGCGCAGGCGCTGTTCCATCGGCAGGCCAACGGCAGCCTGGTCGTGAAGGATGGCAAGGCGGTCGGCTCCACGCTGATCGGCCAGCAGTTCTCCGATCCGAAGTACTTCTGGGGACGGCTCTCGGCGACCACGCCCAATCCCTACAACGGCGGCTCCTCGTCGGGCTCCAACCTGGGCCCGACCAACCCGGCGCTGACCGAGGCGGCCAAGCAGCGCATCGCCGCACTGCGCGCCGTGGACCCGGGCAACACCGCGCCGGTGCCGGTGGACCTGGTGACTGCCTCCGCCAGCGGCCTCGATCCCGAGATCAGCCCGGCCGCCGCGCAGTACCAGGTGGCGCGAGTGGCACGCCTGCGCGGGCTGCCCGTGGCGCGGGTGGCCGCGCTGGTGGCGGCGCATACCCGCGGTCGGCAGCTCGGCGTGTTGGGCGAGCCGCGGGTGAACGTGCTGCAGCTCAACCTGGCGCTGGACGCCCTGCAGAAGCGCTAAGGTACGGCGGTGCCCATGCCGCGACAGCCCATGACCGACGACGATAACCGCCAGGCCCGCGCCGACGCCCTGCTGAGCACGATGCAGGAGGAGCAGCATCGTCGGCTCAAGGTGTTCCTGGGCGCAGCGCCGGGCGTGGGCAAGACCTTCGCCATGCTGTCCGCCGCGCGTGAGCTGAAGCGGCAGGGCGTGGACGTGGTGGTCGGCCTGGTCGAGACCCATGGCCGCGCCGAGACCGCAGCCTTGCTGGAGGGCATGGAGCTGCTGCCGCGGCGCACCGTGCGCTACCGCGAGCGCGATTTCACCGAGTTCGACCTCGACGCCGCGCTGGCGCGCAAGCCGGCGGTGCTGCTGGTCGACGAGCTGGCACACCGCAACCTGCCCGGCAGCCGGCACGAGCGGCGCTGGCAGGACATTGCCGAGCTGCTCGATGCTGGCATCGAGGTGTACACCGCGCTCAACGTGCAGCACCTGGAAAGCCTCAACGACCAGATGCGCCGGATCACCGGCGTCACCGTGCGCGAGACGGTGCCGGACGCCTTCCTCGACCGCGCGCGCGACATCATGCTGATCGACCTGCCGCCACGCGAGCTGATCGAGCGGCTCAAGCAGGGCAAGGTCTACGTGCCCGAAACCGCGGCCGCCGCGCTGGACGCGTTCTTCTCGCCCACCAACCTGGCCGCGCTGCGCGAGCTGGCGGTGGAGACGGTGGCCAGCCACGTCGAGAGCGACCTGCGCGAGCACATGCTGGCGCGCGGCGGCGCGATGCCGGTGCGCCGCCGCGTGCTGGCCGCCATCGATGGCCATGCGCAGAGCGAATACCTGGTGCGGGTGGCGCGACGCATCGCCGAACGCCGCGGCGCACCGTGGAGCGTGGTCTACGTCGATACCGGCGGCGCCGGCGATCCGGCGCGGCGCGAGCGGACCGACGCCGCGATGCGGCTGGCGCGCCGGCTCGGCGGCGAGGCCATCGTGTTGCGCGGCCACTCGGTGGCGGACGAGCTGCTGGCGCATGCCGACCGCGAGGGCGTGGGCCAGATCATCCTCGGCCGCACCCGCGAACGGCCGCTCGCGCGCATGCTCGGCCGCTCGCTCACCCAGCAGCTGCTGCGCCGTGGCGCGCACCTGGAGCTGGCGATCATCGCCACCCCGGTCGAGCGGGCGAAGTCGCGGAGGCGGCTGCAACGCTCCGCCACGCGCGGTTCGCGTGGCGAGTACGCCTACGCGGCCACCACCACCCTGGCCGCCTTTGCGCTGGCCTTCGCCGTGGACCGCTACCTGTCGGTGGCCAACCTGTCGCTGATCTTCCTCACCGCCGTGCTGGTGGTAGCGGTGCGCACGCGCATGTCGGTGGCGGTGTACACCGCGTTGCTGTGCTTCGTCGGCGACAACTTCTTCTTCACCCCGCCGCGCTACACGCTGATGATCAGCAATGCCGGCGACGTGCTCACGGTCGGGCTGTTCCTGGTGGCGGCGCTGGTCAGCAGCCGGCTGGCGACGCGGCTGTCCAGCCAGGTGGTATCACTGCGTACCGCGCAGGTGCGTTCGCGCGCCCTGCTCGCGCTGGGGCAGCGGCTGGCCGCCAGTGCCGACGCCGAAGGCGTGCGCGATGTCGGTGCGCAGGCCATGGCCAAGGCGCTGGACGCGCAGGTGGCGATCCTGGCGCGCGATGCCTCGCAGCGGCTGCAGGCGATGGCCGCCTCACCGCGCGGCATGACCCTGAGCATGCAGGACCTGGCCGCGGCGGACTGGAGCGAGCAGCACGTCGAGCCAGCCGGCCGCTACACCGACACCATCAACGCGGCTAGCTGCTGGACCCTGCCGCTGGGCAGCGAGGACAACCGCCTCGGCGTGGCCGCCCTGCGCTTTGCGGAGGGCGTTGCCGAACCCGATCCCGAGCGGCGCAGCCTGGCGCTGGCGATGGCGCAGGACATCGGCCAGGCGCTGGAACGGGCGCGGCTGGCCGACGAACTGGAAAGCGCACGTGTACAGGGCGAGACCGAGCGCCTGCGCAGCGCGCTGCTGTCCTCGGTCTCGCACGACCTGCGCTCGCCGCTGGCCTCGATGATCGGCGCCGCCGGCACGCTCTCCAGCTACGGCGAGCAGCTGCCGCCCGAGGAACGCAGCCAGTTGCTGGAGGCGATCCTGGGCGAGGGCCAGCGGCTGGATCGCTACATCCAGAACCTGCTCGACATGACCCGCCTGGGCCACGGCACGCTCAAGCTCAACCGCGACTGGGTGGACGTGGCGGAGATCGTCGCGGCGGCGGTGGCGCGCCTGCGCAAGCTGTTCCCGGACCTGCGCGTGGATACCGTGCTGCCGCCCGATACCGTGCTGCTGTACGTGCACCCCGCGCTGATCGAGCAGGCGCTGTTCAACATCCTGGAAAACGCCGCGCGCTTCTCGCCGCCCGGCGAGGCGGTGCGCATCACCGTGCGCGGCGCCGGCGAGCGCCTGCTGATCGACGTCGCCGACCGCGGTCCCGGCATTCCGGAGGAGGAGCGGGCGCGCATCTTCGACATGTTCTATTCGGTGGCGCGCGGCGACCGCGCGCCGCAGGGCACCGGCCTGGGCCTGGCGATCTGCCGCGGCATGATCGGTGCGCACGGCGGCAGCGTGGAGGCCTTGCCCGGCGACGGCGCGGGCACCACCATCCGCATCAACCTGCCGCTGCCGCCGCCGCCCGATACCCAGCCATGACCGTTTCCGCACCGCGCGTGCTGGTGATCGACGACGAAGCGCAGATCCGCCGCTTCCTCGACATCGGCCTGCGCGCCGAGGGCTACCAGGTGCTGCTCGCCGCCAATGCCGCCGAAGGCCTGGCGCAGGCCGCCACCGGCAGCCCGGACCTGGTGATCCTCGACCTTGGCCTGCCCGACCGTGACGGTCACGAGGTGCTGGCCGAGCTGCGCCAGTGGAGCCGGGTGCCGGTGCTGATGCTCTCGGTGCGCGACGCCGAAACCGAAAAGGTGCGCGCGCTGGACGCCGGCGCCAACGACTACGTGACCAAGCCGTTCGGCATCCAGGAGCTGATGGCGCGGCTGCGCGCGCTGTTGCGCCAGCGTCCGGCCGGCGAGCCGGAGGCGCCGCCGCGCTGGGACGACGGCCAGCTCAGCGTGGATTTCCTGCGCCGCGAGGTGCGCCTGGCCGGCACCGAGCTGGCGCTGACCCGCAAGGAATACGCCGTGCTGGCGATGCTGCTGCGCCATGCCGGGCGCGTGGTCACCCAGCCGCAACTGCTGCGCGAGATCTGGGGTCCCAGCCACGTGGGCGACAGCCAGTACCTGCGCATCGTGATCGGCAAGCTGCGCCAGAAGCTGGGCGACGATCCGGCCAACCCCCGCTGGCTCAAGACCGAGCCGGGCGTGGGCTATCGCTTTCTCGGCTGATTCCGCGGATCGCCGCCGGCCGACAGCCCCGTGCGGCGCCGGACGAGTGCTTTCGCCCGGCGGCAGGGTAAGATGACCGCTCCCTCAACCCCGGCCGCAATCCAACCTCACGTGCGGCCGGCCAAACCAGGAACGAACCCATGGCACGCGGCATCAACAAGGTCATCATCGTCGGCAACCTCGGCGCCGATCCGGAAACCCGCTACACCGGCAGTGGCACCGCCATCACCAGCTTGCGCATCGCCACCTCCGAACAGTGGACCGACAAGCAGAGCGGCGAGCGCCAGGAGCGCACCGAGTGGCACCGCGTGAAGCTGTTCGGCAAGCTGGCCGAGATCGCCGGCGAATACCTGAAGAAGGGCCGGCAGGTCTACATCGAAGGCTCGCTGCGCACCGACAAGTACACCGACAAGGACGGCGTCGAGCGCTACTCCACCGACATCATCGCCAACGAGATGCAGATGCTGGGCGGCGGTAGCGAGGGCGGCGGCAGCGGTGGCGGCGGTGGTGGTTTCCAGCGCGAGCGTCCGCAAGGCGGCCAGCGCCAGCAGGGCGGCGGCAACTACGGCAACCCGTCCCGCGGCGGCAGCGCCCCGGCGCCGTCGGCGCCCGCCGGCAACGGCGGCTTCGAGGACGACGATATTCCGTTCTGAGTTCTACCAACAGATTGTTCGTATCATTTTATGACTAAGCCCGCGTATCTGCGGGCTTTTTTTTGTTACAACTCTGCCGCTGCAAAGATCTGCTCTAGTGTTTATTTCCCACCACGGGATTGCTGTAATTGCGGCATGGACACCTCAACATTCAGGGTTCACACGCTGCTCCTTGCAGACGGCGAACGTATGCCCTTGTTGCTTGGCGGCGACCTGCAGCCACAGTACTACCCGACGCTCTTCATCACGTCCCAAATAAGAAACGCTGGGAGGGCCGTGAATTCGATCTCTGCAGAGCTTGCATCCATTAAACGCCTCTACACGTGGGCGGAGCGCCGCAAGATCGACCTTGAGGCACGACTCGGCGCCCGTGAATACCTGCGTGATTTTGAGCTGGATGATCTCTGTCGATTCGTGTGCGAGAGGCTGTACAAGACACCTGGGGGCCGTTCAGGTGCTCAATTGAAGCTTCGGGAAGCCAAGTCGCGGGAAGTCCGTATCAAAGCAGAGAGCAGATACAGACATCTAATGTTTCTGACCCGCTATCTCCAATGGCTTTCTGAGCGCTTGGTGGAATCGAGATCGGGTTGTTTGGATCAAGGTGCCAGGGCCGAAATCTGTGCGATGGTGGCTAACCTCGGCGCTCGAAAACCGCGAAAAGCGGCGAGTAGCCGTCTGAACGCCAGAATGGGCTTAACCGTCGACGATCAGCAGAAGCTAGTTCGTGTCTCTGGCATGCGGTCGATCGAAAACACCCAGTACTTGGGTGTCGAGCAACGAGATGAGTTGATCGTTCGCCTCCTGTTACATCTTGCAATTCGAGCCGGTGAACTCCTAGCACTAAAAACGGATGATTTCGATTTTCAAAAAAATGAAGTCGTGATTCAACGTCGGCCAGACGACCCTGATGATCCTCGGGTGCAGCAACCGCTGGTAAAGACCTGTGATCGGCGACTGCCAGTGGCTGATGACCTCATGAAGCTTGTCTATGCGTACATCCTAGGGCCGAGAAGGAGCTTTCAACAAGCAAAACGCCACAAGTTCCTATTTGTGGTGCACCGGAATGGACCGCACGCGGGAAAGCCGCTCACCGCAAAAGGGCTAGCGAAGCTCTTCGAGCGGCTTCGGGGACTCGCCGATCTTCCTTCGCTGACACCGCATGTGCTCAGGCATACCGCTAACGAACGTTTTTCGGAGTTGATGGACGAGCTCGGCGTCCCGGAAGCACGCGAAGAGCAATTGCGTTCGTACAACATGGGGTGGCGTGACGGTTCGGGTACGGCCGCTGCCTACACGCGCCGACATGTCGCAGCTAAGGCAGCCGATGCCTCCAAGAGGCTTCAGGAGAAGCTCAATGCTCGCAAGTAGAAATGTGTCAAAAGGCGAAAGTGCAGTCAAATCCCACTTGGCGCGTCGTCGCGGCTATCACTTTGTGCCAGGCGAGAATCGGTGGTGCTTATCAAAGGGCGTAACCATCTCCTTATCATGGGTCGAATGTGGTCTATGCGCCACGCTCGCCGCCGCACTGAGACAGGCGTTGACCTACTTTGCTGAGAACTACTCGGCCGGGTATGTGTCTGGCCTTAACCAAGACTTCAAGCATTTTGTGACATCAGTAAGCGGACGCGAGGGAGGGCTCAAGGTTCTGACGGTAGCGCAACTCTTGAATTACAGAGCTCTTCTCGGAGAGAACCACCTTTCGCGCCTCTATAGAGTATTACGAGTAATACAGCGTTTGCATGAGCAACACATCATAGATATCCCGGGAGATGTGGTTGAGTTACTTGCGGAATGGAAATTGAAGGGCGGAATTAAGGGAGCGTCCGTGCGAACGCGATGCCCGCACAAGGGGCCGTTAACAGATAATGAGTTCGAGGCGACTTTGGGCGAGCTTTACGCGGCTCTTGAAGCCGGCAATATTTTGTTGAGCACGTTTGTTCTGACGATGTTGTTTCTTGCAACCGGGAGGCGTCCATGTCAGTTGAGAGACCTAAAGGTCAAGGACTTCGTCAGCGCGCGAGCGAAGGATGGCTTGCCGATATACATTCTTAGAATCCCGAGGGCCAAGCAATCTGATAGGGGTGACGATCCTTGGAGAACAGAGTTCAAGGACGTAGCTTTGGAGCCGGAACTAGGTGAGGCGCTTGAAGCACTTGTTGCAAAGGTAAAGACAAGAGTGTCTTCTCTACTTCCGGATGTTACCGAGGAGATTATTCAGGAGATGCCGATTTTCCCCAGTTGGAAGGAAATCACCACGGCAGGTTCAGCTACAACAAAAAGCTTGCTTGAAGCATTCCGCTCAGATTTCTTTCATCGACCCGTGGGGTCTATTTCGTTCGCGGTTTCTCACTGCATCGACCGATTGAAAATACATTCCGAGAGGCTTGACGGACCAATACATGTTTTTCCATACAGGCTGCGGAGAACCTTGGCGACAAGGGCTGCGCGCGAAGGCTACGGAGATTTGGTCATAGCAGAGTTGCTGGATCAGACGGACACGCAGAACGTTAAGGTGTACACGGAGAATGTGGCCGAAAACGTCGATGCGATCAGTGCTGCCGTTGCAACGCAGCTTGCGCCAATGGCCCAGGCGTTTGCGGGAGTACTGGTCGATTCAGAAGCACATGCAAGGCGCGGCGACGACGTGACGAGTCGAGTGAAGACAAGTGACGGAATGTTCGCCGGTACCTGCGGTAAGTTTGGTTTTTGCGGCGCGCTGGCACCCCTTTCATGCTATACGTGCGCGCACTTTCAGCCTTTGCTCGATGGGCCCCACGAGCAAATGCTTCAAGACCTAATTCGGGAAAACGAACGGATTCAGCGGCTGACGGGGGATAGAACAATTGCGTCCGTCAACAACCGAACGCTTCTGGCCGTTGCCGAGGTTGTTAGGATCTGTAAGCGCCGCAAGGCGGAGCTGGCCCTGTGAGTGGGATCCTTCCCTTCGTTCCTAGGCGAGATCGGGACGCGAACTGGAATTTGCGTGAGTTCATTCGGATGTGTCGCGAGGACCTCACTGTGTTCGGCGGTGACTTGGATTGGAAATCAAACTACTGGCCCCAATCCAAGGTCACGTTCGGAAATCTCGATGCTAGGAAAAGACGCAAGTTCGAAAACATTTCTTACATGCAGCAGCCTTTTTTGGACTTCGCGAAGGCATATCACCGCTATCGTCAGGGCATGAGGCCTGCCAGACACAATATTGAGATGCGAGCCTTGAAATGCCTGGAGCGCGCTCTGGCGGAAGTCGGAGTGCCCCCTTCTGTGGAACGCGCAAAAGGATTTGTGTTTGATAGGGCTGCGGTCCTGTGCGCGGAATCTTATGAACCTGGAGTTGCCTATCGGGCAGGATGCGAATTGGAGGCAATAGCAAAGTTTCTCGTAGAAAAGCGACTCGTTTCGGGTCTTTTCCCGTGGAGAAACACCTTATCGCGACCAACTGACACTATGCGGACTGGTGCCGCGGCAAGAGAGATGCGCGAAAAGAAGCTTCCTGCCAATGATTTGTTGAATACTTTGGCTTCGATATTTGCGAGCAATCCAACATTGGATCGGGATATCTTTACCAGTTCTACGGTTGCATTGTTGATGTGTGCACCAAGTCGGTGCGGCGAGGTGTTGTTGCTTCCCGTGGGTTGCGAGGTGACGGAGGAGAAGCAGGACGGAGGCACGGCCTATGGCTGGCGCTTCTTCACCGGTAAGGGCGGCCTTCCGATGATCAAGTGGATCCCGGATGTCATGGTCCCGATTGCCAAGGAGGCCGTGAGTCGCGTACGGCGAATAACCGACGAGGCGAGAAAGCTGGCGGCGTGGCTTGAAGATCGCCCAAACGAGTTCTTTCGGCATCCTGGCTGCCCTGAAGTGGGTGAGGATGAACCACTCGATGAGTGGCAAATTGCCTCATGCTTGGGGTACTTGGGCGATGCCACGAGGTTAAAGCGGGCGGGCTTGAGAGTCTGGTTGCGCAAAATTGGAATCGATACGAGCCATCGCGCGTTCACCTTGCGTGACTTAAATGGTTGGGTTCATGCCCGTCTTCCTGATACTTTTCCATGGTTCGACGCAAGGCAGACACTCAAGTTTCGCGACGCTCTTTTCTGTATGCGGGCGCGCCAACTTCGCACGGACATGGCATCGAGCCCGGTGCTGTTGTGGCGACCCACGGTCGGTACGCTTAATGACGATTTGGGGCAGCGTGAGGCCTCCCCAGGCTATCGTGTGCCGAATATTTTCGCCAGAAACCAGGTGGTTCTCGGGGAGGTGGCGGGGAAAGTTACCAGCCACCAATTTCGACACCACCTCAACACGCTTGCGCAGCGTGGTGGTCTCGCGCAGTCGGACATCGCTAAATGGTCTGGTCGAGCTGATCCCAAGCAGAACAGGGTTTACAACCACATGACCGAACACGAGCTCGCTAGCATGCTACGGGAGCACAACCCTGCACTCATGCTTGGCTCCTCGCTATCGCAGGTCGCAGAAGATCTCGCGATGAAGTTGCCGATGACGCGTCAAGAATTCAACATGTTGACCGTACCTACCGTGCACGTGACTGAATTCGGCTTTTGCGCTCACGATTACGTCATGTCGCCCTGCCAGCGCTTCCGAGACTGTCTTAATTGCACCGAACACCTGTGTCTCAAGGGTGACAACAGGCTTATCAGGTTGAAGGATCGACTCGAAATCGTGCGCGAGCAGGTCCGTCGCGCTGAAGCGGAGCTCCAGGAAGGCTCAGCAGGGGTTGATCGCTGGCTTGAAGTTCACCAGCTGACCTACCGACGGCTTGAACAACTCATCGCTATACTGGAGGACCCTGCGGTTGAAGATGGAGCTATTGTGCGGTTGAACAACGCAAATCAGTTCAGTCCGTTCCGGAGGGCCCTTGAAGCGGCCGAGGTGACGAAGGATTTGTCTAGACTAACGTTACCCGATCTGTGCGGTGATGATGATGGGTAGGCATTTACGTGAGACGGACGTATCAGCGGTGATTGGATTGCTAGAAAGATGGGATGGAGACCTTGGCTGGGAGCCGTTGCGGGTCGCATGCAAACAAGCGCTATCTATGACCACATCTCGACAGACGCTTGCCAGAAACCGTGCAATCACCGATGCGTTTCACGCAGCGAAGCAGCGTCTGAAGGAGGTTAATAACGACCGCGCACCTATGCCTGGTAGCTTGCGGATGGCTGGGGCACGCATACGAAGGCTGGAAAACGAAGTTTCTCAACTCCGAGAGGCCAACCGCATATTGATGGAGCGCTTTGTGAAGTGGCAGTACAATGCGTACGCGCGTGGGCTGTTAGAGCGAGATCTCGATCGTCCTCTCCCCTCAATAGATCGCGGTCGATCACCTCCAGTCGGCCGGTCGTAGATATCAAAGACTTCGTATTAATGCCCATTCGCGGTTCGGAGGCATTAACGGGTGTATTTTCTCTTGAGTCTGATCGCTGCTGGATTTTGAAACCGAAACAAATGCTAAGGAAGGTCTGATTAATCGCCGCCCAGCCGCTTTCGCAGGTGATTGAACCCGACAGGGGCAAAGAGCACACGCCGATTGATCCTCTGTCGTGTTTCCCATACCGCCGACGGCCCCTGCGGGCACAGTGATCCTACGTTACCTGCAACAACGTCTTACGCGCCATCCACAGATTCACCAGCGCGAACAGCGTCGTCATCGGCGCCCCGTTTTTGGCCAACCCCTTGTAGCGCACCTTCGCGTAGCCGAACTGCCGCTTGAGTACCCGGAAACGGTGTTCAACTCGGTATTCAGCAGGGCGCCACGCAATAAGCCGGTTTGACGCCCCATACTTCGATCCTTTAGCGTCCACTCTAGGCCGTGGCGAGTGCCCAATTCAAGAAAGGGTTGGCCGCCTATTTCTTCTCGGTCGCGCAGTGAGATCAGGCCAATCGGCGCTCGCGAATGCAAAGCGCCGGTCCGGCTACGAACGTTCGATGGTCTTTAGAAGCCGGTCTTGCTCAGTGGTATCCAGCGCGCTGAAGGCACGAATCATGCGCGCAAGGCGATCGGAATCGGCATAGAGATAGGCAAGTGGAACACCTAGCGTTTTCGCCAGGCGCTTCGCCGTCGCCTGATCAGGGGTGTGAACTTCCTGCTCGTATCGGTTGATGCGCGTGCTAGCCACGAAGGGATCCAGTCCGGCGAGGATGCCCAATTCCTTCTGGGATAGACCGGCATCCAGGCGCGCTTGCTTCAAGCGTTTGCTGAAGATGGACGACGGTTCGCGTGGGCGGGGCATGGAATTCGCGTGGAGGAGGATCCCCTACGAGATTCGTTGCTTTGCCGTGCCGCCGATACTACGATATTCGTAGTTTTTCCGATAGCATTGCACTTGGTCACCGTACCGACCGATGGGAAGCCGGACCCATGCCCCTGCAACTGGTGTTCGAAGATCAGTGGTCCATCCCAGTGCCGATGGATGATCGGCTCCAAGAGGCGCTAGGGATGCAGCGTGAACGCGGTTGCCGCGATGAATTCGATGTCGCGTTCCTCGAGCGACTGTCGATGAGCTTTGCGAATGTGCTCACTGAATGTCTCGATGCTGACCTGCAGCTGCCGACCGACAGCCAGGTGAAGTACGCCATGGACATCGCGCGCGATCTGGGAGTGTCCTTGCCTGCCGATGTGCTGCGCTTCCGGGGGGCCGCTCACGACTTCATCGGCCGGTTCGAGGAGGCATTCCGAAGCGGACGAGAACGCCGCCGCCGCCCGACGATCCCGAACGACGGATAGTGCCCAGCGCGTTGCCTTTCGGTGAGCCCGATCCTGTGCCGGGGCGTAAAAGGGAACAAGGTACGGTGAGCACGGTTACCCTGAGGAAGCGCCAAACTTACTGCTACCGATCAGGGCAGGATGGGCGAATCAATGACTAAGGTGACCGCAGACGATATTACGACGCTGCTTGCTGCAGCACGCGCGATGCAGCCTGGCGCGGAGGCAGCACTAGCCGAGAATGCGTTCTTCAAGGCGCTGTTAGACGCAACGGTCTATGCGCACGTTCCGATCGAAGGGGCACCGCCGGGCCGCATGCGGTTCATCCAGTTTGTTCATCCAGAAAACGGACAGACGGTCCTGCCCTTTTTTAGCGACCTCGCCCAGGCCGAGGCCCCCCAGAGAAAGGATGCCTCCATTGTCGCCATGTCCGGGCGTCGCCTGTTCGAACTCACCCGCGGCGCGACGCTGATCCTCAACCCGAACTATGATCAGGTGATGCTGTACCCGCCAGAGATCGCTGCGCTTTTGGACGGTCGCGAACTGGGCAACTATACGAAGCACATGGTGCATGAAGGCGCCAATGTGGCGGCCTGTCCGCCATCGGTGCCCACGGATGCTCTCGACCAATCATTG
>JAJZET010000027.1 GCA_021805685.1 Pseudomonadota bacterium
AGGCATCGTCGATGGCGCTCCCGGCCACCGCGCCGCTGCCGTCGTGGCGCAGCAGGCCGCATTTGCGGATCAGCCCGCCCAGGCTGCGCGCGGTGTAGGCACCGCGGCTGAAGCCGAGCAGCCAGATCTCGTCGCCGGGCTGCCATTGCCCGCACAGCCAGCGGTAGCCGTCTTTCACGTTGCCTGACAGGCCGTAGCCGAACGCGCCGCCCAGCAGGTGGGTCATGCCGGGGGCCACGCCCACGCCGGGGATGTATTCGACCCGCTGCTCGATGCCGGCCACGTCGTGCGGCGCGACCAGCCGGCGCAGGCGCTCCACGTTGGTGTTCGACTCCGGCTTGTTCCAGGTACCGTCGAACAGGGCGATCAACCGGCGCTTGCTCATGTCGTCCTCCGTCGCGGCGCGGGCCGCATCCATCGAAACGTCACGCTGTCCGTCCGTCCGCCCGCACCGTGCCGGGCGCGGGCGATGCGCCGGGTCACAACACCGGCGAGTCGTCGCCCAGCATCGCCTTGCGCACGATGGCGATGGGCGCGAAGCCCTGCTGCATGAAGGCGTCGTGGAAGCGTTCGAGGTTGAAGTCCTTGCCCTGCTTCTTCTCGACGTCGGCGCGCAGCTTGAGAATCTCCAGCTTGCCCAGCGTGTAGTAGAGGTAGGTGGGGTCGGCGGTGCCGCGCTTGGTTTCCACCTCGCCCACCGCGCGCGACTGGTAGCCCTGCCTGACGAAGAAATCCACCGCCTGCGCCATGCTCATCTGGCCGGTGTGCAGCTTGATGCCGACGATGAAGCGCGCGTTGCGCAGCAGCGCGTCCTGCAGCTGGCCGAGGCGCAGCAGCAGTTGCTGGCGACGGTCGTGCGGGTAGAGGTACTGCGCCAGTCCCTCGTCCAGCATCATCTGCTCGCTGTAGTGCGCCCAGCCTTCCACGTTGGTGTTGGCGCCGAGCAGCTTGCGCACGCGGTCGTGCAGGCGGTGCATCCACAGGAACTGGATGTAGTGGCCGGGGTAGGCCTCGTGCGTGGCCACGCTGTTGATTACCGGGTAGCTGAATTGCGCCATGAATTCGTCGGTGCGCTGCTTGCTCCACGACGGATCGGGCAGGGTGACGTTGAGGTAGGCCTCCTTCGCCACGGTCTCGTAGGGCCCGGGCGTGTCCATCGAGGCGAAGGTGGTGGCGCGCATGAACGGCGGCGTTTCCTCCACGGTCGGCCGCACGTCCGACGGCACCGAGATGATGTGCCGCTGCCTGATGAAATCGACCAGCTTGTCGAGGCTGCCGCGGAACACGGCCAGCAGCTGGTTTGGCGCCGGGTGGTCGGCGGCAAGCTCGGCCAACACCTGCTGCGGCGTCTTGCTCGGGTCGAGTTCGTGCGCCACCCTGGCGAACTGCTGCTGGTTCGCGCGCATGTCCGCGGTGTCGATGGCGATCAGCCGGTCGAGCGGCAGGGTGACCATCTCGTCGTACTTCAGCTTGTCGCGATAGGCCTGCGCGCCGATACGGAAGTCGCCGTGCGAGCGCGGCAGCAGGTCGGCCTGCAGCCAGTGCTGGTAATCCTGCAGCGCCTTGACCACCGCGCCGTTGCTGGCGGCGAACTGCTGCTTGAGGTTCGCGTCGGTGACGTCGGCGAAGGCCGAGGGCACGTCGTGCTGGAAGAAGCTCACCAGTCCGGGCAACTGTTCCAGCGCGATCTGCGTGTAGATCTTCGGCGGGTCGTCGAGGTTCTGGCGTGCATCGGCCAGTGCGGCCGGCATCTGCTTTTCGCGGGCGATCAGCGCACGCAGCCGCGTCTCGGGCGAGGCGAACTTGCGCTCCATCAGGGTGAACGCGCTGCTGGCGATGCCGCTGGAATAGTTGTCGGGATTCTTCTGCCAGGGCCGTATCGTCTGCAGCGTGAGCAGGGTGCTGCGGATATTGTTGAGCACCAGCGTGCGGTCGCCCTGCACGTATTCGCTGAGCGTGTTCGGGTCGACGGCGGATACGCGCGCTTCCCATTGCTGCAGCGCCTTGACGTTGGCCTCCACGCCGGCGCGCGAGTAGTCCTCGAGCTGGCCGTCCCAGGCGTGGAAGCCGTCCGAGGTGGCGGTGCTGGGGTTGGTCGGGAAGTAGTAGGTGTCGAAGTAGCGGTCGGCGAGGCGGGTGAAGGCCTGGTCGGCCGCCGTGGTGACGGTGGGGGCGGGCTGCGCGGCAAGGGCGACGCCGCCAAGCGGCACGGCGAAGGCGATGGCGCAGGCGATCCGGCGGAGCGGTTTCATCGAGGGTTCCCCGTGGCGTGATGGGCCGCATCCGCTGGGGCGATGCGGCAGCACGGGAAGCCTAGCGCAGCAGGCGGCCTGGCGCAGCGCGGAGCTACAGGCGGGCGGCCAGCTCCCGCGCCGTCGCCTCGGGACCGAAGTTGCCGTAGGCGGCGATCGCGTGGTTGCCGGCTCCGTAGGGGCCCCATTCCTCGGCGTGCGTGGTGGTGAAGATGCCCAGCGTGGGCGCACCGGAAGCGGACGCCAGGTGCATGATGCCGCAGTCGAGGCTGAAGTAGCCATCGAGGTTGGCGAGCACGCCGCCGAGCTGGCGCAGGTCGCTGGAAAAGTAGCTCGGGTAGCGTGAGCCCAACATCGAACGGCCGGTCATCGGCACGATCTCCAGCAGGCGGCAGTCGGGGCGCAACTGTTCCAGCGTGGCCAGCAGCGGGTTCCACCAGTCCGGGCCAAGGAACTTGGGGCCGGTGGCGTTGGCGAACACGCCGATGACCTTGCGCTGCGCCGGATCGGCAGGCGACACGGCAAGGACGCGATCCAGCAGGCGCCGGCCCTGCGCGCGTTCAGCAGCGTCGAGACGCAGGTCGGGCGCGGGGTAGGCGCGTTCGGTATCGGCGCCCAGGGCCTTGCGCAGCAGATAGACCGGTCGCTGCCCCTTGCTCTGCACGTGCTCGGGCACGTCCACCGCGTGGGTCACGCTGCCGTGCTTCTTCGCACCGCGGAAGCCCAGCGTCCAGCGGGCGCGAGCCTTCAGCAGCAGCAGGCGGCCGGTCTGCGATTGCGGATCCACGTCGATGGCAAGGTCGTAATGCGCCTTGCGCATGCCGCGCGTGGCGCGCAGCCACTGCACCGGATGGCCGAAGCCGTGCGACGGCAGCTGGAATACCTGGCTGACACGGTCGTAGTGGCCGTACAGCCGCTTGCCCACCTGGCTACGCGTGACGATGTCGATCTCGGCGCCCGGCCAGGTGGCTTCCAGCTCCTGGATCAGCGGCGTCAGCAGCAACGCGTTGCCCAGCGTGTGGCTGACATGGCAGACCAGGATGCGATGGATGCCGCGACGCGGCAGCGGCTCGCCGCTGGGTTCGGCACCCT
>JAJZET010000050.1 GCA_021805685.1 Pseudomonadota bacterium
TGGGACGGCGCCTGGTACCGCCGCGCCTATTTCGACGACGGCACGCCGCTGGGCTCGGCCAGCGGCGCGGAATGCCGGATCGACTCGATCGCGCAGAGCTGGTCGGTGCTGTCCGGCGCCGCCGACACAGGCCGCCAGCAACAGGCGATGCACGCGCTCGACCAGCGCCTGGTGCGGCGCGACGCCGGGCTGGTGCAATTGCTCGACCCGCCGTTCGACCACTCCGCGCTCGATCCTGGCTACATCAAGGGCTATGTGCCCGGCGTGCGCGAGAACGGCGGCCAGTACACGCACGCGGCGATCTGGGCGGCAATGGCCTTTGCCAAACTGGGCGACAGCGCCCGCGCCTGGGAACTGCTGCGCATGATCAACCCGGTCAACCACGGCCAGAGCGCCGCCGACATCGGCATCTACAAGATCGAACCGTATGTGGTGGCGGCCGATGTCTACGCCGCGGTCCCGCACACGGGACGCGGCGGCTGGAGCTGGTACACCGGCTCGGCGGGTTGGATGTATCGGCTGATCGTGGAGTCGCTGCTCGGCCTGCGCCGAGAAGGCGAGCATCTGCGCCTCGCGCCGGTGCTGCCTGCCGACTGGCGTTCATTCGGGCTGGATTATCGTTATCGCGACACGATTTATCGCATCACCGTGTTGCAGACGGACGAACTCGACGGCGGCAGCCAGCTCAGCCTGGATGGCACGGTTCAGGAGCAGCAGAGCATCGTGCTGATCGACGATGGTCTGGAACATCGGGTCGAGATCCGGCACCGCTCCGGAACCTAGGTTCGGGCCAATATGACGTCGCATCGTGCCGAGGTGTCCATGCATTGCCCAGAAGCAATGCCATCCTTGCTGATCGGCCTGGCGCCTCGGTATCGAGCGGGAAGACGCATTTTTCAGCAACGCAGGAGTGCATAAACCACCATGACCGTACCCCGCGTCGTGTTTCTGCTCGACGTCGACAACACCCTGCTCGACAACGATCGCTTTGCCGCCGACCTCACGGCACGGCTCGATCATGACTTCGGCAGGACGGAGCGCGAGCGCTACTGGTCGATCTATGCCGAGCTGCGCGACCAACTCGGCTACGCCGACTATCTGGGCGCGCTGCAGCGGTTCCGCGCCGGCAGTGATGACGAGCCGGCACTGCTGCGGATGTCGGCCTTCCTGCTGGACTATCCCTTCATGGAACGACTGTATCCACGCGCGCTCGATGCGATCCGACATCTGCGCACGATGGGTACTGCGGTGATTCTCTCGGATGGCGACATCGTGTTCCAGCCGCGCAAGATCCAGCGCTCCGGCCTGTGGGATGCGGTTGCTGGCCGGGTCCTGGTCTACCTGCACAAGGAACGCATGCTCGACGTGATGGAGCGGCACTTTGCGGCCAGGCACTACGTGATGATCGACGACAAGCCGCAACTGTTGGCCGCAATGAAACGTGCGCTGCGCGACCGCTTGACCACCGTCTTTGTGCGTCAGGGGCATTACGCCGCCGCATCTGCGCGCATCACGATCGACCCCGCTCCCGATGTGATCGTCAAACACATTGGCGACTTGTGCGATCTCGCGCTGCGCGATTTGCATGGCGTCACGGCCAGCCGCGCCGCGGGCGCAGCGCATGAGCGGACGGTGCAGGAATCTTCCCCGGAGCAGCCATGAGACCGCCCCGACCATTGCACAAAATCGGCCAGAGCCCGTGACTGGGCAACATCACCCACGGGTTGCTCGACAACGGCGCCCAGCGTCGATGGTTCGAGGATTTCTCGATCACCGGCCCGACCTCCAGCCCAAACCGCTTCGAGAGCGCGCTCGGCAGCGCAATGCCGCGGACCTCGACATCCGCGCGCAGATGCAGGCCAGAGTATCCGGCGCTGATCCGGCGTCATCGCCAGCCGCGGGAGACACGCGCATGAGCACCACGATCAGCCCACTCGCCGGCAAGCCGGCCCCGCAGTCGCTGCTGGTCGATGTGTCGAAACTGCTCGCCGCCTATGCCGATCTGCGTCCCGATCCCGCGCTGCCGGCGCAGCGCGTCGTCTTTGGCACTTCTGGACACCGCGGCAGCTCGTTCGAACGCAGCTTCAACGCGTGGCATGTGCTGGCGATCAGCCAGGCGATCTGCGACTACCGCAAGAACAAGGGCATCGATGGCCCGCTGTACATCGGCTTTGATACGCATGCGCTGTCGCAGCCGGCGTTCGAGAGCGCGCTGGAAGTGCTGGCCGCCAACGGCGTGGAAACGAGGATCGCCAAGGGCGGCGAATTCACGCCGACGCCGGCGATCTCGCATGCGATCCTGGTCCACAACCGTGGCCGCAGCTCGGGACTGGCCGATGGCATCGTCATCACGCCCTCGCACAACCCGCCCGACAACGGCGGCTTCAAGTACAACCCGCCCAATGGCGGGCCGGCTGATACCGACATCACCGGCGGCATCCAGGACCGTGCCAATGCCCTGCTCGCAGGCGGTCTCAAGGCGGTGCGACGCATGCCGTTCGCGCAGGCGCGGCGCGCGGCCACGACGCGCGAGCACGATTTCCTCGACGCCTACGTCAGCGATCTCGGCCACATGATCGATTTCGATGCGATCCGCGGCGCCGGCATCCACATGGGCGTCGATCCGCTCGGCGGCGCCGGCGTGCATTACTGGGCGCCGATCGCGGAGCGCTACCGGCTCGACCTCAGCGTGATCAGCGCGGAAGTCGATCCGACCTTCCGCTTCATGACGGTGGACTGGGACGGCAAGATCCGCATGGATCCGTCGTCGTCGTATGCGATGCAACGACTGATCGGCGTGAAGGACCGTTACGACGTGGCCTTCGCCTGCGACACCGACCACGATCGCCACGGCATCGTGACCCGCAGCGGGTTGCTGGTGCCGAATCATTACCTCGCGGTACTGATCGACTATCTGTTCCGGCAGCGGCCACAGTGGACCAGGACCGCCGCAATCGGCAAGACCGTGGTCAGCACGGCGCTGATCGACCGCGTGGCGAAGCGGCTGGGGCGCAAGCTCTACGAGGTGCCGGTCGGCTTCAAGTGGTTCGTCGACGGCCTGTTCGACGGCGCGCTGGGTTTCGGCGGCGAGGAAAGCGCCGGTGCGTCGTTCCTGCGCCGGGACGGCACGGTGTGGACCACCGACAAGGACGGCATCGTGCCGGCACTGCTGTCGGCGGAGATCACCGCGCGCAGCGGGCGCGATCCCGGCGAGCTGTATCGCGACCTCGCGCGTGAACTGGGCGAGCCGGCGGCCGATCGCGTCGAGGCGCCGGCGACCGCCGAGCAGAAAACCCGGCTGGCGAAACTTTCGCCGCGGCAGGTGCAAAGCACCGAGCTGGCCGGCGAGAAGATCGAAAGCGTGCTCGATCATGCGCCGGGCAACAACGCAGCGATCGGCGGCATCAAGGTGACCGCCGCCAGCGGCTGGTTCGCCGCACGCCCCTCCGGCACCGAAGACATCTACAAGATCTACGCGGAGAGCTTCAAGGACAAGGCGCATCTGCAATCGATCCTGCAGGAGGCGCAGAGCATCGTCGATGCCGCGCTCAAGACGTCGTGACAGACGCGTACGCGCCCTGACCACACACAGGGTTGTACTCCATCAGGAAGCCGCCATGTCCAACGCACTCGATCAGCAATGCATCAATGTCCTGCGCTCCTTTCGGTGGACATGGTGCAGCAAGCCAACAGCGGCCATCCCGGGCTGCCGCTGGGCGCCGCGCCGATGACCTATGCGCTGTGGACGCGGCACCTGACCCACCACCCGGTCAATCCGCAATGGCCCGATCGTGACCGCTTCGTGCTGTCGGCCGGGCACGGTTCAGCGCTGCTCTACAGCCTGCTGCACGTCACCGGCTACGACCTCTCGCTGGATGATCTCAGGCAGTTCCGCCAATGGGGCAGCAAGACCCCCGGCCATCCCGAATACGGCCATACGCCCGGCGTCGAGATCACTACCGGCCCGCTCGGCCGGGGCCTCGCCAACGCAGTCGGCATGGCGATCGGCGAGGCGCACTTGGCAGCGCGCTACAACCGCGACGGCCACACCGTGATCGACCATCACACCTGGGCCATCGTCAGCGACGGCGACCTGATGGAAGGCGTGGTGTCGGAAGCCGCCTCGCCGGCAGGGCATCTGAAGCTGGGCAAGCTGGCCTGCCTGTACGACGACAACCACGTGACCCTCGCCGCCGGTACCGACATCACCTTCTGCGAAGATCGCGCCAAACGCTTCGAAGCCTATGGCTGGCAGACCCTGCACGTGTCCGATGGCAACGACGTGGACATGATCAGCGCCGCGCTCGATGAAGCGCAAGCGGAAACCGCGCACCCGCTCGACCGGGTCCGCTACGCCAGCGCCGAGGGGCTGCGCCGGGGTGCCTACGTGCTCAGCGACGCAAAGGACGGCAAGCCGCAGCTCATCCTGATCGCGAGTGGTTCCGAGGTGAACCTGATCCTCGCCGCCGCCGACCGGCCGCAGGGTGAGGGCATTCTCGTACGCTGCGTGTCGATGCCCAGCTGGGAGTTGTTCGAGAACCAGCCGCAAAGCTACCGCGACAGCGTGCTGCCTCCGGACGTCAGCGCGCGGCTCGCGGTCGAGCTGGGTGTGCCGCAAGGCTGGGATCGCTACACCGGCGCGCGCGGCGACATGCTCAGCGTGGAACGCTTCGGCGCTTCGGCGCCGGCCGAAGTCCTGCTGCGTGAATATGGCTTCACCGTCGACAACGTTTGCGCGCGCACCAGGGCGCTGCTGGCCTAGCGGCAACGGAATTGCCGATCCGGCCCGTCACGATCTTTGTGGGTTGACCCAAGAGTCATCAGCCCGGCGCAGACCGGCCGGCACGCGACGGGCTTGTTCGACGCCTGTGCCCAAGCGTCACTGCGCGCGCCAGGAGAGGCCGGCATGACTTGGCGGACACGGCATGGCAGCCCTTCACCGCGCCAGCCAACGGCGCAGTCGCGATCGGACCCGGGGCGTCAGGCGCGTGCGACTGTAGGCATCGGCCGCGCTGCGGATCGCCTCGGCCTGCGTGGGGTAGGCGTGGATGACCCGGGCCAGCGTGCGCAGGCCGATACCCGCCACCATCGCCAGGGTGATCTCGTTGATCATGTCACCCGCATGGCGGGCCACGATGGTGGCGCCGAGAATCCGGTCCGTCCGCTCTCTGACGTGGATTTTCACGAAACCTCCCTCCTCGCTGTCGGTCACCGCGCGATCGATTTCGTGCATCGGGATGGTGAAGGTCTTCACCGGGATGCCCTGCCGGTTGGCCTCCCGCACGTACAGGCCGACGTGGGCGATTTCCGGATCAGTGAAGATGCACCACGGGATGACCAGCGTGCTCAACCGCTCGCGACCGCGGAACAGCGCGTTCTGTATCACGATGCGCGCCGAGGCCGTCGCGGTATGGGTGTACTTATGCTCCAGGCATACGTCCCCGGCGGCATAGATATGCGGATTGCTGGTGCACAGAAAATCATCGACACGGATGCCGTCGCTGGCATCGTAGTCGACGCCGGCAGCTTCCAGGTTCAGCCCTTGAACATTCGGCGCATGGCCGATGCTGGTGAGAATCGCATCGACCGCGATCGTGTTCCGGTAATCGTCGCTGACCAGATCGACCAGTTTCTGCCCATCTTGCACGCGCACGGCAACGACCGTGGTATTCAGCCGTACCTCGATGCCGTCGCGCGCGAACGCATCCGAGAGAATCTGTGCGGCGTCGCGTTCTTCCCCGCCAAGAAACAGCGGCATGTCCTGCACGATGGAAGATTGCGCGCCCAGTCGGCGGAAGGCCTGGGCCAGTTCGCAGCCGAGCGGACCGCCGCCGATCGCCAGCAGTCGGCGCGGCAGCTCGGTCAGGTCGAACACGTTCTCGTTGGTCAGATAGCCGGCCTCATGGAGGCCTGGAATCGAGGGGATATTCGGTCGCGCGCCGGTCGCGATCAGTGCTTTCCTGAAGCACAGCTTTTCCCCATCGACGGTCAATGTGTCGGTTCCGGCGAAGCGCGCCTCGCCGAAGAACACATCCACGCCGGCCGCGGCCAGTCGCCGGACCGAATCGCCGCCGCTGAGGTGGGTACGGATACGCCGTACGCGCTCCATCACGGCGGCAAAGTCGACACGGATGGCGTCCGGTGTCCGTGCGCCATAGCGTTGGGCGTCGCGCATTTCGGCGTACAACCGCGATGTGCGGATGATCGCTTTCGACGGTACACAACCGATGTTCAGACAACCGCCGCCGATCAGATGGTGTTCGATCAGTGCCACTTTGGCGCCGAGCGCGGCGGCCGTTTCCGCGGCGGCAAGGCCTGCCGGGCCGGCACCGACGATGACCAACTGGTAGCAGTCGGCGGGTTTCGGGTTGCTCCACGCGGCAGGATGCACATTGGCAAGGCGCTCGCGCTCATACGCATCCTGCGGTGTGGTGAACGATGAGCCGTTCTTCTGCGGCATCAGCGTGCTCCATGGATGGAGGGTTGCTGCAGCCAGCCGCCGCGAAATCCGGCACGCTGCAACCCGTTCCTGATGTAGGGGCAACCGCGCATCAGCCGCCAGACCCGCCGGGTGCGATGATTTTCGATCATCATCAGCACGATGCCCTGATCGAGCCCATAGTGCCCCGCGGAAACCCAGGCACGTCCGTTGGCGTCGGTCAGTGTCGGGTTGAAACCGCTGGAAAAACGCCCTTCGCGCAACATCTCCGGATAGCGCGCCATCATGTTGCGCACGGCGTCGAGAACCATCTCGGGCGCGAACGGCAGCGACGCCAGCACCGACGGAGCGGACAGGGTGCCGTCGTCCGGTCCGAACGGCACGCCACGAGCGGCATAACCGAACAGGCGTCGCGTTTCGTTGCGCACACCCGACTGCTCATCGCTGGGGCCATCGCAGGCCGACAGACCCCAGCAGTTTTGCTCGTAGCCGGCGAATTCGTGCGGGTTGCGCTGCGCGTACTCGCGATGGATGCAGACGGCGCGCCGGCTGTTTTCGAAATAGTCCGAGCGCTTCCCGCGCATGAAACTGTCACGAATGCCGCGAAGATCGATCCATGCGTGCGAGAAGTGATGCACGAACAGCGGCCCCGCATAGAGATAGTCGTGGTCATACAGGTTTTCCCACTGGTAGGTGGCGGTCCAGGCCTGGTAGCAATCACCCACGATCGGGTGCGTGGGCGAACCCATGGCCAGCACGTACAGCAGGATCGCTTCGCTGTAGCCTTCCCAGCCGTAGTGCAGGTATCCGCATTCGGGTTTCCAGCCTTGCCGGATCGTGTCGCCGTCATCCTGTGCCCAGCGCCAGTCGATGCGGCGATACAGGAAATCGGCCAGTTCACGCAACTCGATTTCGTCGGTGGTGTCCGCCGCGAAATACATGCCTGCGGTCAGCGCGCCGGCGATGAGCAACGCGGTATCGATCATCGACAGCTCCGATTGCCAGACGCGCGCGCCCGTGTGGATGTCGAGGAAGTGGTAGTAGAAGCCCTTGAAGCCGGTCGCCGTGGGGCTGCCGCTCTGCTCGCTGTCGCGGAAGAAACGCAGCGCGGCGAGACTGCGTTGGACCGCATCGGCACGCTCCATCCAGCCTCGTTCCACCGCCACCGGGTACGACGACAGCGCGAAGCCGACCACCGCGATGCTGACGGGCGAGTTGTCACGCGAAGTGTCGGCCACCAGTCCATTGCGCGGGTTCACGGCCTGCAGGAAGTAGCCGAATGCGGCGCGCTGCATCTGATCAAGCAGCGCTTCGTCCGTGAGCGGGGGTATCGGCGGCATCGAATGGGTTCCGGGTACGGCCACTACGTGGCGATGGACCTCTCTGACATGCATGGCAAGTCGATCGCAACCTGTTGCGCGTTGCGCAACAAGACAGCGGAGCGCACGCAGATGGCCTGTCTGTCATCGCGCAGTGATGCTGCGATGGGCGCACAAGTGATGCGCGCAGAATGCGGGATGGGAAATCCGCAGGATGCTCGACAGCCGGCTTCATGCTACTCCGGCTGCCTGAACCGGGCGCCGGTTCCACGCGACATTACAGGGGTGCAGTCGTATGCTCGGAGATCCGCTGTGCACAGCAGATCAGCACCGATCGCGCGCAGGAGCATGCAGCCTTATGCCGTCTTGCCCACCATCACCCACCGGCGCCTCGCCGCAGGTGCAGGTGCAGTTGCTGTCCAACGGCCGCTATACGGTGATGTTGAATGCCGCCGGCTCGGGCTACAGCAATTGGCGCGACCTCGCCGTCACCCGCTGGCGTGAGGATCCAGTCGGCGACGGCTGGGGCAGCTACCTGCTGCTGCGCGACGAGGAGAGCGGCAAGATCTGGTCAGCAGGACTGCAGCCCTGCGGCATCGATGCAGACGTCTATACGGCCACGTTGTCCGACGGTTGCGTCAGCATCACGCAGCACCACGGCCTGCTGACCACCACGCTCGATGTGGCGGTCGCTGCCGATCGCGACGTCGAATTGCGCCGCGTCACGCTCACCAACCACGGCGGAAGTCCGCGCGAGATCACACTGACCTCGTATGCGGAACTGGTGCTCGGGCCGGCCGCGGCCGATGCGGCCCATCCGGCATTCTCCAAGATGTTTGTGCAGACCGAATGGGTGCAGCAGGACAGGATCCTGCTGGCGACGCGGCGGCGGCGTACGCCGGACGAGGCTGAGGTCTGGGCCGCGCATGTGACGATGGTCGAGGCAGATGACGACGGCCTCTGCGAATTCGAGACCGATCGCATGCGTTTCCTCGGCCGCGGTCGCACGTTGCGCCATGCGCGGGCGATGCAGGCCGGCGCGTCACTGTCGAACAGCAGCGGCTGCGTGCTGGATCCGGTCTTCAGCCTGCGCCGACGAGTGCGCGTTGCGCCCGGTGCCAGCGTGCGGGTGGCGTTCTGGACCGCGCTGGCCGACTCGCGTGCTGCCGTGCTCGCACTGGTGCAGACGCTGCGCGCAGATGACGGCTGCGCGCAGGTGTTTGCCGGATCCATGGCCCATGCCATCGCGGAACAGGCACGCCTCGGTATCGATGTCGTGCAGGCCGGGCGTTTTGGACACCTTGCCAGTGCGCTGCTGTATGCCGACAGCAGCTTGCGGGCGCCCGCCGTGGTTCTGGAGCGCGGCAGCGGCGGTGCGCCTGTGCTGTGGAGCTGCGGCATTTCCGGCGACCGTCCCATCGTGCTGCTGCGCATCGCCAGCGAATCCAGTCTGGCGTGTGTGCAGGAGTTGTTGCTGGCGCAGCGCTACTGGCAATCGAAGCGGCTGGGTGTCGATGTCGTGTTGCTCAACACCGCCGGCAGTGGCGGCGACCTGCTGCAGGCAGCGCTGAACGAACGGGCGCAGGCACAGAACGTCTGCTTGCAGGCGGACCGCGATGCGGTTCCCGCCGCGGTATTCGCACTGCGCGACAGCACCCTTTCCGATGCGTTGCGCGCCGGGCTGGCCACCGCCGCCCGCATCGTGCTGGATGCGGCGGATGGGCTGCCGGACCCCGCGTCGGGAAATCGCGACGGCGATTCCGCAACGTCGGTCCCGAAGTCCTGGAAACCTGTACTCACGTCGCCAACGGCCACCGACGCTGCGATATCCACGCCGCCGAGCACGCACACGACACGCGAGTTTGACAATGGCATTGGGGGTTTCATCGACTCCGATCGCGCCTATGCCATCACGCTCGACGGCGATCGCTGCACGCCGGCGCCGTGGGTCAACGTGATCGCCAACCCCGGCTTCGGGTTCGTGGTTTCGGCCGAGGGCGGTGGTTACGCATGGTCGCTCAATAGCCAGCAGAACCCGCTGACGCCGTGGCCCAATGACCCGGTCAGCGACACGCCGCATGAAGTGCTGTACTTGCGCGACGAGGACAGCGGCGAACTGTGGAGCGCCGCGGCGCTGCCGATCCGTGTGCCGGCGGCGACCTACAGCGTCCAGCACGGCAAGGGCTGGAGCCGCTTCACGCACGATGCGCACGGCATCGAAGTAGCCTTGCTGCAATTCGTGCCGCTGACTGATCCGGTCAAGCTGTCGCGGCTATGCCTGCGCAACCGTTCCGCGCGCACGCGGCACCTGTCGATCACCGGCTATGTCGAATGGGCACTGGGCGCGAATGGCACCGTGCCGGCGCCGTTCGTGGTCACCTCGCGCGACGCGGAAACCGGCGCGCTGTTCGCACGCAATGCGTGGCGCGCCGAGTTCTGCGAACGCGTGGCTTTCATCGACCTCGGCGGCCGGCGGCGCTCCTGCACCGGCGACCGCCAGGAGTTTCTCGGTCGTCATGGCGCCGTCGAGCGTCCGGCCGTGCTGACCGGCAACATCCCGCTGTCGGGGCGCGTCGGCGCCGGGCTGGATCCCTGCGGTGCGTTGCAGACCTCCGTCGAACTGGCACCCGACGAACGGATCGAAATCGTGTTCATGCTCGGCGATGCCGCGTCGCGCGCCGAAGCGCAGGCGCTGGTCGGGAAATACCGCACGGCCGATCTCGATGCCGCGCTGCACGACGTGCGCGCGCAATGGGACGCGGTGCTCGACACCGTGCAGGTGCGCACGCCGGATCGCGCGATGGACATTCTTCTCAACGATTGGCTGCTGTACCAGGCGCTGGGCTGTCGGCTGTGGGCGCGCACGGCTTACTACCAGGCCAGCGGCGCCTATGGCTTTCGCGATCAACTGCAGGATGTGATGGCGCTGTGCGTCACCCGTCCCGATATCGCGCGCGAACATGTGCTGCGGGCGGCGGCGCGCCAATTCGTCCAGGGCGATGTGCAGCACTGGTGGCTGCCGCCATCCGGGCAGGGCGTCCGCACGCGGATCAGCGACGACCGCATCTGGCTGGCCTATGTCGCCGCCCACTACATCGCGGTGACTGCCGATGCCGCCGTGCTGGACGAGAACGTGCCCTTTCTCGATGGCGCGGCAATCAAAGCAGGCGCTGCCGATGCGTTTTATCAGCCGGGCATCGCCAGCGAGCAGGGCAGTCTGTACGAGCATGCGGCGCGGGCAATCGATTCCAGCCTGACGCTGGGCGCTCACGGCCTGCCCTTGATCGGTGCCGGCGACTGGAACGACGGCATGAACAACGTGGGTGCGCAGGGCCGCGGCGAAAGTGTCTGGCTGGCCTGGTTGCTGCTGGCCACGATCAAGGCCTGCGCGCCATGGGCCGATGCGCGCGGCGAATCTGCACGCGCGGCTTCCTGGCGCGCCTACGCCACGGCGTTGCGGGTTGCGCTCGAAAGCGCGGCGGGATGGGATGGCGCGTGGTATCGGCGCGGCTATTACGACGATGGCACACCGCTCGGCTCGCACGAAAGCCAAGAGTGCAAGATCGACGCCATCGCGCAATCGTGGAGCCTGATCTCCGGCGCCGCCGATCCCGGCCATGCCGCACAAGCCATGGCGGCGGTGGAGAAATACCTGGTCCTTCACGACGACAAGATCGCACTGCTGTTCACGCCGCCATTCGATCGCACACCCTTGAACCCCGGCTACATCAAGGGCTATCCGCCCGGCATTCGCGAAAACGGCGGCCAATACACGCATGGTGCAACCTGGTCGATTTTCGCCTGCGCGCTGCTCGGGCAAGGCGATCGTGCCGGCGAACTGTTCGATATCCTCAACCCCATCCGCCACAGCGACACTGCCGAAGCGGTGGCGTGCTACCAGGTCGAACCTTACGTGGCCTGCGCCGACGTCTACGCGGTGGCGCCGTATGTCGGGCGCGGCGGCTGGACCTGGTACAGCGGCTCGGCGGGCTGGCTGTATCGCGCCGGGCTGGAAGCCATCCTCGGATTCCAGCCGCAGGGTGATCATCTGCGGATCAGCCCCTGCATTCCAAAATCCTGGCCACGCTACGACATCGTGTATCGGCATCGCGACAAACAGGGCATCGTCACCCCTTACGAAATCACCGTGGAGAATCCAGCCGGCGTGCATCGCGGCGTCATCCGCGTGGAACTCGACGGTGTCGAACAAGCCATAAGCGCGCGCGATGCGGCTCGGATTCCGCTGCTCGAGGACGCGCGCACGCATCGCGTTCGCATAGTGCTTGGATAGTCGCGTGCCAAGCCTGCTCGCGCGACCATCCATTGACCTCGGAACAGCAGATTCTCGACGGGAAACCGAGCCATCTGCAGACCGGTCTCGGGCACGCGATTGTGGTTGAGGAAGAATAGATCCCGGTAGCGCATCTTCAATTGGCAGGGCATGCGACCCGGTTCGAGTACCTCGTCCCGGCCGCCAAACCAGACGTCGAAGCGGATGTAGAGCGCCTGCCCGCGCCCATGTCACCGATGCAGGACAGCACCGACGCCAGCGGCCGGTCAGCGTTCCGAAGCTTCATCTCGTCGATATCCTTGGCGATCCTTGCTGGTCGAGCGCGTTGCCTGCCAGCGCCGTTGGTCATTTATTCAGTCCGCTTTCGCCACTTTCTCCATGATCTGCAGGATCGGCTTGATGATGTCGATGGGCATCGGGAAGATCACTGTGGAATTATTTTCCGTGGCGATTTCGGACAAGGTTTGCAGGTAGCGCAATTGCATGCCGCCAGGCGCGGAAGCGAGGATGGTGGCGGCGTTGACCAGGGTCTGCGCGGCCTGGAATTCCGCGTCCGCATGGATGACCTTGGAGCGGCGGTCGCGCTCGGCGATGGCCTGTTTGGCGATGGCTCGGATCATTTCGTCCGTGAGCTCGATATTGCGGATCTCGACGACGCTGACCTTGATTCCCCAGGCCTCGGTCTGGGAGTCGATGATGGTCTGGATGTCGGCGTTGATCTTGGGCCGTTCGGAGAGCATTTCATCGAGGTCATGCTTGCCCAGCACCGCGCGCAGGGTGGTTTGCGCGAGCTTGCTGGTGGCTTCGAAGAAGTCCGCAACCTGGATGAAGGCTTTCTCCGGATCGACGATACGGAAGTAAATGACCGCATCGACCTTGACCGAAACGTTGTCGCGCGAGATCACGTCCTGCGGCGTGACCTCGTGCACAAGGGTACGCAAGTCCAGCCGCTTCATTCGCTGCAGGATGGGCACCACGATGATCAGTCCCGGCCCCTTGACCCTCTGAAAACGTCCAAGCCGGAAGACCACGGCGCGTTGATACTCGAAGATGATTTTCAACGACATGAGCAAAAACAGCGCAAGTACAAACAGCACCAGATAGATATCGGGATAAAGAAATGAGTTGGACATCGGAGTTCTCCATCAGCTTGCAGGTAGCATGTTCAGGAGTCCGCGGGGGCAAGCCGTTGCTTGCGCGGCGCACGAGCGCTTTCATCCTGGGTGGCGCGACAGCGGCGTCTTGACTTATAGCCGCCGCTGCGCATGGGTAAATGGCGTCAGAGCGGTTCTTCGTGCCCCATTCTGCGCGCATTGAGAGGCGGGCGTCGGCACACTGCGCGCCATGCGGATATGCGATTCAGGTAACCAATGCACATCGGGTGGTCGCAGGCAGAACCTGCTTCAGGTACATGCAGATACCGTGAGTCTGCCGGACAGTGTGAGATCCGCTGGCGCAATTCTTACCAATCGGTAATTGAACGCCGGCACCACACGGGGGTCTGATCACCCATGCGCACACCGAGCCTGCCGTACCTGCTGGACAATCGCACTCGCATCCAATGGGCGCTGGGACTGGCGCGGCTGCTGTTCGGCGCGGTGTGCCTGGTCAATCTGCTGCTGCATCTCGACCCGGCTTATCGCGAACACTTCGTGGCCATGATCGCGGCCGATTGGGCGCCGGGGCAGCCGGTTTGGCTGATGGCTTACGGGCACGCCATGGCCGCGCTGGTGACCAATCTCGGTGTCGGCATCGTGGTCAGCATGATGGTGGCGTTGGAGGCGCTGCTGGCGTTCTCCCTGCTCAGCGGCTGGCAGTTGCATCGCCTCGCCTGGGTCGGCTTGTTCTACAACCTGTGGCTGTGGAGCACAGTGGGCGGGCTGGGTGGGCCGTACACCACGGGTGCTACTGATCC
>JAJZET010000253.1 GCA_021805685.1 Pseudomonadota bacterium
CGGCGTGCGCCTCGGCCAGGTTCGCGTCCAGCGCCAGTGCCCGTTCCGCGGCGGTCATGCCGTCATCCGATCGCCCCCCTTGTTCATCGCGCAAACTCTTGTAGCCGATGGCCATCAGCGCCCAGGCCTGGGCGTAGCGCGGGTCGATTTCGGTGGCGCGGACGCACAGGCGGACGATCGCTTGCGCGGAGCGGGCATCGAACTCCTGGCCGGTGACATAGGCCTGCCGCGCCATCAGGTAGAGGTTGTGGGCCTCGGCATTGTCGGTGCCGCGCCGTTCGATCGCTTTCTTCTCGTCGGGCAGCAGGCTCAGTTTCAGCGCCTTGACGATGGCCTGGGAGATCTCGTCCTGGATCGCGAAGATGTCGGTGGTGTCGCGGTCGTAGCGCTCGGCCCAGACGTGGTTGTTGCTGGCACCGTCGATCAACTGCGCGCTGATGCGCAGCCGCCCGCCCGCCTTGCGCACGCTGCCTTCCAGCACGTGGCTGACCTTGAGTTCGCGCGCGACTTTCGGAATGTCGGCGTGCTTGTCCTTGTACATGAAGGCGCTGTTGCGCGAGATGACCGCCAGCGCCGAGACCTTGCTCAGGTCGGTGATGATGTCCTCGGTGATGCCGTCGCTGAAATACTCCTGTTCCGGATCGCCGCTCATGTTGGTGAAGGGCAGCACGCAGATGGTGAAGCGCGGGGAATCCTTTTCGGAGGACGCGGCCGCCGATCCGCTGCCGGCCTTGGCGGATTGCGACGCCTGCGTGCGCGCGATCATGCTGGCCAGAGCGCGCAGGAATTCCTGGGCCGGCGGGCTTGCCGCATTCCCGCCCCAGCCGTCGAGATCGGTGGTGTGGATGGCGCGCACGTCCATCGGCAGGCGTGCCTGCTCGAAACGCACCGGAACCAGGATGCCGCGCTCGGCGGCTTCACGCGCTTCGCCGCGCACCCAGCGCGACACGACGGAAACCGGCGTCCAGATCACCAGCACGGCCCTGGCCGCATCGATCTCCGCTTCGATCTGGTCGTCGAACTCCTGGCCGGGCGTGATCTCCGGATCCCACCACACCGACCAGCCCTGCGCCTCGATCGCGGCCACCAGCGGCGCGACCCGCGCCTTGTCGCTGCGGGCATAGGATACGAAGACGTCAGCCATGCCTGTAACCCTCGCAACGGGATCGGCCGCAGCAACCTTTCAGTTATTCGAGCATAACCCGGCCCCGAATCGGAGAGTAGCAGCGCTTGAGCGCCACGCTGGCGTGCCAAAGGGCGTCAGAGGAGAGGGCGGCAATCGAACCGGCCGGGTGTCAATCGGTCGCTGTGGCCATGGGTGTCGCCGCTGCAGGTGCTCGATCCCGGCGCGCCCAATCAATCGGCCGCACCGATCCGACGACGAAGACCCAGGCCAGCCCTCCCAGCACGGACATCGCCGCTGCGATCAGGAACGCCAGCATGAAGTTGCCGGTTCGATCGACGAGCACCCCGGTCAGAAACGGAGCAACCAGGCCCGCGATGTTGCCGATGCCGTTCTGGATGCCCATCCAGCGGCCCGCTGCGGGGGCGCCGGCAAGCGATTGGGCGACGGCATAGATGTTCGGAGAAACCAGGCCGAAGGCAGCACACGTCAGCAAAAACAGCAGCGCCGATGTCCCGGCACTGGTCACCACGGCGCTGCCGACAATGAAGACCGCGGACAGTGACATGCCGGCGCCCATGAACGATTTGCGCACCAGGGTTGGAGAGGAGCCCGATGCGATCCGGCGGTCCGTGTCCCAACCGGTGGCCATGGTCGTCAGTGCCATCAGCAGGTAGGCGCTGCCGCCGATCGTCGCCATCTGCGTCAGCGACCAGCCGCGTTCGCGTACCAGGTAGTAAGGCATCCACGACAGCACGAAGTACCAGACATAGTTCGCGCAGAAATGTCCCAGGCCGGCGCCCCACAGGGAACGCTCACGCAGAATGACCAGCGTCGCGGGCGGGATCCCGCAATCCTCGGCGCAGCGCTCCACGAGGCGGCGCTGCGCGATCATCAGCCAGGGGATGACCCAGGCCAGGCTGACGAGCCCGAACCCGATGAAGAAAGGACGCCAGCCGTAGGCGGCGATGAGCAGCCCGCCAAAGAAAATGCCGAATGCCGGGCCGCACGCCATGCCCGTCATGATCACGGCATTGGCGATGCCCCGCTGTGATTCCGGAAAACAGCGCGCGACGATGCTCGACGAGGCCGGAAAGAATACCGACTCGCCGAGGCCCAATAGCACTCGCAACACGATCAGCATGCCAAACCCGTGTGCCAGGCCGGTGAGTGACATCGCGACCGACCACAGGATGAAGCCTGTCAGCAGGATGCGGGCGGCGCCGAATCGATCGACCAGCCAGCCCACGACGATCTGCATCGGCGCATAGGCGATGAAAAAAGCCGTGAGCAGAAAGCCGAGCTGCGTCGTCGATAGGCCGAGTTGATCCTTGATCAACGGCGATGCGGTCGCGAGGTTGCCGCGATCGATGTAATTGATCAGTACCGAGAGGCCGAGCAGGATCAGCGTCGCGAGCAGCCAGCGCGGCATGCGCGGCGAAGCATCGGGAACGGATCGACGCATAGTTCCCCCTGAAACCCGGTTCAATCCGGATCGCGTGAGCGCGAGCAGCCCCCTTTCCTTCGACCTTTAAATACCATGAACACGGATCCGGCTGCATTTTTCGTGCACACAACGCGCCAAGCAGCATGGCCGTGATCGGATGGTGGGGTGATGCGCCGGCAATCGGCGCGCTGCCGCTGCAACGGTACCCGCGACGTCTCGCGGGGGACAGCGTCGAGCGGGCGACCCCGCGCCACGCTCAACGCAGCAGTTCGTAAGGGCCGCCCATCGCCAGCGCACGCTGGTAGGCCGGACGCGCGTGAATCGTCTGGAGGTAGGCCTGCAGCCGCGGATGGTCGGCGCCCACGGCGCCGCGCGCGGCGGCGGCTTCGACGGGAAAGCTCATCTGGATGTCGGCGGCGCTGAAGGCCGCACCGGCGAACCACGCCGACTGGCCGAGTTCGCTCTCCATGAAGTCCAGATGCAACCTGATCTGCGGGTTGACGTAGCTGCCCAGCACCTTGTCGGCGATGCCGCGCACTACGGGTCGCACGAAGAAGGGCATCGGTCCCTGCGGCAGGCGCGCGAAGATCAGGCTCAGCAGCAGCGGCGGCATCGCCGAGCCTTCGGCGTAGTGCAACCAGTAGGTGAACCGCTGCCGTTCCGGCGTGCCGGGCGCGGGGCGCAGGGTGTTGCCGCGATCGTGGCGGTCGAGCAGGTATTCGACGATGGCGCCGGACTCGGCCACGGTGGCACCGTCTTCGCTGATCACCGGC
>JAJZET010000128.1 GCA_021805685.1 Pseudomonadota bacterium
GCCCCGCGCCTGCTGCGCCGACCATTCCATCGCCTGCGGCGGCACCAGCCGGTCGCGGCGGCCGGCGATCCAGGCATTCGGCTGGCGCAGCCCGGGCAGGCGCGCGCGCAGATCACGGGTCTCCAGAATGCGGATGCCTTCCTGCAGCACGCGCAGCTCCGGTTCGCCGCGCGCGAAGGTGAGCTCCCGCAGATGGCGCAGCTCGGCGCGCGGATCGGGGCTGCCCATCGCCTCCAGTGCCAGGAAACGCTCGATGGTGGCGTGGTAATCGGTTTCCAGGTCCAGCGCGAGCTGGTGCACCAGCATGGCGTCGCTGCCCCAGGGCCAGTCTTCGTCGCGCGCGAATTTCGGTGTGGCGCAGAGCATGGCGAGGCCACGCACCTGCTCGGGCTGCTCCAGCGCGGCCGTGAGCGCGATCAGGCCACCCAGCGACCAGCCCAGCCACAGCGCCGGCGGCGTGGCCTGCGCGATGGCGGCCGCGCAAGCGGACGGCTCCAGTGGCAAGCCGCAATGGCGCGAGTAGCCATGGCCTGGCAGGTCCACCACGTACATCGTGCAGCGGTCCGCCAGCGCGTCCACCAACGGCGACAGCACGCCACCGTGCATCGCCCAGCCGTGCAGCAGCACCAGCGGCACCGGACCGCGGCCCAGCGTTTCGATGTGCAGGCTCACGCCCGCTCGCCGGAGGGCCGCAGGTCGGCGCCGACCGCGCCGCGCCCATCGAACACGAAGCAGTCACCCTGCCAGTGCGCCCCGTCGGTGAGCTCCAGGTATTTCAGGATGCCTCCCTCGAGCTGGCGCACGTGCTCGATGCCGAGTTCCTGCATGTGCAAGGCCGCTTTCTCGCAGCGGATGCCGCCGGTGCAGTACGACACCACTGTCTTGCCCGCATAGCGCGCACGGTCGGCGGCCACGGCATCAGGGAAGGCCGTGAAGCTGGCGAGACGGTAATCCACCGCCTGCGCGAACCTGCCCACGTCGGTCTCGTAGTCGTTGCGGGTGTCCAGCAACACCACCTCGCGGCCGTCGTCGTCGCAGCCGGCATCCAGCCAGCGCTTCAGCGTGGGCGCGTCCACGGCCGGCGCACGGCCGCCTTCGGGGCGGATCGCCGGCATGCGCATGGTGATGATCTCCTTCTTCAGCCGCACGCGCAGGCGGCCGAACGGCACCGCCTCGGACAGCGATTCCTTCGCCCCCAACCCGGCAAAGCGCGCGTCGCCGCGCAGCCACGCCATGAACGCGTCCACCGCCTCGCGCGGACCGGCGAGGAACAGGTTGATGCCCTCGGGCGCCAGCAGCACGGTACCTTTCAGCGCGAGCGCAGAGGCGCGTTCCAGCACGCGCTCGCGCAGGGCAGGCAGATCGTCCAGCGCGACGAAGCGGTAGGCGGAGAGGTTGACGACGTTCATGGGGACAAGGTGAAAACGCGGCCCGCCATTATACGAGGCCGGCCATGGCAGCCCGTGGCGGCAGCGCACCCAGGGCCTCCAGCAATTGATCAACGTGCTCGTCCTCGTGCATCGCCGACAGCGTGACGCGCAGCCGCGCCTGCCCGGGCGGCACCGTGGGCGGGCGGATCGCGGTGACCAGCAGGCCGCGCTGCTCTAGTGCCCGGGCGGCATCCAGTGCGGCCTGCGCGTCGCCCATCCGCAGCGGCTGGATCGCACTGTGCGAGGCCATCAGCGGCAGGCCAAGCTGCGCAGCACCGGCACGGAAACGCGCGATCAGCGCCTGCAGTTTCTCGCGGCGCCCGTGTTCGCCACGGGCGATTTCCACGGCCGCGCAGGCCGCCGCAGCCAGCGCGGGCGGCATGGCCGTGGTGTAGACGTAGGGCCGCGCGAACTGCACGAGCCCATCGATCAAGGCCGCGGAGCCCGCCACGAAGGCGCCGCTGCAGCCCAGCGCCTTGCCCAGCGTGGCCATCAGCACCGGCACCTCACGCTGGCCGAGGCCGGCGGCCTGCACGCTGCCGGCGCCTTCCGCGCCCAGCACGCCCAGGCCATGCGCGTCGTCCACCATCAGCGTGGCGCGCTCACGGATGCACAGCGCGGCGAGTTCGGCCAGCGGCGCCACGTCGCCGTCCATGCTGAACACGCCGTCGGTGGCGAGCAGTGCGGCGGCCTGCGGACGGCCTTGCAGCTGGCGTGCGGCGGCTTCGACGTCGCCATGCGGGTAGCGCTTCAATTCGGCACCGGCCAGTTGCGCACCGTCGAGCAGGCAGGCGTGGTTGAGCTTGTCCTGCACGCACACGTCGCCGCGCGCGAGCAGCGCCTGCATCGTGCCGAGGTTGGCCATGTAGCCGGTGGAAAACAGCAGCGCCCGTTCGCGCCCCGTCCACTCGGCCAGCATCTCCTCGAGCTGCGCATGCTCGCGGCGATGACCGCAGATCAGGTGCGCCGAACCGCTGCCCACGCCCTCGTCGGCGGTGGCGCGCCTCAGCGCGGCGATCACCTGCGGATGTTGCGAAAGCCCGAGGTAGTCGTTGCTGCAGAAGCCAAGCAGCCGGCGCCCTCCGCTTTCCAGCCAGGGACCTTCCACGTGCTCGACGGTGCGCAGCCGGCGACGCAGGTTGGCGTGTTCGCGTTCAGACGTCTGGACGGCCAGGCGTTCGAGCAGGTCTGTGCGGGGCATGCGTCTGTCGCGCTATGGATGGTCACCCCGACCTTCGCCGGGATGACAGAGGGAGTCATGCCGCCGCACTGCACCCGCACCCGTGGCCGCACCCTGCTGGCGCGGCCTCCATGAGGTCCGCGTGCACGGTGCCAGCCTCCTCGACCACCTCCATCGCGTGCAGGTCGAGGCGGCGGAACAGCGCGCGATCGTGCTCGGTGTCCGGGTTGCCGGTGGTGAGCAGCTTCTCGCCGTAGAAAATCGAACCAGCGCCGGCGTGGAAGCACAGTGCCTGCACCGCGTCGTCCATCTGCTGACGGCCGGCGGAGAGGCGCACGATGGACAGCGGCATCAGGATGCGCGCCACCGCGATGGTACGCACGAACTCGAACGGGTCGAGCTTCTCCGCGTTGCCCAGCGGCGTGCCCGGCACCGGCACCAGCTGGTTGATCGGCACCGAGTGCGGGTGCTCCGGCAGGTTGGCCAGCGCCTGCAGCAGACCGGCGCGCTGCTCGCGCGTCTCGCCCATGCCGACGATGCCGCCGCAGCAAGTCTTCAGGCCCGCGTCGCGCACCTGTTCCAGCGTGGCGAGGCGGTCCTGGTACTCGCGGGTGTGGATGATCTCGCCGTAGAACTCGGGCGCGGTGTCGATGTTGTGGTTGTAGTAGTCGAGGCCGGCGTCCTTGAGCTGCTGCGCATGGCCATCGCCGAGCAGGCCCAGCGTGGCGCAGGTTTCCAGGCCGAGGTCCTTCACCGCGCGCACGATCTCGGCGACCTTGGGGATGTCGCGGTCCTTCGGCCCGCGCCACGCCGCGCCCATGCAGAAGCGGCTGGCACCGGCGGCCTTGGCGGCCTTGGCGCGCGCCAGCACCGCATCCACTTCCATCAGCTTCTGTGCCGCGACGCCGGTGTCGTAGCGCGCCGCCTGCGGGCAGTAAGCGCAGTCCTCCGGGCAGCCGCCGGTCTTGATCGACAGTAGCGTGGAGACCTGCACCGCGTTCTCGTCGTGGTACGTGCGATGCACCGTGTGGGCGCGATGCAGCAGCTCGTTGAACGGCAGCGCGAACAGCGCGGCGACTTCCTCGCGGCTCCAGTCGTGGCGGACGATGGCTTCGGGCATGGGGTGGCTCCGTGGCTGAGGCCGCGAAGTGTGGGCGGCGCACCGGTACGCGTCAACCGTTCGCCCGGGTATCGAGGTTGACGGCAACTGCCGCTACCATCGGGCTGTCCGGCACGGAAGGCTAAGGCGACGATGCTGCGGGATGCATGGCTGCAACGATGGCGTGGACTGCGCAACTGGCTGCTGCCGCTGCGCTGCCCGCTGTGCGGCGCAACGGGCGCGAACGGCATGGACCGGTGCGCCGATTGCGCCGCCGAATTGCCGCGCAACCGCAACTGCTGCGCGCGCTGTGCCCTGCCGCTGGCGGCTTCCGCCGGGCTGTGCGGCGAATGCCAACGCCAGGCGCTGCCGTGGGACGGGGCGTGGGCGCCGTTCCGCTACGGCTGGCCGCTGGATCGGCTGGAGGCACGCTTCAAGTTCGGCCGCGACCTCGCCGCCGGCCGCACGCTGGCCACGCTGTGGCAGCGCGAGGGCATGCCGCTGCCGATGCCGGGCCTGGTGCTGCCGGTACCGCTGCATCGCACGCGCCTGCGCCAGCGCGGGTACAACCGGGCGCTCGAACTCGCGAAGCCGCTGGCACGCCACCTGGGTATCCCGCTGCGCCACGACGTGCTGCTGCGCAGGCGAGGCACCGCGGCGCAAACCGAACTGGATGCGGTCGCTCGCCGACGCAACGTGCGCGGCGCCTTCGCTCTGCGCACCGACATCGCGCTGCCCGCGCACGTGGCGATCCTCGACGACGTGATGACCACCGGCGCCACCCTCGCCGAGTGCGCCCGCGTGCTCAGGCATGCCGGGGTGCAGCGGGTGGACGTATGGGCGCTGGCCCGCGCGCCTTCGCCGTCGAACCGCGCGTAGGCCGGTCGCCCGCTACAATCGGCGGATGACCTCCCCCACCCCCAATGCCTGGCTACCCGCGCCGCTGCGCAAGCTCGCCGGGCGCGCGCTGGAAACCGCGCTCAACCACACGCTGTCGCTGGATCCCGACACGCAGCAAAAACTCGCGAGCATGGACGGCCGCCGCGTGCTGCTGCACCTGCGCGGGCCGGAACTGGCCCTGGCCGTCACCGTGGAAGACAGCCGCCTGCGCGTCGGGCCGCCGGACGACGGCGACACCGTGGCCAGTACGCTGCGCGTGGCCGCCACGCCGGGCAGCCTGCTGGCCATGGCGCTGCGGCGGGGCGACGACGGCGTGGCGCCAGGCAAGGTGGAGATCGCCGGCGACGCCGATCTCGCGCGGCGGCTGGAGAAGCTTGCCTCGCAATTCGCCCCCGATTTCGAGGAAGCCTTCGCGCGCAGCTTCGGCGATGTGCTGGGCGTGCCGCTGGCGCGCGCCGTGCGTCAGGCGCTGGCGCACGCAAAGGAAACCGCCGCCCATCTCACCGAGGACGGCGCCGCGTGGCTGCGCGACGAGTCGCGCCTCGCGCTGGCGCCCGGCGAGGCGGAAGCCTTCCTGGACGGTGTGGATACCCTGCGCGAGCGCAGCGAACGGCTGGAGGCGCGGCTGGCACGCCTCGAAGCCCGCTTCAGGGCAAACCACGGCAAGGGAGCCGGCGCGTGACCTCGCTGGCCGTCGTTCCGCGCCTGCTGCGCGTTGCCGTCGTGTTGCTGCGCTACCGGCTCGACGAGCTGGTGGACGCGGCCCACCTGTTCCGCCCGCTGAAGCTGGTACGCCCGTTGCTGGGTCGCCCCGACGTGGATGTGCGTGACTTGCCGCGCGGCGTGCGCCTGCGCCTCGCGCTCACCGCACTGGGGCCGATCTTCGTCAAGGCCGGCCAGGTGCTGTCCACCCGCCGCGACCTGGTGCCCGCCGACATCGCCGACGAGCTGGCGATGCTGCAGGACCAGGTGCCGCCGTTCCCCGGCGTCGAAGCGCGCGCCATCGTCGAGCGCGAGCTGAAGGCGCCGATCGGCCGTCTCTACGCCGCCTTCGACGAGACACCGCTGGCTTCCGCCTCGATCGCCCAGGTGCACGCCGCCGAGCTGCCGGACGGCCGCGCCGTGGTGGTGAAGGTGCTGCGTCCCGGTATCGACGCGCAGATCGCACGCGACGTGAAGCTGCTGCAATCGCTGGGCGCGCTGGCGAACCGCTGGCACCCCAATGCCGACAAGATCCGGCCGCTGGACGTGGTGGCCGAAGTCGAGAAGATGCTGGAGAACGAGCTGGACTTGCAGCGCGAGGGCGCCAGCGCCAGCCTGCTCCGGCGCAACTTCGCCAGCGGCGTCGACCTGTACGTGCCCGAGGTGCACTGGGACCTCACCGCGCAGCGCGTGCTCACGCTGGAGCGCGTGCACGGCATCAGCAGCGACGACATCGCCGCGATCGACGCCGCCGGCATCGACCGCAAGGCGCTGGCCGCCAAGGGCGTGCGCGTGTTCTACGAGCAGGTGTTCCGCGATAACTTCTTCCACGCCGACGCCCACCCCGGCAACATCTGGGTGGATGCCACGCGCGCCGCCGAACCGCGCTTCATCGCGCTGGACTTCGGCATCATGGGCTCGCTGCCCGAGGCCGACCAATACTGGCTGGCGCAGAACTTCATCGCGCTGTTCGAGCGCGACTACGCGCGCATCGCCAAGCTGCACGTGGATGCGGGCTGGATGCCGTCCACGGTGCGCCTGGACGAGCTGGAAGCCGCGGTGCGCACGGTGTGCGAACCCTATTTCACCCGACCGCTCTCGCAGATTTCACTGGCCGAACTGGTGGTGAAGCTGTTCCAGACCGCGCGTCGCTTCGAGCTGACCCTGCAGCCGCAGCTGATCCTGCTGCAGAAGACCCTGCTCAACATCGAGGGTGTCGGCCGCCTGCTCGACCCGGACATCGACATCTGGGCAGTAGCGCATCCGGTGCTCAAGCGCATCCTGCGCGAGCGCTACAGCCCACGGCGTACCCTGCGCGACATGCGCAGGCGCCTGCCCGAATGGTTCCATGCCGCCCCGCAGTTCCCCGAGCTGGTACGCGACGCGCTGCTGCGCACCGCCCAGGGCGAACGCCGGCTGCTGGCCGATGCCGACACGCTCAGCCACCAAAGCCGGCTGCTGCGCCGGCTGCTGTCCCTGGTCGCGGGCAGCACGCTCGGCGCCACCCTGGTGGTATGCGCCACCCTGCTGTGGGCGCTCAGCCCCCAGCACGGGCCGTGGCTGCCGCTGGGCGTAGGCGTCGCGGGGCTGCTGGCGTTCGGCCTGGGCTGGATGCGCTCGCGCTGAGCTCACCCAAACCCACCATGCTCGAGATCCTGTACCAGGACGACGCCCTGATCGCCGTCAACAAACCCGCGGGCCTGCCCGTGCATCGTTCCGCGATGGTGAACGACGCCGAGCGCTATCTGGTGGACGTGCTGCGCGAACAGGTGGGCGGCAACGTCTACCTGGCGCATCGCCTCGACCGCGCCACCAGCGGCGTGCTGCTGGTGGCGCGCTCCAGCGAGGTCGCCGCGGCGCTGGGCGAGCAGTTCATGGGCCGCGACGTGCGCAAGCAGTACCTGGCGGTGGTGCGCGGCTGGCCGGAGCCCGAGGAGGGCATGGTCGACTATGCCCTACCCGGCTCGCGCGAGACCGGCCCGCGCCGCGAGGCCCGCACGCGCTACCGCCGCCTCGCCACCGTCGAGGTGCCGATCGAACTCGGCCGCTACCCGCAGCAACGCTACGCCCTGCTGCTGGCCGAACCGGAAACCGGGCGCTTCCGCCAGATCCGCAAGCACCTGGCGCATATCCACCACCCGGTGATCGGCGACTGCCAGCACGGTCGCAGCGACCACAACCGGCTCTACAAGCAGCACTTCGCCTGCCACCGCATGCTGCTGCACGCATGGAAGCTGGAGTTCAGGCATCCGCTGAGCGGCGCGGCGATGGCGCTGGAGGCACCGCTGGATCGCGAATACACCGGCGTGCTCGAACGCTTCGGCTGGGCCCTACCCCATTCGCCCTGAGCGTGGTCACGCAGCGGCGACATCGGAAGCCATAGCGATGTGACCCCGACCGCACGCCGGCGATGCCCGTCTGGGCGGGTACGCGCCTGCTCCCGCCCCCACGCCATCCCCTACACTCCGCCCATGCTGACCATCAGCCATAGCCTCACCCTGCCCGAATCCGAACTGGTCGAGCGCTTCCTGCGCGCCGACGGCCCGGGCGGCCAGCACGTAAACCGTACCGAGAGCGCGGTGGAACTGCGCTTCGACGTGGCACGCTCGCCCACGCTGCCCGAGCCGCTGCGCCAACGGCTGCTGGCGCGACGCGACCGCCGCCTCACCGACGACGGCGTGCTGGTGATCCAGGCGCGCCGCTTCCGCGACCAGGGCCGCAACCGCGACGACGCGCGCGAACGGCTGGTCGAGCTCATCCGCGCCGCGCAAGTGGTGCCAAAGAAGCGCGTGGCGACCAAGCCCACGCGCGCCTCCAAGGAGCGCCGCCTCGCCGGCAAGCAGCAGCGCGGCAAGCTGAAGCAACTGCGCGCGAAGAAACCGGGGGACGAATGAAGGGGAAGGTCTTCGCGCCCGCGCAGCTTCCCTCGCAGATGCCCCGCCTGCGCGACAGCTGGCGGCGCAAACTGTGCCGTGGCGTATTGCATCTGTGTGGTTGGAGCCTGGTCGGCACCTTCCCCGACGTGCCGAAGCTCGTGTTGATCGCCGCACCTCATTCCTCGTGGTGGGACGGCATCTGGGGGCTGCTGATGAAAGCCGGCATCGGCGCCGACGTGCATTTCATGGCCAAGCGCGAACTCTTCCGCGGTCCGCTGGGCGCGCTGCTCGCCAAACTCGGCGGCATACCCATCGACCGCGGCGCCGCCGCCGGCATGGTGGAGCAGATGGTCGAGCGTTTCGGCCAGCAACCGGCCCTGTGGCTGGGCATCGCGCCCGAAGGCACGCGCCGGCAGGTGGCGAGGTGGAAGAGCGGCTTCTGGCGCATCGCCCACGACGCCGGCGTGCCGGTGTTCCCCGTCGCCTTCAACTACCCCGACAAGACCATCCGGCTCGGCCCGCTGCTCGAGACCACCGGCGACATGGCCGCCGACATCGAACGGCTGCGCGCGTTCTATGCGCCGTTTCACGGTAAGCACCACGGGATCTAGACGCCTTCGCTGTTCGTCGCATCCGCTTGCGCCCCGCCGCATCGGCGAGGCGGCACCCGGCCCTGAAACATCGCAGGCACGCGGAATCCAAGCGCTTCATCGCATCGGCCACGCCCTCGTGGCAGGTCAAAGCAAGCCCGCGGCCATCAGCGCATCGACTTCCGCCTCGTCGAATAACCGCGAACGGGTAAGGAACCGCACGCCTTCGCCGTTCTCGAGCGAGAACATGCCACCCAGACCGGGGACGACGTCGATGATGAGCTGGGTATGCTTCCAGTAGGCGTACTGCGACGGACTCATGTAGAACGGGGCGCCGGCGATCTCACCAAGGCATACGTCGTGGTCGCCGACCATGAATTCGGCTTGCGGAAAGCACATCGGCGCGGAGCCGTCGCAACAGCCACCGGACTGGTGGAATAGCAACGGTCCGTGCTTGTCGCGCAACCGCGCGATCAACGCCTGCGCACTCGGCGTGGCAATGACACGAAGGGGATGGTCGGTGGGGACGTTCATGGGATTCGATGACGTGCCACCGGTCACCGGGCAGGCGACCGGTGCACAACGCGACGCTCAGAAGAAGCCAAGCGCCTTGGGTGAATAGCTGACCAGCAGGTTCTTGGTCTGCTGGTAGTGGTCCAGCATCATCCGATGCGTTTCACGGCCGATGCCCGATTGCTTGTAGCCACCGAACGCGGCATGCGCCGGATAAGCGTGGTAGCAATTGGTCCACACTCGACCGGCCTGGATGCCACGCCCCATGCGATAGCAGGTGTTGGCCTCGCGGCTCCACACACCTGCACCCAGGCCGTAGAGCGTGTCGTTAGCGATCGCCAGGGCTTCTTCCTCGTCCCGGAAGGTGGTCACCGACACCACCGGACCGAAGATTTCCTCCTGGAAGATGCGCATCTTGTTGTGCCCGGCAAATACCGTAGGCGTGACGTAGTAGCCATCGTTCAACTCGCCGCCGAGCGAAGCGCGTTCGCCACCGGTGAGTACCTTGGCGCCTTCCTGCTTGCCAATGTCGATATAGGAAAGGATCTTTTCCAACTGTTCACTGGAGGCCTGGGCGCCGATCATGGTCGACGGGTCGAGCGGATTGCCCTGCTTGATCGCCTGTACGCGCTTGACCGCACGTTCGATAAATCGCTCGTAGATCGACTCCTGCACCAGTGCACGGCTCGGGCAGGTACACACCTCGCCCTGGTTCAGCGCGAACAGCGCGAAGCCCTCCAATGCCTTGTCGAAATAGTCATCGTCCTTCGCCATCACGTCCGCGAAGAAGATGTTCGGCGACTTGCCGCCCAGTTCCAGCGTCACCGGGATCAGGTTCTGGCTGGCGTACTGCATGATCAGCCGGCCGGTGGTGGTCTCGCCGGTGAAGGCAATCTTGGCGATGCGTGGGCTGGAAGCCAGCGGCTTACCGGCTTCCAGGCCAAAGCCGTTGACGATGTTGAGCACGCCGGCGGGTAGCAGGTCCCCCACCAGTTCGGCCCAGACCAGGATGCTTGCGGGGGTCTGCTCGGCGGGCTTCAGCACCACGCAGTTGCCGGCAGCGAGTGCAGGCGCCAGCTTCCACGCGGCCATCAGCAGCGGAAAGTTCCACGGGATGATCTGCCCGACCACGCCCAGCGGTTCGTGGAACTGGTAGGCCACGGTGTCATGGTCGATCTCGCCGATCGATCCTTCCTGCGCGCGGATGCAACCGGCGAAGTAACGGAAGTGGTCGATCGCCAGCGGGACGTCGGCCGCGCGCGTCTCGCGGATCGGCTTGCCGTTATCCCAGGTCTCGGCATGCGCCAGCAGGTCCAGGTTCTGCTCCATGCGGTCGGCGATGCGGTTCAGGATATTCGCGCGCTCGGCCACCGCGGTCTTGCCCCAGGCCTCCTTGGCCTTGTGCGCGGCATCCAGCGCGGCCTCGACGTCGTCCTTGTCCGAACGGGCGATCTCGCAGAAGGGCCGTCCGGTGACTGGCGTGATGTTCTCGAAGTAGCGCCCACCGGCCGGCGGTACCCAGCGTCCGCCGATGTAGTTGTCGTAGCGCGACTTGAAGGGAACCTGCACCGGCAGGTGGTGTTGTTCGAGCTTGGTCATCGGTCGTGCTCCGCGTTGGTCAGGACGGTGTTTGCTATCGCGAGGACCGTGCCAACCGGCTCATCCATTCATCGCTACCGCACCGCCGCACGGGTAGGCGACAGCCACCCAATCGCCCGGACCGGTTTTATGGCGCAACGCACCAGGCTTGGATCGTGCCGGCGCTTGCATGTCGCCGGCGAATAGGTGTTTCGTAGGAAGACAGCCCGTGGATCACTGTCGCAAATTGCGACAACCGCCGGAGACCACCATGTCACTGCCCTCGCGCCAGGCCATCAGCGCTGCCCGCCAGCGCTTCTTCGAAACCGGGGCCAGTCCGCGTGGACTGGTGGGCGAGACGATCCTCGCGTCATGGCGGCGTTGCCGAGCCATCGGCCTTGCGCCCGAGCAGCGCGTGCATGCCGAACCGCCGGGCCAGCCATCGCTGCGCGAATTGCGCGAACGCAACGAGGCACTCCTGCGCTTGTGCAGGCCCGAGCTGGACCTGCTGTATGCCGACGCGCGGACCAGCGACAGCATCGTCATCCTCGCCACGCCGGACAGCACCATCCTCGAAGCGAACGGCAGTACCGGCTTCCTCGACAAGGCCGCGCGCGTAGCCCTGCGCCCCGGCGTGAGCTGGCGCGAGGACCTTATCGGCACCAATGCCATCGGCACCGCCTTGCATGAGGGTCGCGCGGTGGAAGTCCACGGCGGGGAACATTATTTCGGCGACCATCGCGTGCTCAGCTGCTCGGCTTCACCGATCCTGGACGGCCGCGGGCGCCCCATCGGGCTGCTCGATATTTCGAGCGCCTCGAGCGTGCATCATGCGCACGCGCTGGGCATCGTTCAACTGGCCATCGAACAGATCGAACGGCGCCTACTGGAACGCGAAGCGGCCGGCCGAGACGTGATCCGCCTGCACCACGACGCCGCCCTGCTGGACACTTCACGCGAAGGCATCCTGGTGTTCGAGGATGAGCGACTCGTAGCGGCGAACCGGCAGGCCATCCAGATGCTCGGACTCGACTGGAGCGAACTGGGGCGGCGCCGCTACCACGACCTGTTCGAGTCCGCGCGCCCGCCGTCCCACCTGGTGATCCCGTTGCGCGGTCGCGACGGCGAGGCCTTCCACGCCCGGCGCCAATCCGGGGAGCATGCGCGCATTGGCTCGTCCGCGGCATTGCCATCGCACCAGCCAGCCACCACACCCGGCTCAATGGTCTTCTTCAGTGGTGCACAGGATGCGCAACTGATCCGCGGCACCCGACTGCTCGATGCCGACATCCCGGTGCTGCTGCAAGGCGAAACCGGCACCGGCAAGGAAGTGTGGGCACGCGAACTGCACCGACGCAGCCGCCGTGCCGGCCGCGCATTCGTCGCCATCAACTGCGCTGCGTTGCCCGAAGGCCTCATCGAAGCGGAACTGTTCGGCTACCAGAGCGGCGCCTTCACCGGCGCGCGCCGCAACGGCGCACCCGGGCTGCTGCGCGAAGCCGACGGCGGCGTACTGTTCCTCGACGAAATCGGCGACATGCCACTGACACTGCAGAGCCGGCTGCTGCGCGTACTGCAGGAGCGCGAGGTCCACCCCCTCGGAAGTAGCCGTCCGGTGAAGGTGGATTTCGCGATCATTGCGGCGACCCTTCGGCCGCTCGAAGCGGACGTCGCCGCCGGACGTTTCCGCGCCGACCTCTACTACCGCATCGCCCAGTCCTGCATCGCGTTGCCCCCGTTACGTGAGCGCGATGATTGTCGTGCGCTGATCGTGTGGCTCTGGCAGCATCTGGGCGCCGACACGCAGGGCATTACGCTAGCGCCGGAAACACTGGAGCAGCTATCGGATTACGCCTGGCCCGGCAATATCCGGCAATTGTCCGGCACCTTGAAGACCCTGGTGACGCTGGCCGAACGCAACAAAGCAGTCCTGCCGGGGGACCTGCCAGACTTCCTGCGCCAGCCGAGCCATGCGAGCTTCGCCGACCATTGCTCCCGACCCCAGGAAGTGCCGCGACTGCACGCCGTCGCGCGCGACACCATGCAGGCCGCACTAGACGCCTGCCAGGGCAATGTATCGGAGGCAGCCCGTCGTCTCGGCATCAGCCGCAGCACGTTGTACCGGCGTCTGGAAAGGAAGGACGACAGACCTGTTCAAGCCCTCCGCCGCCGCGCGCCTCCCGCTCCCGCTTAGCCGTCAAGCCCACAGAGCCGAGTCTGTAATTTGAACTGTGTATCTGCATCCTGACGATCGAGTGCGTCATCAACAAGGAGACAGACGACGTCAGGAATCTAGCGCCAGGTTAGTTGGGTCCATGGCGCCACGAATTCTTCGTGACGTTCAAGTATTACGGGAAGGAAGAACTATCTTCGCTGGATCTTCCCGAAGAAGAGTTGGCGGCGTTTGGCTTTGCCGTTCTGGCGCGTTTGCTTGCAGCAAATGGCCTATTGCCGTCGGAGCTGTAAGACTACTGTGCCCGCAGGGGCTAGCGGCATGGAAAACACGACAGAGGATCAATCGGCGTGTGCTTTTCGCCCTTGTCGGGTTCAATCGTCTACGAAAGCGGCTGGGCGGCGATTGATCAGACCATCCTTAGGCGTCGGGAACATCGGCGGCGGGCTGCGGTCTGAGCGTCCATGAATCACCCGGCGCAACCCTGATGTTCGGACTGACTACCGCCGCACTACTCTGGGGCGTGCTGTTCGGCGCCATCGGCTCGGGCTACTTCATCTATGGCAGGAAGCAGGGTGAGCCGATTGAAATGCTGGCTGGTGCCGGTCTGGTTGGCATGACCTTCGTCGTTACCAGCAGTCTGTGGATCGTCGTGCTGGGTCTGCTGCTGTGTTTGCTACCATGGCTGTGGCGGCGCCTCACCTGACCTGGCGACGCCCGCGATGCAGGTGTCGAGCAAGCTAAGGAAGGTGCAGATCAGCCCAGAGCGGACGCTGCCTTTGCGGGCTCTCTCGCGTCTGGTGTGGTTGACGTGACGTAGATCTTGCGGGAGGCGCCGTACCGAGGGCACGCTGTGGTGATGGAAACGCTCTTCACCCAAGCACTCGGACTCGTCGAACCGTGGCGCGTCG
>JAJZET010000065.1 GCA_021805685.1 Pseudomonadota bacterium
TCGCCATCACCGCCGAAGTCGAACGGCTGCCCCTGTCCCTGGCCCCAGCCCGGCGGCGGCCGGAACTGCTCGCCGCCGCGGTAGCCGCCGGCGCGCAGCTGGTCGTAGGCACGACGCTTCTCAGCATCCAGCAGTACCTCCTGCGCCTCGTTCGCCGCCTTGAATTTCTCCTCGGCCCCGGCTTCCTTGTTCTTGTCCGGGTGATACTTGCGCGCCAGCTTGCGGTAGGCGGTCTTGATCTCCGCCTCGCTCGCCTCGGGCTTCACGCCCAGGATCTCGTAATAGTCTTTGAATTCCACCGCCAGCTCCAGGCCATTCGGGTCGTCGATCATGCAACGGCCCACGACGGATCATCTCCGCCGCGGGCCGTTACCGCAATCGCCGGAGAGTGCTCAGTGGCCCGTTTCGATATTGATGCGCCGGGGCGTAGTCTCTGGCTTCTTCGGGATGGAGACCTCCAGCACGCCATGGCGGCCGGCGGCGGTGATGCCGTCCGCGTCGGCGCTGTCCGGCAGGCCAAAGCGGCGATGGAACAGACCGTGTGCCCGCTCCTGGCGAGTGAACTGGCCGGGCTGCTCGCCGCCTTCCACGCTGCGCTCGCCCTTGATGGTGAGAATGCCCTTGTCCATGCTCACCTCGATGGTGGCCGGGTCGACGCCGGGGATATCGGCATAGATCACGAAGCGCTTCTCTTCTTCCTTGATGTCCACCTGCGGCGCCCACTGGCTGGTCACCACGTTGGACTGGTCGTTTTCCTCCTGGCCGAGGAACCGCTCGAAAGCCTGGCGGAAAGCCTGCACATCACGGGGCATGCCCCACGCCACATGACGGGTGATGTTCATCTCGATTCTCCTCTGAATGGACCGCGGCACCATCGCCGCATCGCCAGCAGATGGGTTCGGCCTAGCATGATTCAAGCCCTTGTGGAAGCCGGACGGCTCCGGCTCGGGCTAGGTTGACCCGGGCGCCGACGCGCACCTCGCCCGGCACCGGCACTGGCGCTAGGATGGGTGATCCCCAGGGCCAAACCACACGCCATGAGCATCCAGACCGGCCAGCCGCTGCCCGACATCGAGATCAAGTCCATCGACGAAGGCCGCATCGAACCGGCCCGTACCGGCGCGCTGTTTGCCGGTCGCAAGGCAGTGCTGTTCGCCGTGCCGGGCGCCTTCACGCCGACCTGTTCGGAAAAGCACCTGCCGGGCTACGTGCAGCACTACGAGGCATTTCGCACGCGCGGCATCGCGGTCTATTGCCTGGCCGTCAACGATGCCTACGTGATGCAGGCCTGGGCCTCGGCGCAGCAAGTGCCGGCCGGCCTGCTCCTGCTCGCCGACGGCAACGCCGGCTTCACCCGTGCGCTGGGCCTCGAAAGGGACGGCAGCGCCTACGGCATGGGCCTGCGTGCGCGCCGCTTCGCGCTGTATGCGGAGGATGGCGTGGTGCGCCAGTTGCACGTGGAGGCGCCGGGCGAATTCCGTGTTTCGGCTGCCGAGGCGATGCTGGCGGCGCTTGCCGGCTGAGCCCATCGGCGGGCGCGCAGACAGCGCCTGGCCGCCGCTGCCCTGATCCGGCCGTGCAACGCCGGGCGGCGCCGCTCAGAAGTCCCGGGTACCGCTCAGCAACACGCTGCGCCCGCAATGCACCGGCACGAAGTTTTCGTTGAACTCGGCATCGAGCAGCTTGCGGTCGAACAGGTTGCGCACGCCCAGCGCGATACCCCAGTGCGCGCCCTGCCACGACACGTTCGCGTCGACGCGGGCCTGCCCGGGTATGGTGAAGTAGGTCGAGCCGTCCGACAGTTCGCCGCGGCTGGCGCTGCGCGCCAGCACGCCGCCTGCCACGCCCCAGCCCCGCCATGCGCCATGCTGGATGCGATAGCCTGCCCACAGGTTGAAGCGCTGGCGCGGCGTGCCGGTTGGCAGCGTGCCGTCGTCGTTGTGCTCGGTCGCGTTGCTGTATGCGGCGCTCAGGTCCAGGCCCGGCAAAGGCCTGCCGTTGAACTCCAGCTCGATGCCGCGGTTGGTCTGGCCGGGACCGGGAATGCCGTAATACGGCGGCCTGGGCGAGGCCAGGTTGGTGCTGTGATTCAGTTCGGTGCGGTAGGCCGCCATGGTGAGCATGGCGCGCTGGCCGAACAGCATCAGCTTCGCCCCCAGCTCCTCCTGGCGCGAATGCGAGGGCGGCAGTGGCTGGCCGCTCTTGCCCAGCACCGCATCCGCCTGGAAGCCGCTGGTGACGCTGGCGTACACCGACAGCAGCGGGGTGAGCTTGTACAGCAGGCCGACGTTGGGCACCCATTGCGACTTGTGCGAGGTCAGCAGGTGGGTGCCGCTGGTATCCAGCGTGACCAGCTCATAGGTGGCGCGGCGGAGCGCCAGCAAGGCGTTCCAATGCTCGCCCAGGGTCAACTGGTCCTGCAGGAACAGGGCATGGTCGGTGATCCAGGGATCGCCCAGGGCGTGTATGGATGCGCTGTTTGACGGCGTGATCGTCGCCGTCACGGACGGCAGCGGCGCGCTGCTGTACAGGTTGTAGCCGGACATCTGCGGAAAGCCGAACACGTCGTCCGCGCTGGCGGACAAGGCGCGCGAGTAATCGAGGCCGGCGACCAGCACGTGGCTGACCGGACCGCTGTCGAAGCGGCCGAGGACATCGTTCTGCACGGTCCAGAATGCATCGTGGTAACGGTAGCTCTCGGCCGCCATCAGGCCCACGTCGCCGTTCAGCGAGAAGTTGACCAGATCCCATTGCTGCACGCGCGAATCCTGGCGTACGTACTGGCCGCGACTGCGGAAGGTCCAGGTGTCGTCGAAGCGGTGCTCGAACGCATACGACAGGCGCGCCGTGCGGAACAGCGAGTGGTCGTCCACATTGCCGATCAGCAGGCCCGGCGGGGTCATGCTGCGCAAGCTGCCGGCCAGCAATACCGCGTAGTCCGGTACCGGCTCGCGCCGCACGATGCGCTCGGCGGAAACCACCAGACGGTTCGCGTCGTCGTGCCACCCGATGGATGGCGCGAAATAGACATTGCGCTGGCCGTGATGGCCCTGCCGGGTGCGGTTGGCGTACTCGCCCGAGGCGACCAGACGGTAGGTCCACCGCCCCTGCTTGTCCAGCGGACCGCCAGCATCGACGCCGAGCTGGCCGTCGCCGTACTGGCCCAGCGTGAATTCCAGCTTGCGTACCGGCGTGGCGGTCGGCTGCTTCATCACCAGGTTGATCAGGCCGCCGAAATTGTTACTGACCGAGGTGTCGCCGATGATCGCCTGCGGCCCCTTCAGCACCTCGACGCGATCGATGCCGATCAGCGGCGGGTAGTCACCGTACGACGCGATGC
>JAJZET010000153.1 GCA_021805685.1 Pseudomonadota bacterium
CGTGCCGCCGTCGCCTTCGCCGCCGGTCAACCACTGCAGATCGTCGAGATCGACGTCGAGCCGCCGCGCAAGGGCGAGGTGCTGGTGAGGATCAGCCACACCGGCGTCTGCCACACCGATGCGTTCACGCTGTCCGGCGAGGATCCGGAGGGCCTGTTCCCCTGCGTGCTCGGCCACGAAGGGGCGGGCGCGGTGGTGGAGGTGGGCGAGGGCGTCACGTCGGTGAAGCCGGGCGACCATGTGATTCCGCTGTACACCGCCGAGTGCGGCGAATGCCTGTTCTGCAAGAGCGGCAAGACCAACCTGTGCGTGGCCGTGCGCGCCACCCAGGGCAAGGGCGTGATGCCGGACGGCACCAGCCGCTTCTCGTACAACGGCCAGCCGCTCTACCACTACATGGGTTGTTCCACCTTCAGCGAATACACCGTGGTCGCGGAAGTGTCGCTGGCGAAGATCAACCCGCAGGCCAACCACGAGCAGGTCTGCCTGCTCGGCTGCGGTGTCACCACCGGCATCGGCGCGGTGCACAACACCGCCAAGGTGCAGCCCGGCGACAGCGTGGCAGTGTTCGGTCTCGGCGGCATCGGCCTGGCGGTGGTGCAGGGCGCGCGCCAGGCGAAGGCGGGCCGCATCATCGCGGTCGACACCAACCCGGCCAAGTTCGAACTGGCGCGCGCGATGGGCGCCACCGACTGCGTCAATCCGAAAGACCACGACAAGCCGATCCAGCAGGTGATCGTGGAGATGACCGGCTGGGGCGTGGACCACAGCTTCGAGTGCATCGGCAACGTCCACGTGATGCGCGCGGCACTGGAGTGCGCGCACCGTGGCTGGGGCCAGAGCGTGATCATCGGCGTGGCCGGCGCGGGCCAGGAGATTTCCACCCGCCCGTTCCAGCTGGTCACCGGTCGCAGGTGGATGGGCACCGCGTTCGGCGGCGTGAAGGGGCGCAGCCAGTTGCCCGGCATGGTCGAGGACGCGATGAAGGGCGAGATCGAGCTGGCGCCCTTCGTCACCCACACCATGGGCCTGGAGCGGATCAACGAAGCCTTCGAGCTGATGCGCGCGGGCCAGTCGATCCGTACCGTCATCCATTACTGAGGCCTGCGATGGAGCGCATCGAGCACCGGGCTTGTTTCGGCGGCTGGCAGGACGTCTACCGGCACCACTCCTCCGTGCTCGATTGCGCGACGAACGTCGCCGTCTACCTGCCGCCGCAGGCACGGCAGGGGCGGCTGCCGGTGCTGTACTGGCTGTCCGGCCTCACCTGCACCGAGCAGAACTTCATCACCAAGGCCGGTGCGCAGCGCTATGCGGCCGAACACGGGGTGATCGTGGTGGCGCTGGACACCAGTCCGCGCGGCGAAGGCGTGGCGGACGATCCGGCGTATGACCTGGGCCAGGGTGCGGGCTTCTACCTCAACGCCACCGAACCGCCCTGGGCCGCGCATTACCGCATGCGCGACTACGTGGCGGACGAACTGCCTGCGCTGATCGAGGCGAATTTCCCCGCCACCGATGCGCGTGGCATCAGCGGGCATTCGATGGGCGGCCACGGCGCCTTGACGATCGCCTTGGCCCATCCGGGGCGCTACCGCAGCGTGTCGGCGTTTTCGCCCATCGTCGCGCCCGCGCAGGTGCCGTGGGGCGAAAAGGCCTTCGCGGCCTATCTCGGGCACGATCGGGCGGCATGGCGGTGCCACGACGCCACCGAATTGCTGAGGACGGCCCGCGAGCGGCTGCCGCTGCTGGTGGACCAGGGCGAGGCCGACGAATTCCTCGCCACCCAGCTTAGGCCGGAGTTGCTGCGCGAAGCCTGCACGAGGGCGAACCATCCGCTGACCCTGCGCCTGCACCCGGGCTACGACCACAGCTACTACTTCGTGGCCAGTTTCATCGGTGAGCACATCGCCTGGCATGCGCGGGCGATGAAGGGTTGAGGATGTCGTGACGGGGTCCGATCCCAGCCGGCGCCGGGATCGGACCAGGGAACCGCGATCAGCGCAGCGCGAGGAAGTCCGCGCTGACCACGAAGCGCACCGCATCCAGCCGCAGCCGCGATTGCGGCAGGGCGGCGAGCAGGGCGGCACGTTCGGCAGCGAGCGTGGCGATTTCCGCGACGCTGATCGAGGGATTCACCGCGCGTAGCGCCTGCAGGCGCGCCAGTTCCGCATCCAGCGCCCCAGCGGCTTCGGCGGTGGCGTCGTCGATGGTCGACTGCGCGCGGTCGCGGGCGGCGGCCTCGGCCTTCTCCAGCATCGGCGGCACCAGCTTGGCGAGGAACTTGCGGTAGCGCGGCACCTCGATGTTGCGGTCGGCGGCCTTGCGCAGGGCGACCTCGCTGGGCTGGAAATCCGGGCGTTCGGCGAGGCGGGTGTCGATGGTGACGGTGATCGGCAGGGCGGGTAGGAAGCGCTCCGCATCCAGCTTGCGGTCGGCCACGCATTCCAGCACGAACACCGTCTGCAGCAGCGCGCTGCGCGGCGGCAGCGCATCGTCCACCATGAAGGCGGCATTGCCCTGCTCGCCGGACAGCGCGAGGTCGAGCGCGCCGGCGACCATCGGATGATCCAGTCGCAGCAGGGGAAGATCCTCGCGCGCCAGCGCCACGGCACGGCTGAAGGTGGCCGACTGCGGGCCCTCGGCGAAGCCGGGCAGGGCGTCGGTGGACAGGTACTGCGGGTCGAGCAGCAGCACCTTGCCGCCGAGTTCCTCGGCGTGGATGCCGTAGCCTTCCAGCAGGCGCTGCACGAAGGCATCGCGCGCGGGGTCGTCGTCCTCGCGGCGGAAGGCACGCTCCAGCTCGTCGGCATGCGGATCGCGGCTGGCGGCCAGCTCCAGCAGGTGGTCGCGGCCGGCGCGGATCAGCTCGGCCATCTGTTCGTGCGCCGCGCGGGTTTCGGCAAGCAGCACGTCCAGCTCCTGGTCGCGGCCGTCGTCGCCGCGTGCGTGCTGGTCGGCGAGCCGCGCCAGCGTGTCGCCGTAGCGGCGCAGCAGTTCGCGGCCGTCGGCGGGGCTGTGGCGGAATGCGTCCACGCCCTCGTCGTACCAGCGCGCCAGTACGTGCTGCGCGCTGTCGGCCACGGCGAGGACGTGGATGCTGATGTCGTGGCTCTGGCCGATGCGGTCGAGGCGGCCGATGCGCTGTTCCAGCAGGTCGGGGTCCAGCGGCAGGTCCCACAGCACCAGGCGGTGCGCGAACTGGAAGTTGCGGCCTTCCGAGCCGATCTCAGAGCACAGCAGCAGCCGCGCGCCGTCGGGTTGGGCGAAGTACGCCGCGTTGCGGTCACGCTGCACGATGCCGAGGCCTTCGTGGAAGCGTGCGATGCCGGCGCCGGTGCGCGAACAGATGG
>JAJZET010000243.1 GCA_021805685.1 Pseudomonadota bacterium
CGCGGCATGGACCATCGCCGGCAGCGCGGCAGCCTCCAGCTGACGGCCAAGGTGGCTGCCGGCAGCAAGGTGCGCAGCTTCGTGCTCGCGCCCAGCCGGGGCGACCATTACCGGCTGGTAGTCGACCTCCTGCCTGGCGGCAAGTCCGGCGTGGCCGATGCCGCGCCGCCGGCCGCCGCGCCAGCCCACCGCGCAGGATCGGCCGGCGAATCGGCCAACACGCCGTCGCTGCCCGCCGTCGCGGCGGTGGCCGATCGTCACGGTCACGGCTTGCCCATCGGGGCCAGCCGGCAGGTCACCCAGCAGGCTGCGGCATTGCTGGATGGCGAGCGCAAGGTGGTGGTGTGCGTCGATGCCGGCCATGGCGGCAAGGATCCCGGCTCGCATGGACCGGACGGCACGCTGGAGAAGAACGTCACCCTGGCGGTGGCGCGCGATCTCGCCGCGCAGATCAACAAGCAGCCCGGCATGAAGGCCATCCTTACCCGCAATGGCGATTACTTCATTCCGCTGGCCCGCCGCTACCAGATCGCACGCGAACACGACGCCGACCTGTTCGTGTCCATCCATGCCGACGCCTTCACCAGCGGCGACGCGCGCGGCTCGTCGGTGTGGGTACTATCCTCGCGCGGCAAGAGCTCGGTGGCGGCGCGCATGCTGGCCGACCGTGAAAACAGCTCCGACCTGATCGGCGGCGTGTCGCTGGACAACATGAACGACGGCCTGGCCAAGGTGCTGCTGGACATGCAGCAGGGCTGGGCGGTGCAGGCCAGCGACATGGTCGCCCGCAACGTGCTGAAAGCGCTCGCGCAGGTCGGCCCCACCCATCGCGGTTACGTGGAGCACGCGAACTTCGTGGTGCTGCGCTCGCCCGACGTGCCGTCGATCCTGGTCGAGACGGCCTTCATCAGCAACCCGAGCGAAGAGCGCAAGCTGCGCGATCCGGCCCACCAGCAGGTGCTGGCCACCGCAGTGATGGACGGCATCAAGAGCTATTTCGAATCGACGCCGCCGCCGGGCACCTGGTTCGCGGCGCAGGACGCGCGCCGCAATGGCATGGAGCTGGCTTCGGCGAAAGCGCGCAAGCCGGCGGCGGTTGCCGGCCGCCGCCGCGATACGGCAGCGGCCACCGCCGATGCAGGCGTGCGCGACCTGCATCGCGTGGGACAGGGCGAAAGCCTGAGCAGCATCGCCCATCAGTACGGCATCAGCGTCGGCGCCCTGAAAGACGCCAACCACATCGACGGCAACGTGGTGCGCGCCGGCACCGTGCTGGCCATTCCGGCGGGCTGATCGGGCCGGTCGGTCCGGCCAAACTGTTAAAGTGCGCGGATGCCTGTCATCCGCCCGTTGCCTCCCGAGCTCATCAACCAGATCGCCGCTGGCGAGGTCATCGAACGGCCGTCGTCGGTGGTCAAGGAACTGGTGGAAAACAGCCTTGACGCCGGTGCCACGCGCGTCGAAGTGGACATCGAGCAGGGCGGCGCGCGGCTGATCCGCGTGCGCGACGACGGCGGCGGCATCGCGCCCGACGAGCTGCCGCTGGCGGTCGCATCGCATGCCACCAGCAAGATCGGCAGCTTCGACGACCTGGAGCACGTCGCCAGCATGGGCTTCCGTGGCGAGGCGCTGGCCTCGGTGTCTTCGGTGGCGCGCTTCGCGCTTACCTCGCGCCAGCACGAGGCCGAGGCCGCGTTCCGCATCGAGGTGGACGGCGGCAGGCTGCAGGCGGCGCGTCCCGCACAGCATCCGCCGGGCACCAGCGTGGAAGTGCGCGACCTGTTCTACAACGTGCCGGCGCGCAAGAAGTTCATGCGCGCCGAGCGCACCGAGTTCGCGCACATCGACGATCTGCTGAAGTCGCTGGCCCTGGCGCGCGGCTCGGTGGAGTTCCGCCTCAGCCACAACGGCAAGCCGGTGCGCATCTGGAAGGCCGCGCGCGACGCGCAGGCGCAGCTGGCCCGCGTGGCCGAGGTGCTGGGCGAGGATTTTCCCGCGCAAAGCCTGCGCGTGGACCACGCTGCCGCCGGCCTGCGACTGTCCGGCTGGGTGGGCCTGCCCACCGCCTCGCGCGCGCAGGCGGACCAGCAGTATTTCTACGTCAACGGCCGCCTGGTGCGCGACCGCGTGGTGGCGCACGCGGTGCGCCAGGCCTACGCCGACGTGCTGTTCCACGGGCGCCATCCGGCCTTCGTGCTGTATCTGGAACTGGATCCCGCCGGGGTGGACGTCAACGTGCATCCGGCCAAGCACGAGGTGCGCTTCCGCGAGCAGCGGCTGGTGCACGACTTCCTGTTCCGTACCCTGCACGAGGCCTTGTCGCAGACGCGTGCCGGTCAGGTGGAATCGCACGCGCAGGCCGACGATGGCCGCCTGCACATGAGTACCGCGAGCGCTCCCGCGCCAGGCCTGCCGGGCATCGCGCGCCTGTCGTCGTGGCCGGCGCGCGCCGAGCAGAATCGCCTCGCGCTGGGCGTGCGCGACGAGCCGCTGGCGGACTACGCCGCGCTGCTGGGCGAACCGCCACGCGGCGCGCCGGTCGCCGCGACCATGCCGGCGGCGGAAGAAGGCGAAGCGCCGCCCCTGGGCTATGCCATCGCCCAGCTCAAGAATATCTACGTGCTTGCCGAGAATGCACAGGGCCTGGTGCTGGTGGACATGCACGCCGCGCACGAGCGCATCACCTACGAGAAACTCAAGGCCGGCCGCGCCGGCAGCAACCTGCGCTCGCAATTGCTACTGGTACCGCTCAACCTGGCAGTGAGCGCCAAGGAAGCGGCTGCCGCGGAGGAGCACGCCGACGCGCTGGGCGAGTGGGGTCTGGAGCTCTCGCGCAGCGGCCCATCCGGCGTGGTGGTGCGGCGCATCCCCGCCTTGCTCGAAGGTGCCGACGTGACCCGACTCACCCGCGACGTGCTGGCCGAGCTGGCCCAGCACGGCAGCTCGCGCCGGTTGCAGGAGCTGGAGAACGAGTTGCTTTCCACCATGGCCTGCCACGGCTCGGTACGCGCAGGGCGGCGCCTCAGCCTGCCCGAGATGAACGCGCTGCTGCGCGAGATGGAAGCCACCGAGCGTTCCGGGCAGTGCAACCACGGCCGACCCACCTGGACGCAGCTTTCGCTCTCGGAGCTCGATCGCTTGTTCATGCGCGGCCGGTAGGCGGGGCGCGAGCGTCGCTTGCTCATCCGTCGTTTGGATGTCCATACTCGGTCCCTCCCACGCCGCGGACCGCCCACGTGTCGCGAATCGCCGCTTTCCTTCTCGTCTCGCTAGTTGGAGTCGTTGCCGTGTCTTCCGCCGAAACCCCGTCGTCCTACACGCATGAAATCGAGCAA
>JAJZET010000293.1 GCA_021805685.1 Pseudomonadota bacterium
ACCAACACCGCGGGCGAGTCGCACTGCAAGCAGGCTGGGTTGGTGCTGCGCCATGTGTTCAACCACCAGACCCACCACCTTGCTCAGCCAGCGCGGGATCGATGTCGGCGTCACCGATCTTTCCGCGCTGATCCCGGAGTGCGCGGCGGGGTGAGGCGACGCCTCGCCCACATGCGCGCCTGAAGCCAGACGACCTTCCGCTGCGCTCCCTGCCATTGATCCATATCAACACGGCGCGGCGCATGCGCGACTAGCCTGCTCCTGTCACCGTGGCGCCTGCCCCTGCTCGGCAGGCGGTGGCGACCGTGGCCATGCTCGTGTTGGCGATCCTGGCGGCTGCCGCCCTGGTTCTGGCGGACGCGCGCCGCGTGCCGCAGGTGCCGGCGATCCACGATTTTCATGCGGGTTGGAGCAAACCGCATGCGGCTGCGGCCGAGGAGGAAGACATCATGCGAGTATCGAACCGGATGATTTGCCTGGGCATGCTCGTGTCGGCGGCGACGCTGGCAGTGGCGCTGCCGGCCGCCGCGCGTGCTCCGGCGCCACCTGCGCAAGCGGCCTCGACGGCAGCGTCCGACGCCACCGCCGCGATGCTGGGCAACATGCAGACGATGCGCGAGCAGATGGCGAAGCTGCACGCCACCACCGATCCCAAGCGGCGCGCTCGGTTGCTCGATGAACACCTGGCGACGATGCAGGCCACCATGCAGTTGATGATGGCCAACCGCGGCGGCTGCCCGGCGGGCGGCGGCATGATGGGACGCGGCCCGATGGGCGGCGGCGGCATGATGGGCAAGGGCATGACGGGCCCCGGCCAGGGCGGCATGGGCATGATGCAAATGATGATGGAGCAGATGGTGCAGCATCAGAACGCCATGCGTGGTCCTGGCCGTTGAAGCCACCCAAAGGCGCGTCCTGCCGCCGACCGACAGCCGTCGTGTCGCCGTTGTCGAAGATTCTTGAGGGTCAGCCGACGTCGAATAAAGTGCATCGATGAAGGGCTGCGAGATCTCCGATAGGGCATGCTGCCGGATAGCCGGCTTGGCTGTTCGGAAGCTCTTTCTGCCTCCGCGGTACTGACGATGAAGAAGCCGATTGATCAGATCGCTCCGACAAAGAAACGGCGCCCGCATCGACGATGTGGGCGCCGTTTTTGAGCGCAAGGCAAGTTACTGCGTGCTTTTTTCGTTGTTCGCGCTGGCGTAGACCTGATCGGCCCACTGGGTGGCGTTGAGGTAGACCGCGGCCAGGCGCTGGATGCGCTGGGCCGGCACCTGGGCGCTGGTCAGCTCGTTGGCTTCCCACGCGAGGATCTGCTGCAGGATGGTGGCGAACGGGCCGCCGCGACCGGTCAGGGCGTCGCTGATCTCGGGCACCAGGCGCAGGTGCGTCAGCAGGAACTCCATCGGCGCGCACATCAGCGTATCCAGCAGCGAGAACAGGCCGACCGTGAAGGCCATTTCCGCGCTGCCGTGCGGCATACCCTCGGCCAGCTGCTCGCACATGTGGGCACGGATCAGGGCGGCGCGCAGCAGCTCCGGCGGGCGATCGTCCATGCTGCACATGGCCATGGTGTCGACCCAGTTGCGCATGCGGGTGACGCCGAAGAAGATCGCCGCCTGCTGCACGGATTTCAGCTGCCGCGGCAACGCGAAGTAAGCCGAATTGACACAGCTGAGCAGCTTGTAGCTGAGCACGGCATCGTCGCGGACGATGTTGCCCAGCTCGACCGGGCCGGGGTTGCTCTCGTGCAACACGCCCATCAGGCGCAGCAGGCTCAGGCGATTGGCCGTCAGCACCGGAACCTCTACTGGCTGCGGCACCAGCAGGTAGCGACCCTGCACCGCTTCGATCGGCAAGGTGAGGCAGCGCTCGTAGGTGGCGTTGTCGTCGACGTGGCCGGCCACCACGTTGAGCCCGCGATTGTGCAGCTGCCCGACGCGCTTGGCGAGCAGCTCCGGAGACAGCTGGCTGGCGTCGAGCCGCACCAGCTGAACCATCTGCAGCAGCACTTCCAGTGGCTGGCTGTTGCCGAAGTCCTGCTCGCCAAGGTCGAGGATGAACTGGCAGCCGCGGTGCGCCATGGACTGCAGGCGCTGCATCAAGGCGGAGTCCTCGGCGACATGCGGCTGCAGCACCACGCCCAGGCGGGGCTGGTGCAGCAGGACGTCGGAGTCCTCGGGCAGCAACTCGGCCGGCAGGTTCAGGAAGGCGCGGTTGCCGCGAACCAGGCGGGTCAGGGCGCCGTCGGTGATCATCCCGAGCACGCTCTGCAGCAGCGACTTGTCGTCGCCGCTCTCGCGCGGGAAAAGGATTTCGTAGGCGTACAGCTCACGCTCGCGGTTGAGCAGCGGAACGCGCAGCACGGGCAACGGCGGGGCGGCGTTCTCGTAGAGGCTGGATTTGCGGGCGGCGGTGTCGGGGGCGGCGGAGGTAGGGGAGGAACTCATGATCGGTCCGGCATCGCATGTGACGGTGGGGCGGGCCGCGACGATCGTCCCGCCGGGGAAGCCTCCGCGGGTGCGGATGGCGCTTGCTTCAATTCGACGTCACGCCGCCGCAAGCGGGCGTGAACGCGGGCTGGCATGCAGCTCGCCGCTGCGGTCGTAAAGTCCGTTGTTGTCGTCCGTGCCCCTGAGCACGGCCAGAGCCTGGCGCACCCAGTGCAGGCGCTGGCTGACGATTCCGCCATTGCGCTGGTTCAGCTGCTGGCAGTGCCGCAGCGACTGTTCGATGGCCGACCACGTGCGATCCGGCGTGGCCTGGAGCTGTGGCTGGGGCTGGAGCAGCAGGCGGCGCTCGGCGTCGAGCTGCTCCAGTTGCTGCATCAAGGCCTGTTTGCGCGCGCCCGCATGGTCGAGTGCCTCGATATCGCCTTGGCCGAGGGCAGCGTGCTCGGCCTCGAGCACCTGCGTGAGCAGGTCGAGCGCCAGGCGCATGTCACCCTGCACGGCTGCGAGGGCGTCAATGCACTCCTGGCGCAGCGGCGGGCTCATGCCTTGCCCGGGCCGCCCAACTGGCGTTCCATGGAGATCAGGCCGTTGGCGATGCGTCCGGCGTCGATCTTGTAGCTGCCGTTGGCCAGTGCCTTCTGCACTTTCTCCACGCGTTGCGCATCGATGGCGCTGGCGCTGGAGCTGCCACGAGCCGCTTCCTGCAGTGCCTTGGCCGAATCGGTCAGCTTGAGCTGGTCGCCGGTCTTGGCAGCGGGCACGCCGGCGCCTGCGGTGGCGGAGGCATCGGCGGCCTGGTTGCCGCCAGTCTGGCTGGAAGCTTGCGGGAGCTTCGGCAGTCCGCTGTTGGAAATGGTCGTATTCATGCGTCCGTTCTCATGCAAGTGTGGCCCTGTGAGTACAGCATCGGCGTGATCCGCAGAAACTTTAGGGGCTGTGAAAGAAATGTGGAAGCTGCCCCCGGCTTCATGGCAGGGCCTGCACCACGCCGGGGGCGTCGACCATGGCGTCGACCACCCTGCCCGAGCTCTGGTTGCGCACGCGCAGGCGGGCCCCGTCGTCGCCGCTGCCCAGCGCGATGCCGTCGGCGCGGACCACGATGCCCCCCATGTTGGCCACCAGCACCACGTGGTCGCCGGCGCTCACCATGTTGCGGCCTGCGAGCATGAACGGCGTGACCACGCTGCCGCTGGGCAGGGCGCGGGCGAGGGTGCGTCCTTCGGCCTGCCGTAGGTCCTCGAGGTAGCCGTAGCCCAGCCGGGTCACGTCGCGCTGCTCAAGATGCACGTCCCCCGGGCGCAGGCCGTCGCCGCGCATCAGCGGGCGGTTGGTGACCAGCACCGGGCGATACAGCTGCAGGCTCACCTGGATGCGCACGATCCAGCCCCCGGGCTGCGGGCACTGCACCGGGACGCTGATGACCGGGGCCGGGCGCACCGCGTCGCTCAGCATGGAGCGTGGCGGCACGGCGCAAGGTGCGAGGTGCAGGCGCGGGTCGAGCGGCATGGCCTTCGCCACCACGCGGCTGCCCGGCATCTCGAAGCGGGCCAGCACGGCTTGCCTGGCAATGCCGGTGAGCGACCCGGTGGCGAGGCAGCTGCCCGACCACATCAGTGCGATCCCGGCCAGGGCGAGCAAGCGACCGGTGCTGGCGCGCTTCGGGTTCATGCGTCCGCCAGCAACTTGTCGAGCTGCCCGAGCAGGGCCTCGCGGGAGGACTCGATCTGCGGTGCGAGCGTCGCGGCCTGCCCGGCTTCGCCGTTGCACAGCAGCGCGACGAAGCGATCGCCCTGTTCGCACAGCTGCTTGCCGGCTTCGACCAGGCCGCCGGCTGCCGGCCGCCCCGACTGCGACCCGCCCAGTCGCTCGGCGCTGGCACGGAGCGCATGGCTGTCGAACCAGCGCCGATCGAGCGCGGCCGGCTCCGCCAGTGCCAGTTCGACCGCCAGGCGCAGGTTGAGCGAAGCCTCGCGCAGGGTCAGGCTGAGGCTGCCGGTGTCCTTGCCGCTGATGCCTTCCAGCCAGTCCAGGCTCAGTCGGTGGGAGAGCAGGGCGGCGCGCTGCAGGGAGTCGGACTGGCGTCGCGCTTCGCCCGCGCGGCGTTGCAGGGCGCCGAGCGCGGCCTGCACGTTGGTGGCGCGCGTGTGCTGGGCGTCGTGGTTCTGTTGCAGCTTCTGCACCCGGTCCGTGGCCGTGCGCAAGGCCTGGCTGCCGGATTCCAGCGTGGTGCCCGATTGCGCGGCGCCAGCCTGGGCGCGCTCGAGCTGCTGCAGGCTGTGCTGCACGTCGCCGTTCAATTGGGTGGAGAAGTCACCGATGGAAACGGTGACATTCTCGATTTCGCCGGTGGTAAGCGCGGTTTTCTCGGCCAGTTGCTTGACCTCGTCGGCGACCACGGCGAAACCGCGGCCGGCCTCGCCGGCGCGCGCGGCCTCGATCGCCGCGTTCAGGGCCACGAGATTGGTCTGGTGGGCGATTTCCTGCACGGAGGAGGTGAGCTTGCGGATCTGCTCCACCTGCTCGGCCAGCTTGCTCTGGTTGCGGTTCATGGCGGCGAGCGCGCTGCGCAGCAGCCGCAGCTGGCCGTCGAGCTCGCTCACCGAGCTGCCGCCGCTCTGGCTGGCCTTGCTTGCCTGCTCCAGCTCGGCCGCGACCTGCTGCAGGGCCGTCGAGATGCTGGCGCTACCCTCCGTCAAGCGATCGACGCTGCTACGGCCCTCGGCCGCGGCCTTGTCCATGGCGGTCTGTTCGCGCGCAAGCTGCTGCACGGCGCTCAGCACCAGGCTCTGCTGTTCCACGGCCTGCAACGCCACCGCGGCAGGCGGCCGGCTGGCGACACGGGCCAGCAAGGGGGCCAGCATCTGCGCGGCGCGCGGGTACGCACGCCGCAACGCGGCGAGCCTGGGTTCGTCGCCGGCGGCAGCGGCTTCCACCAGGGGGGCGAGGTGCTGATTCCAGATCAGGCTCATGAGGTAAGAGTCACCTTGTGTCGTGTGGGCGGTTGGCGATAGCAGAGGACTGCATCGTCCAAAACCGTCTGGGCTTGAGAAAGCAAGCCATGTGCCATCCGCGAAGGTGCCGGATCGCACTCAAGCGGCCGGCGGCCCGGCCGATAGCCTGCGCGTACGGCCGCTGCGTCGGCAGGATCACTCGCGAGGAGTCCGCATGGGCGGCACGCTGCTGGAAAAGGTGGAGCAACATACCCGGCTGGCCGGTCACAACCGGGTGGCCATGCTGCTGTTCCGCCTCGGCGACGCGCAGCTGTTCGGCATCAACGTATTCAAGGTGCGCGAGGTGATGCGCCGCCCGCCGCTGGAACGCATGATGGGCATCCACGAATTGCTGGCCGGCAGCTGCGACTACCGCGGACAGACCATCCCGGTGATCGACCTGGCCGCGGCGCTGGGCTATCCGCCGCTGCGCGACGAACCCTCCGCGCACCTGATGGTCACCGAGTTCAGCCGTTCGGTGCAGGGCTTCCTGGTGGCCGACCTGCAGCGCATGGTGCAGTGCGACGGCGCAAAGATGGCGGAGCCGCCGGCAGCACTAGGCTTCGGCAACAAGGTCAACGCGGTGACCCGCATCGACGGCGCCTTGCTGGCGGTGGTCGACGTGGAGCAGGTGCTGGCCAGCATCGATTCGGCGCCAGCGGATCTTTCCGCGCAGATGCAGCGCCTCGCCGACGCGCGCCAATTGTCGCCGCGCCGGGTGATGGTGGTGGACGATTCGCTGATCGCGCGCCGCCGCCTGGTGGCCTTGTTCAAGCAGATGAGCATCGAGTGCGTGGTGGCGAAGGACGGGCGCGAGGCGCTGGACAAGCTGCGCAAGCTGGCCGTCGGCGACGCGGAAGATGGCGTGAAACTGGTGGTGTCCGATATCGAGATGCCCAAGCTGGACGGCTACGCGCTGACCCGTGCCATCCGCGAGTCGCCGGAGCTGTGCCGGCTGAAGGTGGTGCTGCACAGCTCGCTCAGTGGTGGCTTCAACGAAGCCATGGTGAAGGAAGTGAAGGCCGATGCCTTCGTCGCCAAATTCCAGCCCGACCTGCTGGCCCAGGCGGTATTCGAGCTGTTGCCGGCGACCGCCGACTGATGCGCTGAACCCGCCGCCGGCGGCGCGTCAACAAATCGACTCCGACCCTGTCGTGGCGACGTCACGCTGCGGCACAGGCCCGGCCAGCCCAAGCGTGGCAAGGGTTTCGGCGTAGTGGCATGCAACTTGCCTCCTGCTCCGTGCGGCAAACGCACGCGGAGCAGACCGAATGAATCCCATCCCGCAAAACCTGTTCGGCATCCACACCCAGGCCCTGGAGCTGTGGCAGCGCCGTGCCGAGGTGCTGGCCAACAACCTGGCCAACGCCGATACCCCCGGCTACCTCGCGCGCGACATCGATTTCCGCAAGGCGCTGGCCGCGGCCGGCGGCGCAGGTGGCCCGTTGCCGCTGGAGACGACTTCCCCGGGCCAGATCGGCGACGGGACGGGCCAGGGCGCCGGCGCACCGCTGGAATACCGCGTGCCAACGCAGCCGAGCATGGATGGCAACACCGTGAACACCCAGGTCGAGAAGGCCGACTTCGCCGCCAACAGCGTGCACTACCAGGCCAGCCTCTCGTTCATAACGGCGCAGATCCACATGCTGCGCACCGCCATTTCAGGAGCTCCGTGATGTCCTCGCTCTTTTCAGTCTTCAATGTGGCCGGCTCCGGCATGGCGGCCCAGTCGCTGCGGCTCAACACCGTGGCCAGCAACCTTGCCAACGCGGACAGCGTGTCCTCCACGCTGGAAGGCGCCTACCGCGCGCGCGAGCCGTTGTTCGCGGCCGTGCACAAGCAGCAGTCCGCGCAGCTCGGCGGTGACATCGGCACCGGCAACGCCGATGCCGGCGCCAGCGAGGGCGTGCAGGTGCTCGGCATCGCCGAGAGCCAGGAGGCGATTCCGGTGCGTTACGAGCCGGGCAATCCGATGGCGAACGCCGACGGCTATGTCTACGGCAGCAACGTCAACCCGGTGGATGCGCTGGTCAACATGATCTCCGCGTCGCGTTCGTACCAGAACAACGTCGAGGTGATGAACACGGCCAAGCAGCTGATGACCAAGACCCTGACCCTCGGCCAGTGAGGTTCCAGCCATGACCACGATCAACAACACCACCGCGAATGCTGCCGCCGGCAGTACGGGCTCCGGCAGTGCGTCGAGCGCAACCGGCAATGTGCTCGGCAATTCGATGAGCCAGGCGGACTTCCTGAAACTGCTCAGCGCGCAGCTGCAGGCGCAGGACCCGACCCATCCGATGGACAACACGCAGTTCGTCGCGCAGCTGGCGCAGTTCAGCCAGCTGGCATCCACGCAGGACCTCAACACCGCCGTCAACAACCTCTCCAGCCAGGTCTCCAGCGGCATGCAGACCTCGCAGGTGCTTGGCTCGGTCGGTCTGGTCGGACGGAACGTGCTGGTGCCGTCCGCCAGCATCGGCTACGCCGGCAATGGGGTGAGCGGTGCCGTGGGCGTCACCAATGCCAGTTCCGACGTGCAACTCACCATCACGGACGCCAGCGGCAAGAAGGTGCGCACGATCGACCTCGGCGCGCAGCAGGCCGGCCTCGGCAGTTTCAGCTGGGACGGCAAGGACGACAACGGCAACCCGCTGCCGGCCGGGACCTATGGCATCACCGCCGCCGACCAGGCCGGCAACGCGCTTTCCACCTACGTCGGCGGCACGGTCAGCGGCGTGGGCTACGGCGGCTCCAGCGTGGGTACGTACGTGCAGGTAAACGGCGTGGGCGGCGTGCCGCTCGGTTCGATCGCGCAGATCAACTGACCGCCGATCCCAACTTTCCAGCGAGGAACGAAACATGGCTCTCAATCAAGCGCTCAGCGGCCTGAACGGTGCGCAGTCCGATCTCAACGTGATCGCCAACAACATCTCCAACGCCAACACCACCGGTTTCAAGGGGTCGCGCGCCGAGTTCGCGGACATTTACGCGGTGACCGGCATCAACCTCAGCGCTACCGCGGTGGGCAGCGGCACCCGCCTGGCCGACGTGGCCCAGCAGTTTGCGCAGGGCGACATCCAGACCACCGGCAACAGCCTCGACCTGGCGATCAGCGGAAACGGCTTCTTCGTGGTCAATACCGGCAACGGCTATGCCTACACCCGCGCCGGCGCGTTCCACCAGGATCCGTCGGGCAACGTGGTCAACCAGAACGGCGACAAGCTGCAGGTCTACCCCTACAGCACCGTCAGCAACACCTTCGACAGCAGCACGTTGAGCCCGCTGAACCTGGTCACCGCGCAGAGCTCGGCCAAGCCGACCACCACGGCGGTGGTCTCGTCCAACCTGCCGGCGGACGCCACTCCGCCGACGCTGGCCTTCGATCCCACCAACCCGGCCACCTTCAACCAGTCGGCCACGTTCACCGTGTACGACAGCCTGGGTTCGTCGCACCAGGCCACGGCGTACTACGTGAAGACCGGCAACAACACCTGGAACGTCAACCTCTACGTGGACGGCAACAGCGCCGGGACCCAGGCCTTGACCTTCGATTCCACCGGCGCGCTGGTCACGCCCGCCAACGGCATCGTCACCTTCAACCCGGTGAACTACGGCAACGGCGCCAACCCGCAGACGCTGTCGGTCAACTTCGCCAAGACCACCCAGTACGGCACCGGCTACGCTGCCGGCACCATCAGCCAGGACGGTTACACCGCCGGCGCGCTGGCCTCGATCGACATCGACAGCGCCGGCATCGTCACCGCCAACTACTCCAACGGCCAAAGCAGCAAGATCGGCCAGCTGGCGATGGCCAACTTCCAGAACCTGCAGGGCCTGCGCCAGCTTGGCAGCGCCAGCTGGATGGCCAGCACCGACTCGGGCACCGCGGTGATGGGCACGGCCGGCAGCGGCCAGTACGGCGACATCCAATCCGGCGCGCTGGAGCAGTCCAATACCAGCGACACCACCGCGCAGCTGGTGGACATGATCCAGGCGCAGCGCGACTACCAGGCCAACGCGCAGGTGCTGGCCACCGACAACACGCTGGCCAGCACGCTGTTCAGCGCCGTGTCGCGGTAAGCGCACGCCTCCCGAGGTAAGCCGTCATGGATCGTTCCCTCTACGTCGCGATGACCGGGGCCACGCAGATCATGCGGGCCCAGGACGTGGTGAGCCACAACCTGGCCAACGCCAGTACCACCGCGTTCAAGAGCGAGCTGGATGCGTTCCAGAGCCTGCCGGTGTTGGGGCCGGGCCAGCCCAGCCGCATCAACGCGGTGGCGGAGGGCCTCGGCCGCGACGACAGCCAGGGGCCGATGCAACACACCGGGCGCGCGCTGGACGTGGCGGTGCGCGGCCCGGGCTGGATCGCGGTGCAGGCCCCGGACGGCAGCGAGGCGTACACGCGCGCCGGCAGCCTGCAGCTCACCGCCGCGGGCGTGCTGACCGACGCCGAGGGCGATCCGGTGATCGGCAGCGGTGGCCCGATCACCATTCCCGACAGCGCGAACATCGTGATCGGCAGCGACGGCACCATCTCCACGGTGCCGCTGGGGCAGGGGCCGAGCACCGTTTCCCAGGTAGACCGCATCAAGCTGGTCAATCCCGATCCCACGCAGCTATCCAAAGGCTCGGACGGCCTGATGCATCTGGCCGGCGGCGCCGCCGCCAACGCCGACCCCACCGTCCTTCTGGCGCCGCAGACGCTGGAAGGCAGCAACGTCAATCCGTCGGCGGAACTTGTGCGCATGATCGCGCTGTCGCGCCAGTACGACATGCAGGTGCGGTCGATCAAGACCGCCAAAGACGACGCCGACTCCAGCCTGAAGCTGCTGCAGGCGAACTAACCCGACCGACTTCCGCGGAGCTTTCCCATGTTCTCCTCACTCTGGATCGCCAAGACCGGGCTCGATGCGCAGCAGACGAACCTGGATGCCATTTCGAACAACCTGGCCAACGCCAGCACCACCGGCTACAAGTCCTCGCGTCCGGAGTTCCAGGACCTGATGTACCAGAACCTGGGCCAGCCCGGCGCGCAGACCACCGAGCAGACGCAGTCGCCGGCCGGCCTGCTGATGGGTACCGGCGTGCGCGTGGTGGCCAACGAAAAGCTGTTCACCCAGGGCGCGATCAGCCAGACCGGCAACGCACTGGACGTCGCCATCCAGGGGCGTGGCTTCCTGCAGGTGACCATGCCGGACGGCACCACGGCGTATACCCGCGACGGCTCGCTGCACCAGGACGCCAACGGCCAGATTGTCACCGCCGACGGCTACCCGCTCTCGCCGGCGATCACGCTGCCGCAGGGCGCGCAGAGCATCACCATCGGCGCGGACGGCACGATCAGCGTCACCGTGCCGGGCCAGGCCACGCCGCAACAGGTGGGCTCGCTGCAACTGGCCGATTTCATCAACCCGGCCGGCCTGCAGTCGATGGGCCAGAACCTGTACCTGGAGACCGCCTCCAGCGGCGCGCCGCAAACCGGACAGGCCGGGCTGAACGGCCTCGGCACCCTGCTGCAGGGCTCGCTGGAGTCGTCCAACGTGAACGTGGTGGAGGCGATGGTGGACATGATCCAGACCCAGCGCACCTACGAGATGAACTCCAAGTCCATCACCGCCGCCGACCAGATGCTGCAGACCATTACCGACAAGATGTGAGGCCCGCCGTCGTGCGCACCATCGCCATTCTCCCCAACCTCGTCGCCGCGCTTGCGCTGCTTGCGTTGCCCGGCTGCGCCGCCCTGCACAGGCAGGAGCGCGACGACGCGATGTGGGCCGCCACGCCGCCGGTGGCGCCCTCGGCGCCGCCGCCGGCCGACGGTTCGATCTACCACGATGCGCAGAACATGGAGCTGTTTGCCGACCCGCGTGCGCACCGCACGGGCGACATCCTCACCATCGTGTTGCAGGAAAACACGCAGGCGGTGAAGAAATCCACCACCAGCACCAGCAAGACCGACAAGGACACCATCGGCGCGCCCTCGCTGCTCGGCAAGACGTTCAACCGGGCCGGCGTGGGCATCAACAGCGCGCGCAGCTTCGACGGCGGCGGCTCCAGCAGCCAGAGCAACCAGCTGACCGGCAACATCACCGTCACCGTGGTGCAGCGGCTGGCCAACGGCAACCTGCTGGTGCGCGGCGAAAAGCTGCTCACCATCAACCAGGGCCAGGAGCTGATCCGCATCGCCGGCATCGTGCGCCCGCAGGACATCGGCCAGGACAACACCGTGCCGTCGACGCGCGTCGCCGATGCCAGGATCTCCTACACCGGCCGCGGTTCGCTCGCCGACGCCAATACGCAAGGCTGGCTGACCCGCTTCTTCAATTCCAAGTGGATGCCCTTCTGATGAACACCCCAGGCTCCGCCGCACCCCCGGTCGCCGCGACGCGCGCCAAGGCGGCGTCACGCAGCGCATCTGCCCCTCCTGCCGCAGGGCGCCGGCTCGTCCAGGGCGTTTTCGCACTGCTGTCGGTGTTCTGCCTTGCAATGGCGATTCCCGCGCACGCCGACAAGATCCGCGACCTCGCCTCGATCGGTGGCGTGCGCTCCAACCAGCTGATCGGTTACGGCCTGGTGGTGGGCCTGGACGGCTCCGGCGACCAGACCACGCAGGCGCCGTTCGCCACCCAGAGCCTGGAGAACATGCTGCAGCAGTTCGGTATCAACGTGCCGGCCAACGTGCGCCCGCAGCTGAAGAATGCGGCCGCGGTGACCATCACCGCGGACCTGCCGCCGTTCGCCAAGCCGGGCCAGACCATCGACGTCACGGTGGCTTCGATCGGCAACGCCAAGAGCCTGCGCGGCGGAGAGCTGCTGATGTCGCCGCTGCGCGGTGCCGACGGCAACGTCTACGCGGTGGCCCAGGGCAGCGTGGTGGTGGGCGGCATCACCGCGTCGGGCAAGAGCGGTTCCAGCGTGGAGAAGAACATCTCCGCCAGCGGCCGCATCCCCAACGGCGCCACGGTTGAACGCAGCGTACCCTCCTCGTTCGCCTCCAGCGACAACCTGCGGCTCAACCTCAACACGCCGGATTTCACCACCGTCACGCGCATCGTGGATGCGATCAACCACACCTACGGCTCGGGCACCGCGCGCGCCGTGGATGGCGGTACCGTCGATGTGCGGGTGCCGCGGGATCCCACCCAGAAGGTGGCCTGGCTGGGCGCCATCGAGAGCCTCGACGTGACCCCCGGTTCCCCGCCGGCCCGCGTGGTGGTGAATTCGCGCACCGGCACCGTGGTGATCGGCTCGGATGTACGCGTTTCCGCCGCGGCGGTCGCGCACGGCTCGATCTCCGTCACCATCGGGGAGCAGCCGTTGGTCAGCCAACCGGGGCCGTTCAGCAACGGCCAGACCGCGGTGGTGCCCTCGAGCAACGTGCAGGTCAGCGAGCAGGGCGGCCACATGTTCAAGTTCGGCCCGGGCGTGAGCCTGGATACCATCGTGCGTGCGGTGAACCAGGTGGGCGCCTCGCCCAGCGACCTGATTTCCATCCTGCAGGCATTGAAGCAGGCCGGCGCGCTGCACGCCGACCTGGTGGTCATCTAGCCGGCCAACCGACATGACCGACGCCGCCTTGTCCGCCAACGCCTCGCTGAGCACCTGGACCGACCTGTCCGGGTTCGACCAGCTGCGCGCGGCGGCGCAGCGCGACGGCAAGGCCGCCTTGCCCGAGGTGGCCAAACAGTTCGAGGCGCTGTTCACCCAGATGATGCTGAAGTCCATGCGCGAGGCCAGCGACAGCCTGGGCCAGGGGCTGGGCGACAGCGAGGCCGGCAAGGCCTATCGCGACTTGTACGACCAGCAGCTCTCGGTGACCCTGGCCCAGGACGGCAAGGGCCTCGGCATTGCCCAGATGCTGGTCCGCCAGTTGGGCGGTCAGGCCAAGCCGACACCCGGCGCCGGCACTCCGGTCGGTGGCATTGGCGCGCCCACGGCGGCCGGCGCGGCGGACGATCCCGACGGCATCGGCGACCCCACCAAGCTGCCGGCCAACGCCGACCAGTTCCAGCGCCGTCTCGCCAACGTGATCGAGGCGGGCCGTGAACTGGGCCGCAGCGCAATGAAATGGCTGCCACAGGATGCGCAGGAGTTCGTACGGGCGCTGGCCCCCTATGCCGAGGTCGCGGCGCAGAAGCTGGGGCTGTCGGTGCGCACCGTGCTGGCCCAGGCGGCGCTGGAGACCGAGTGGGGCAAGCACATGCCGCGTGGGCCGGACGGCTCGACCAGCTTCAACCTGTTCGGCATCAAGGCCGGCAGCAACTGGGACGGGCACAAGGTCAGCGTGCCGACGCTGGAGTACGTGAACGGCGTGGCGGTGCGCAGGCATGCGCAGTTCCGTGCCTACGACTCGCCGGCGCAGTCGTTCAAGGACTATGCCAACCTCATCGCCACCGATCCGCGCTATGCCGCCGTGCGCGGCCATGGCGACGACGTGCGGGGTTTCGCCAACGCGCT
>JAJZET010000211.1 GCA_021805685.1 Pseudomonadota bacterium
GTCGTGCTCGCCGAGCAACTGGCCGAAATCCTTGTCGGCGGAGACGATCACGCCGGGCACGCCGTGCGCCCGCAGGTTCCACAGCGCGCTACCGATCAGGTCGTCGGCCTCGTAGCTGTGGTCGATCAGCACCGCCACGCCGAGTGCGGCGGTGACTTCGCGGCACAACACGAACTGGCGTTCGAGGTCGGGCGGCGGCAGCTCGCGGTTGGCCTTGTAGGGCGGATAGATGGCGTTCCGGAACGAGCTGGTGAGCGAGGCGTCGAAGGCCACCGCCAGCCGCCCCGGCTGCACCTTTTCCAGCAGCTCGCACAGGAAGCGGGTGTAGCCATGCACCGCGTTGGCGGGGTGGCCCTCGGCGTCGTGGAATTCGTCCGGCATCGAGTGCCAGGCACGGAATACGTAGAGGCTGCCGTCGACCAGATGGGCGGCTTCGCGACGAACGGCGTTCACGGCGCCCACGTCGTCAGCAGGTCGTCCAGTACAGGGCGCTCGCGGTCGGGCACGTCGAGCTGCGGCGTGCCGATATGCACGAAGGCGACCATGTGCTCGTTCGCGGCCAGTTGCAGCAGGGCGGCCACGTCGGGGTCGTAGGCCGCCCAGCCGGTGAGCCATTGCGCGCCGAAGCCCAGTGCGTGTGCACCGAGCAGGATGTTGTAGGCCACGGTGCCGGCGCACAGGCGCTGTTCGATCTCGGGCACGCTGCTGCCGGCGTCGATGCGTGCAACCACGGCGATCACCAGTGGCGCGAAGGTGTAGCGCAGTTGCTCCTTCTCGCGCTTGGCGTCGGAGAGTTCCGGCTGCTTGCGAACCGCCAGTGCCGCCAGCCGTTCGCCGAACAGCAGCTTGGCCTCGCCGTCGAGGCGGATCAGCCGGAACGGCACTAGCTTGCCGTGGTCGGGCACGCGGATCGCGGCGGCGAGCAGTTCGCGCAGCGTCGCGTCGTCAGGGGCGGGTGCACCGAGTTGGCGCGAGGGCACGGAATGGCGGTGCTGTAGCAGGGACAGGGCTTCGGACATGGCATCGGCCGCGGTGCAAAGGCTTGCCATGCTAGCGATCCGGTCGGTTTCGCGCGAATCCGCGGTCGGGTCAGGGCGGGCCGGCCCGGCGCGAACGACGGCAGTGTCGACCGGTTCACACAAACGGCAGGTTCCGCGGAAGCCGGCTTCCGGCATTCAAAAAACCATCATGTTCGGGCTCCAGGATGGACGGCGCAGGGGGGCGACTCATACAAAGGAAGGTCATCATGAAGTCACGTTACATGTCGGCCGCGTTGCTCGGCCTGTCGGTGATGCTCGGTACGGCGGCCCATGCGCAGGACAGCTACCGCAGCGGGATCTTCGCCCCGGCGAAAACGGCCAGCTATCCGTGCGACGACTCCCAGTTCCTGCAGGATCAGCAGGCATTCGAGGGCGGCCTGATCACGGCGGATCAACCCGAGGACATCTGCGGCATCGTCACCGCGGTGTTGCCGGAGAAGAGGACGCGCAGCGGCCACCACGGCTACTTCTACGTGCAGGTCGCGTCAGGCGTGGTGATCGAGATCGTCTCGGATCTCGACCGGATGAGCGCGCCGAGGTGGCCATGGGTGGCGGTGGGCGACACCACCTACGTCAAGGGTCGCTATTACTTCGACAATATGGACAGCCAGGGCATCGACTGGACGCACCATGGCACCAGCCGCTACTGGCCGTATGCCGGCTACGTGGTGGTGAACGGCACGAAGTACCAGTAAGCAGGACTGCGAAAGGGCGGCACCCTCGGCGCCGCCCTTTCGCGCAGGTCCGGCATCACCGCGACCCGTCGCGCAACCGGAAGGAGTTCGGCAGCAGGGCCGCCACGCTGGTCTGTGTGGTGTCGCCCCGGAGGTTGGCAAGCAGCACCGGCATGTCGGGGTCGCACAGTTCGCTCAGCACCTGGCGGCAAGCACCGCAGGGAGAGACCGGTGCGTCGGTGTCGGCGACCACTGCGATGGCGGCGAAGTCGCCGGGCCTGCAGCCGGCCGCAGTGGCGGCAAACAGTGCGGTGCGCTCGGCGCAGTTGCACAGGCCGTAGGAGGCATTCTCGACGTTGCAGCCGGCAAAGCGGCGGCCGTCATGCGCCAGCAGCGCGGCGCCCACGGCGAACCGCGAATAGGGGGCATAGGCTTGTTCGCGCGCGCTGCGCGCCAGCGCCAGAAGCTCGTCGTGCGGGATGGGAACGGGCATCGTGCTCTCCGTATCCCCCGGGCGGTGGATCAGGTTAACGCGTCGCGACGGCGCGTCCAAGCGCACGCAGTCATGGCAAGATGCCACGACCTTCCACGGGGGAATGCGCCATGCCGATCACCGTAGCCGCCCTGCGCGAAACCGCTGCCGGCGAACGCCGCGTGGCGATCACGCCGGAGATGGCGAAGAAGCTCCAAGGCAAGGGCCTGCGCGTGTTGCTGGAGGCCGGCGCCGGAGCGGCGGCGGGATTCCCCGACAGCAGCTACGCGAACGCGGACTTCGCCGACGCCGCAGGTGTGCTGGCGCAGGCCGACCTGCTCGCCTGCGTGCTGCCTCCGGACGATGCGGCCTTCGCGGGCTTGCGCGAGGGCGCGATCGTGGTGGGCCAGCTGCGCCCCTACGGCGCGGCGTCGCGCATCGGGGCGCTGGCCGCGCGCAAGCTCAGCGCGTTCGCGCTGGAGCTGCTGCCGCGCACGACCCGCGCACAGGCGATGGACGTGCTGAGTTCGCAGGCGGCAGTGGCCGGCTACCGCGCCATGTTGATCGCCGCCGAGGCGGCGCCGAAATTCTTTCCCATGCTGACCACCGCCGCGGGCACGGTGCGTCCGGCCAAGGTGCTGGTGATCGGTGCCGGCGTGGCCGGGCTGCAGGCGATCGCCACCGCGCGTCGGCTGGGCGCGCAGACCGAGGGCTACGACGTGCGGCCGGAGACGCGCGAGCAGGTGGAGTCGCTGGGCGCGAAGTTCCTCGACCTGGGCGTCAGCGCCGCCGGCAGCGGTGGCTACGCGCGCGAGCTGTCCGCCGAGGAGCGCGCGGCGCAGCAACAGGCGCTGGCCGAGCACCTCAAGGCTTTCGACGTGGTCGTTTCCACGGCCGCGGTGCCCGGTCGCGCGGCGCCGAAGATCCTCACGGCCGCGATGGTCGCGGGCATGAAACCGGGCGCGCTGGTCGTGGACCTCGCCGCCGAGAGCGGCGGCAACTGCGAACTGACCCGACCCGGCGAACGGGTGGAGCAGGGCGGTGTCGCCATCCTCGGCCCGCTCAACCTGCCGGCCGGCGCGCCGCTGCATGCCTCGGAGATGTACGCGCGCAACGTGGCGAACTTCGCCGAGCTGCTGCTG
>JAJZET010000282.1 GCA_021805685.1 Pseudomonadota bacterium
CCGGCACGCCGGCCTTGAGCAGGGTGGCCGGTTCCGCCGGGTCGCGGCGAAGGCGCAGCCAGGGCTGTAAGAGCTGTCCGGCCAGCCGGAACCACCAGGGATTGCGACGGCGGGAGGAGTCCGCCTGGGAGATGTTCTGCATCCGCCTATTCTACCGGTTGGCCGTCGATACCATGCTTGGGCGTGTGGTGCGCCTTGTCGCCTGCAGGGCGCATTCCTGCCGGGCGGCGGCGCTCAGCGGGCGGCCACGCTGCCCGTCGCGGCCGGCTGCAGCAGCTGCTCGTGGGCCTTGCGCACGCTGTCGATCAGCGACTGGCTGTACCAGCGGCCATCCTGCTGCACCAGGTCGGTTTCGGTGCTGAGCGGCTTGCCGAGCAGGGTGTAGTCGATCTTCACCACGGCATGGCCGTTCCGGTCGGAAACGGTGCTGAGCTTCACCGAGTCCAGCGTGTCGTCGATCGACAGCCCGTAAAGCGCCAGTGCCTGCTTGATGCCGGCATAGCCGATGGCGTACTTGGCCATCGCCGCGTCGAAGTCCATCGCGTGCAGTTGTCCCGGGCTCTTGAGATCGAGCCGGCGCGCGGTGGACACCAGCATGCCCACGGCCTGCTTCGCCTTGGCGTCATCGAACCACGGTGCCTGCTGCGCCCATGGCGTCAGTACGTCGATCAGTTGGGTGGCCTGCGTCTTCTGTTCGGCATCCAGATCCGGATTTTGTGCCACGCGGTCCTTGAGTAACGCGCCGCCCATAGCCACCAGTACCGGCAGTTGATCCGCGTATTGCTGCTGCATCCGGTCGAGCTTGGGCTGCACTTCGGCGTACAGCTTGGCCGCTGCGTCCGGGGCGGTGAGCTTCTGCACGGCGGCATCGAAGCGCGTCTTGTCCATGGCACTGGCCGGTGGCCGCTTCGCGTTGTCGCGGCTCCAGTCGGTACGCAGCGTGGCGTAGTCCTGCGGCGGCAGCGCGTGCTTCCACAGGCCGTCGAAGTTGCCGGCCTTGAGCAGGTCGATCGAACCCTGCACCGCGGCCCGTGGCGTGTCGCCGCCGGCTTGCGCGGCCTCGTTGCCGTGGCAGGCCGCCAGCGCCAGCGTGGCGAACAGGGGCAGCAGGAGGGTATGGCGAAGGGAGCGGAAGCGCATGGACAGGTCTCGCAAGCGGCGGCGAACGTAGCGTGGCCGGTCAGGGTAAGCGGCGCGGCAAGCCGCGGACAAGGCTTGCCCGCAGGAACCTGCAGGCCGGGCAGGGCACGCCCTTCCTGGTGTTCGTTTCAACGGGACGGCTTCACGGGTCCTCGCGTCCACGGGGACGATGAGCAAACCCGGTTCTCCCAAAAGAAAGCCCCGCGGGAGCGAGCCTCGCGGGGCAATCCGGCTGGGCCGGAAGGGAAATGGCCTTGCCTGCAGAAAACGCGTGGTCAGCAGCAGGTAGGCGGGGAGATGGTAGCGGGGTCCATAAGTTGAGGCAATACTTTTCTTTCTTCTCCCAACTTGATGTTTTTAATCAGTTATAGCGCAAGGCGTCTATCTTCTCCTGGCGCCGTTCGGCCGCCGGCGCACTCCAGTCGTTATGGAACAGCGCGGGTTCCCAGGAGCCGTAGGTAGGGTTGGGTAGCACGAACCAGCGCCGACCGATCCACTGCATGTAGCCGGCGATCGCCTGCCTGCGGCCGGCCTCGGTGTTGGCGTGCACATCCACGAAATCACCCAACTGGTCGCCGAACTGCATCAGCACCCGGTACTGGCGACTCACCCGCTGGCGGCGGCAGCTCTTGCTGGTGCCGACCTGCGTGCAACCTGGCTCCACCGTGCCCAGGCCAAGAAACGCGTCGGGCCCCGAGACCGGAAAACCCAGTTTGCGCAGGTTGGCCAACGTGACCGTGTCCAAGTCCTTTGCCCGGTTGGACAGATAGATCACCGCGATGCCGTGCGCGGCGGCGAACCGGGTGAAGGCCAGCGCGCCGGGTAAGGCGCGGGCGCGCTCTTCCTTGCACCACGCGGCCCAGCTGGCTTCGTCGTAGGCGCCGCCGTTCCTCACCAGGCGCGCCTGGTAGGGCGAGTTGTCCAGCACGGTTTCGTCGATGTCGAGCACCACGGCGGGCGGCAGGCCGGCTGCGGGCACGACGCGGTCTTCCCTGGTGAGCGCATCCCAGTGCGGGTCGTGCAGGGCGCCCAGCAGGCGCGATTGCGCGTCGCGGTAGGCCTGGAGGTAGACCAGGTCATGCTCGATGGCGGTTTGCGCCCACGCCACCGCGTTGAGGTTGTCGTTGGCGGCCACCGCGGCCACCGGCGCCGCTGCCCGGCGCGACGGCGCGGCGGCGCAGCCGGCGAGCAGGACGGATGCGGCCAAGGCCAGCGGCAGGCGAAGTCGCATAGGGTTCTCCAACGTGGGGCGGCGGGACTGCCGGGAGTTTAAGGCAGCGATCTGACAGACTGGTGCCCCGTCCCCTCGCCGGAGCCCGCATGAACGATCCGACGTCTGCCGTGCCCCGCGCCAGTTCGCCCGCCATCCAGATCGCCAGCTACCTGCTGGCGGCGGCAATGCTGTGGCTGGTGCTGCACCTGCACCTGCTCTCCGCGCTGCTGGCAGGCCTGCTGGTATACGAGCTCGTGCAGGCGATGGTGCCGCTGCTGGGCCGGCGCATTCCGGGCGACCGGGCGCGGGTGGTGGTGGTGGCGGCGCTTGGTGCGGTGGTGGTGGGCTTGCTGGTGCTGCTGGTCCTCGGGGGGATCAGCTTGTTGCGCAACGAACTGGGCAATCCCGGGCTGCTCTGGCAACAGCAGCTGATGCCGCTGGTGGAGAAGGCGCGCCAGCAGCTGCCGGCGATGCTGGTCGACCACCTGCCCGACAGCGTGGACGACCTGCGCGACGGCGTGATCGCGCTGATCAGCAAGCATGCCGTGACGCTGCAGACCGCGGGCAAGGGGGTGGCGCGCGCCTCCGTGCACATCCTGATCGGCCTCGTGCTTGGCGCCATCGTGGCGCTCAGCCGCACGCGCCCGGCGCATCAGGTGGGGCCGCTGGCGGCAGCGCTGGGCCAGCGTTGCCAGCGCCTGGCCGGCGCGTTCCACGACATCGTGTTCGCGCAGATCAAGATTTCGCTGATCAACACCGTGCTCACCGCGGTTTTCCTGTTCGGCGTCCTGCCGCTGCTGGGCATCCACGTGCCGCTGTCCAAGACGCTGGTGGCGATCACTTTCATCGTCGGCCTGCTGCCGGTGATCGGCAACCTGCTTTCCAACACCGCGATCACCGTGGCGGCGCTGTCGGTCTCGCTGGGCGTGGGCATCGCCGCGCTGGCCTTCCTCATC
>JAJZET010000021.1 GCA_021805685.1 Pseudomonadota bacterium
GCCTGTATGCGCCCAACCCCGACATCTCCACCCCGCTGGCCTATGGCCCCAACGGCGGCTGGACGAGCGGCAAGACCCGCACCGCCGGCGCGTACCTGTTCGACACGCTCAAGTTCAACGCGCACTGGCAGGTCCATGCCGGCGCACGTCTCGACCGCTACAGCACCGACTTCAGCAGCGCGGTGGCCTGCGGCGGCCGCAACGCCCCGGCCTGCGGCGATCTGGCCACCGGCACCATCGTGCCCGGTGTGGACGCCCGCCAATCCGGCAACCTGTCCAGCTGGCAGCTCGCGGTGATCTACAAGCCGGCGGAAAGCGGCAGCATCTACGCCAACCTCGCCACTGCCGCGCAACCGCCGGGCGGCAACAGCCTCTCGCTGAGCACCTCAACGAACAGCGTGGACAACCCCGCGCTCAAGCCGCAGGAGTCCCGCACCGCCGAACTGGGCACGAAGTGGAACCTGCTCGGCGAGCGCCTGCTGCTCACCGCCGCGCTCTATCGCACCACGGTAGCCAACCAACTGGAGCAGGATCCCACCACCCTGCTGTGGTATCCGGTCGGCCACAAGCGGGTGCAAGGCGTGGAGCTCACCGCGATCGGCCAGATCACCAGGGACTGGGCGATCAATGCGGGCTTCACCACCATGCACACCCGCACCAGCCGCAACGCCCTCGGCAGCGCCAGCACCGGCTCGGCACCCGCCGCCGACGGCTCCAGCGTGCTGGCCTACACACCGAAGAGTGCGTTCACCAGCTGGACCACCTACCGCCTGCCGTTCGGCCTCGCCATCGGCGGCGGTGCGCGCTACACCGGCGAAATGCAGCGCGGCACCGACGGCGCCATCGGCACGCCGACGTACATGGATGCCTATTGGGTGTTCGACGCCATGGCGACCTACCCGGTCAGCAGGCACCTCGACCTGCAGCTCAACCTCTACAACCTGTTCGACAAGCGCTACACCGCATCGATCAACAAGAGCGGCTACCGCTACATTCCGGGCACGTCGCGCTCCGCCATGCTGACGGCAAACTTCCGCTTCTGACGATGCCAGGCGGAGCCACCCGGCTCCCGCAAGGGCGCACCCTGTACGCGATGGCTCGGGTGCCTGATCGAAGCCATACGCCATCGCGCACAGGGTGCGCTCCCCCACAGGACAGGGCCAACCATGCTGCTGCACGTCCCCGACATCCTCGACCGTGAACAACTGCACCGCATGCGCGCCGCGCTCGATGCCGCCGAATGGACCGACGGCCGCGAGACCGTGGGCACGCAAGGGGCGCAGGTGAAGCGCAACCGGCAGTTGCCCGACGCCTCGCCACTGCGCCGGCAACTGGGCGAAGCGCTGCTCGCCGCGCTGGCCGGGAATCCGCTCTTCCACGCCGCCACCCTGCCGCGGCGCATTCTGCCGCCCCGCTTCAATCGCTACGAGGGTGGCGGCGAATACGGCATGCACGTGGACGGCTCGGTGATGGCCCTGCCGGACGGCGAGCAGCTGCGCAGCGACATCTCCTGCACCCTGTTCCTCAGCGAGCCGGAAGACTACGACGGCGGCGAGCTGATCATCAGCGACACCTACGGCGAACACGCGGTCAAGCTGCCCGCCGGTGACGCCATCATCTACCCCGCGAGCAGCCTGCACCGCGTACAGCCGGTGACCCGCGGCGCACGGGTGGCGGCGTTCTTCTGGGTGCAGAGTCTGGTACGCGACGACGGCTGCCGCCGCCTGCTGTTCGAACTCGACGCCTCGATCCAGCGGCTGGTCGCCACCGGCGCCGACCGCGCTGCCGTGCTGCAGCTCACCGGCACCTACCACAACCTGCTGCGCCGCTGGGCGGAGAGCTGAGTCGATTAGGACAGTTGCTCGATCCGTCGCTCCAGCCTGGCCCGGTCCGCAAGCCGCAGCAGGAAATCCTGTTCCAGCACACGGCAAACCTCCGCGGCATCGCGCAATGTGCGGCGCGCAGGCTCGAACCCCGGGCGCCGCACGGTGAATTCACGGTCGAGCAGGCTGAGCCGGCGATCGGCACAGGTACGCGCGGCGACCAGGCGACGCACGAAGCGCGAGTCGGGGAAGGTCGAGACGAAATGGTTGGCCACCACGAAGTCGATGTGCTCGCGCGGTTGCAGGTCGAAGCGGTAAAGCGTGAGCCAATCGCCGCGCACGCAGGCCTGCATGCGCCACTCTCCGTCGTGCTCGAGCAGCCGGAACGGTTCCAGCGCCGTGGCCTGCGGCACGCCAGGCTCCAGTCGCAGCGCACCGGCCAACGTCATGCTGCCGAAACCCACGTCGGCCAGCCAGCGCTCCTCGCCCGCGCTCACCAGCAGCAGCATGTGGGTCTGTGCGGTAATCGCATCCTCCGGCTGGTTCCACAGCACGCGCGCGATCAGCCCGTGCACCGTGTAGCCGATGGCGCGCAGCGCAGCGGCAAACAACTGGTTCTGTTCGAAGCAGTAGCCGCCGCGTCCCAGGCGCACCAGCTTGTGCGCGATGGCCTCCAGCTGCAATGACACCGGCACGCCGCAGAGCGGGTCGAGGTTCTCGAACGGGATCGCCGCTGCGTGGGCCGCCGCCAGTGCGCCAAGCGTGGCGTCGTCCGGTTCGACCGGGCCGGCATGGCCGATGCGTTGCAGGTAGGCATGCAGGTCGAAGGCACCGGTCACGCGAGACAGTCCATCATTTGCGGTGCTGCGGCACCAGGCTCAGCGACGCCGGCCCCGGCCGCGCGCGTGCGCTGAGCATGCGTTCGATGGCAGCTGGCGGCAAGGCGGCGGCGTAGAGGTAGCCCTGCCCTTCGTCGCATCCGGCGTGCAACAGGAATTCATGCTGCGCTTCGGTTTCGATGCCCTCGGCGATGGTGCGCAGGCCCAGGCTGCGCGCCATCGCCATGATCGCCTCGGCGATGGCCACGTCGTTGCTGCTGTCGGGCAGGCCGGTGACGAAGGAACGATCGATCTTCAGGCTGGTCACCGACGGCAGCTTGAGATAGGACATCGAGGAATAGCCGGTACCGAAATCGTCGATGGCCACCTCCACGCCCAGCACATGCAATGCATGCATGGTGCGCTCGGTGTCGTCGCCCAGCCGCAGCATGGTGCCCTCGGTGATTTCCAGCGCCAGCCGGCTCGGCGCCACCTCGTTCGCCTGCAGGGTGCGGCCGAGGTGGGCGATGAAGCCGGCGTGGCCGAACCAGCGCGCAGACACGTTCACCGCCACGCGGATCGGCGGCATGCCGGCCCGATCCCAGGCATGGATCTGCGCGCAGGCCGATTGCAGCA
>JAJZET010000152.1 GCA_021805685.1 Pseudomonadota bacterium
CACGCCATCGGCGACCTGGTGCTGGTGGAAGTGGCGCGGCGCCTGCGGGATGGCCTGAGTGAAGGTGATGCGCTGGCCCGTTTCGGCGGTGACGAATTCGTCGTGCTGATCGGCGCCGCTGATCGCACGCTTCTCGACCAGCGCGCAGAGCACCTGCTGGCTGATATCTCGCGTCCCGTTCAAGCCGGTTCGGTGGAACTTTTCCTCGAGGCCAGCGCCGGCATGGCGGTGTTTCCGGAACACGGCGAGGAAGTGGACGAACTGCTGCGCCGGGCCGACATCGCCATGTACGACGCCAAGGAGGCACGGCAGCGGTTGCAGGCGTACCGCAGCGGACGCGATGCCGAGCATCTGCACCGGCTGTCGCTGGTCAACGACCTGCGGCACGCCGTACCCAATGGCGAACTCGCGCTTTTCTACCAACCGAAACTGCAGCTGGAAAACCGGCAGGTCGCGCAGGTCGAAGCGCTGCTGCGCTGGCAGCATCCGCGCCACGGTCGGGTGCCGCCGGACGAATTCATCACACTGGCCGAGCACTCGGGCTTGATCCGGCCGCTCACCGAATGGGTTCTGCACGAGGCGATCCGTCAGTGCGCCGAATGGGTCGAGAACGGACTGGATGTCGGGGTCGCGCTGAACCTCTCGGCGATGGACTTGGCCAGCGGCGAGCTGCCCGACCTGCTGGCGCGCCACCTGGCGCACTACCGGCTCGACCCGGGCCGGTTGGTGCTGGAGATCACCGAGACCGCCGTGATGCGCGATGCATTGCGCTCGCTGGAGGTGCTCAACCGCCTGAAGGCCTGCGGCGTGCGGCTGGCGATCGACGACTTCGGCACCGGCTATTCCTCGCTGTCCCATCTCAAGCGCCTACCCGTGGACGAGCTCAAGATCGACAAGTCTTTCGTCATCGGCATGGATGAAGACGAAGACGACGCCGTGATCGTGCGATCGACGATCGAGCTGGCCCACAACATGGGACTGAAGGTAGTCGCCGAGGGCGTGGAGACCGAGCGCACGCTGCAGTTGCTGCAGCACTATCGCTGCGACAGCGCGCAGGGTTACCTGATCAGCCGCCCGATGGTCGCAGCCGAGGCCACCGGCTGGCTTACCGAGGCCGCACGCCGTCGCGCGGCCGAGACAACCATGGCCTCCGCATGAAGCTTCTCGCCCGCCCCGGCTGCCTGCTCGCACTGGCCCTGCCCCTTGCCGCGCATGCCGGCGACGGCCGCCTGCTGGCCACCGGCGGAGTGACCGAGATCGAGGGCAGCGCCGGTGGTGGCCTGGTGCCATGGGCGGTACTGGCCGGCTACGGCACCCGCGAGCAGTCGGGCGCCACCGCGTTCCGTACCCGGCTCGATCTGCCCGACTACCGGCTCGACGCCTGGGGCGCCGCCTTCACCTGGCACAACCGGGTGGAACTCTCCGCCGCGCGCGACCGCTTCGACCTCGGCACGCTTGGCCAGGCGATCGGCGATCCCGGCGCGGCGCTGCGCCAGGACGTGTTCGGTGCCAAGCTCCGCCTCGCCGGCGACCTGGTCTATGGGCCGCTGCCGCAATTCTCGCTCGGCGTGCAGCACAAGCGCCTGCTCGACTTCACCATCCCGCACCTGGCCGGCGCGCGGCGGGATAGCGGTACTGACATCTATCTGGCCGCCAGCCAATTGCTGCTGGGTGCGGCCGCGGGATACAACCTGCTGTGGAACGTCACGCTGCGTTCCACAGCCGCCAACCAGTTCGGCCTGCTCGGCTTCGGTGGCGACCGTGGCGGGCGCAGGCTGGTCGGCGAGGGTTCGCTCGCCGTGATGCCCGATCCCCATGTGGCGGTGGGCGCGGAGTACCGTCAGAAGCCCGACAACCTGTCGTTCGCCCGCGAAAGCCATGCGTCCGACCTGTTCGTGGCCTGGTTCCCCTGCAAGCATGTCGCGCTGACGGCCGCCTATGTGTCGCTCGGCCCGATCGCCGGCCTGCGCAACCAACGCGGCTGGTATGTCTCGCTGCAGGGGAGTCTGTGATGAAACGCCATCTGAGCTGCCTCGCCACCGCACTCTTGCTGCTGGCCGGTTGCGCTAGCACACCGACGCGCAATCCCACGCTGTACGTGCAACTCGGTGGCCGCAACGGCATCGCCGCGATTACCGACCAACTGCTGGATGCCTTCGCCCGCGACCCGCTGGTGGCTCCCGCCTTCCGGCACGTCGACATCGGCCTCTTCCAGACCCACTTCACCGACTACCTCTGCCAGCTGGCCGAAGGGCCCTGCCGCTACACCGGCGACTCGATGGCCGAGGTGCACCGCGGCATGCACATCGACGAGGCGACGTTCAACGCCGTGGTGCAGGACCTGATCACCGCCATGAACCACCAGCACGTGCCAGTGCGCGTGCAGAACCGCCTGCTCGCCCGCCTCGCCCCGGAGCGCAAGGACATCATCTACCGCTGAGCGGCGGTCCGGGCCGCGCGGGCGCAGGGAGTCGCGCGAGAGTGCATCCGATCCGGCGGCGTGCACGTAAGGACCCCAATCGGATATACCTCCCTGCCCGCACCTTCGAGGGGTGGCAGCGACCGGTTGCAGCCCTGCCGTCGCCGTCGCGATGGCTGGCTGGACCGGACGTAACCGCACCCCGAACAAGCCACCGCCAGCCATGCACGATACCGCCCTCGTCCTGTTCCGACGCGACCTTCGACTGACCGACCAGCCTGCGCTCGCCGCAGCCTGTGCCGCGCACGAACGCGTTCTTCCGGTGTACCTGCACGCGCCGCACGAAGAGGCGCCATGGAAGCCCGGCGCGGCCAGCCGCTGGTGGCTGCACCGCGCGCTCGAAGCCTTGCAGCGAGGCCTGGAAGCACAGGGCGCCGCGCTGCACATCGCGCGCGGCGACAGCCTGCCCGCGCTGCGCGCGCTGATCGCCGTCAGCGGCGCCCGCACGGTGTACTGGAGCCGTCGCTACGAGCCTGTCGCGATCGCGCAGGACACCGCGCTCAAGGCGGCGCTGCGCGCCGACGGCATCGCCGTGCACAGCGCTCCCGGCAACCTGTGGTGCGAGCCGTGGCAGCTGGCCACGGCGGAGGGCCAGCCCTACCGGGTGTTCACACCGTACTGGCGCAAGCTGCGGGCGCAGTTGCCGGACGAGCCACCGTTGCCGGCGGCGCGTGCCCGTGGGTGGTTGCGCTTGCCCGGCAGCCTGCCGCTGGAGGCGCTGCAGCTTTTGCCACGGCTACCCTGGGACGGCGGCCTGGCCGGACAATGGCAGCCCGGCGAGGAGGGC
>JAJZET010000237.1 GCA_021805685.1 Pseudomonadota bacterium
GCGGTGATCGTGATGGACGAGACCACCTGCATGGTGAAGGCCTGCCATCGCATCGCGCAGTTCTACCACGCCGAATCCTGCGGCCAGTGCACGCCGTGCCGCGAGGGCACCGGCTGGATGTTCCGCGTGCTGACCCGCATCGTGGAAGGCAAGGGCACGCAGGACGACCTGCACCGCCTCAAGGCCATCGCCGGCCAGATCGAGGGTCACACCATCTGCGCGTTCGGCGAAGCCGCCGCGTGGCCGGTGCAGGGCTTCCTCGCCAAGTTCTGGAACGAATTCGAATATTACGTGCAGCATGGTCGCTCGATGACCGAGGACCGGCTCGCCGCCAACCGTGGAGTCGCTGCATGAGTGCGCAGCCCACCAGCAATGCCGCGCTTGACCTCGTCAACATCGAGATCGACGGCAAGCCCACGCAGATCCGCAAGGGTGCGATGATCATCGAGGCGGCCGACGCCGTCGGCATCGCCATCCCGCGTTTCTGCTACCACCGCAAGCTTCCGATCGCCGCCAACTGCCGCATGTGCCTGGTCGACGTGGAGATGGGCGGTCGCCCGATGCCGAAGCCGCAGCCGGCCTGCGCCACGCCGGTGGGCGAGGGCATGAAGGTCACCACGCGCTCGGACAAGGCGCTGAAGTTCCAGAAGGACGTGATGGAGTTCCTTCTGATCAACCACCCGCTGGACTGCCCGATCTGCGACCAGGGCGGCGAGTGCGAGCTGCAGGACGTGGCGCTGGGCTACGGCCGCAGCGTGTCGCGCTACACCGAGCGCAAGCGCACCGTGGCCGACGAGAACATCGGGCCGCTGGTCGCCACCGAAATGACCCGCTGCATCCAGTGCACGCGTTGCGTGCGCTTCACCAGCGAGATCGCCGGCAGCTACGAACTCGGCGGCATGAGCCGCGGCGAGAACCTGCAGATCGGCACCTATATCGGCAAGACGGTCGAGACCGAGCTTTCCGGCAACATCATCGACGTCTGCCCGGTGGGCGCGCTCACCAACAAGCCGTTCCAGTACCAGGCGCGCGCCTGGGAGCTGATCGCCAAGCCGTCGGTCGCCTACCACGACGCGCTGGGCTCCAACCTGTGGCTGCACACGCGTCGTGGCGACGTGCTGCGCACGGTGCCCCGCGACAACGAGTCGGTCAACGAGTGCTGGCTGTCCGATCGCGACCGCTACAGCCACCAGGGCCTGTACGCGGCGGATCGCGTGAGCGCGCCGCAGGTCAAGCGCAACGGCCAGTGGCAGCAGACCACCTGGGACGACGCGCTTTCCGTTGCTGCCGAGGCACTGAGGAGCGTGCCGGGCAGCGAGCTGGGCGTGCTGGTGCATCCCGCCACCACCAACGAGGAAGCCGACCTGCTGATGCGCCTGGCGCGCGGCTTGGGCACGGCCCACGTCGACCACCGCCTGCGCCAGCTCGATTTTGCCGACAACGCCGTGGCCAGCCGTTTCGGCCTGCCGGTGGCGGAGGTATCGCAGGTGCGCGCCGCACTGCTGGTCGGCTCCGACCTGCGCCGCGAGATGCCGCTGCTCAACCATCGGCTGCACCAGGCGACCAAGCAGGGCGCCCGGGTGTATGCGGTCAATCCGGTCGCGTTCGAGTTCAACTACAAGCTGGCCGGTGCCGCCATCGTGCCGCCGCAAGGCATGGTCGATGCGATGCTGGCGCTGGCCCGCGCTGCCGTCGCGGAAGGTGCCGCCGCGCCGGTCGAGCTGGCCGATGCGATCAATGCCGCCGCCAGCGACGAGGGTGATCACGCCGCGATTGCCGCACTGAAGTCGGGCAAGGCGGTGGTGATCCTCGGCGAAGCCGCGGCCACCCACCCGGAGGCTTCGTGGTTGCGCGCCATCGCGCGTTTCGTCGCCACGGCCACTGGTGCCGGCTACGACGAACTGCCGGTGGGCGCGAACGCCATCGGCCTCGGCCAGCTCGGCGTGGTGCCGGGCAACGGCGGGCTGGATGCGCAGGCCATGCTGGTCCAGCCGCGCAAGGGTTACCTGCTGTACGGCGTGGAGCCGCCGCATGATTTCGCCGACGGCACGCTGGCGCTCAACGCACTGCGTGGCGCGCAACAGGTGGTGGCGTTCAGCGCCTACGCCAGCGCCGCGCTGCGCGAGGTGGCCAACGTGATCCTGCCGATCGCCCTGCTGCCGGAAACCGACGGCACGCTGGTCAACGTCGACGGCTTGTCGCAGGCGGTGCAGGCCGGCGCGAAGGCGCCGGGCGACGCTCGGCCGGGCTGGAAGGTGCTGCGTGCGCTGGGCGGCCTGATGCAGTTCACCGCTTTCGAGTTCGACGACCTCGCGGGCTTGCGCGAAGGCATCGCGGCGCGTGCCGTCCCGGCGCGACATTCGCTCGCCGCGCGCAAGCCGGTGGCGGGCCTGGCACGCATCGCCACCTGGCCGATCTATCGCGGCGACGCGGTGTTGCGCCGTGCCACCGCGCTCAACGCGCATCCGCTGAACCGCGCACCGGCCGTTCGCATCAACGCGGACGAAGCCGCGCGCCTCGGCCTGGCCGACGGTGCGGCGGTGCGCGTCGGCGACACCACGCTACCGGTAGCTGTCGACCGCGCCGTGCCCGACGGCGCCGTGTGGATCGAGGCCGCGCAGGACACCACCGCCACGCTGCCGCCCCACGGCGCAGCCATCACCTTGAGCAGGGCGTAAGGCACATGGGCGAACAGCTACTCAACCAGGTCGTCTGGCCGGTCATCCACATCCTGTGCATCGTGTTGCCGCTGGTCATCACGGTGGCGCTCTACGTATGGTGGGAGCGCAAGGTGCTCGGCTGGATGCACGTCCGCATGGGGCCGAACAAGGTCGGTCCGTTCGGCTTGCTGCAGGCCTTCGCCGACGTGGTGAAGCTGCTGCTGAAGGAAGTGATCCTGCCGACCAACGCGAACCGCGCGCTGTATTACCTCGCGCCGCTGATCGCGCTGGTGCCGGCGCTGGCGGCATGGGCGGTGATCCCGTTCGGCGCCAAGCTGGTGCTGTCGAACGCCAACGCAGGCCTGCTCTACCTGCTGGCGATGACCTCGATCGGCGTGTACGGCATCATCCTCGCCGGCTGGTCGTCGAACTCGCGCTATGCGCTGCTTGGCGCGATGCGTTCCGCGGCGCAGGTGATCTCGTACGAGCTGGCGATGGGCCTGTGCCTGGTGTGCGTGCTGGTGCTGGCCGGTTCGCTGAACCTTACCGACATCGTCAACGCGCAGGCCGGCGGCAAGGGCATCTTCAGCTGGTACATGT
>JAJZET010000141.1 GCA_021805685.1 Pseudomonadota bacterium
CTCGCCGGCTCGTAGTACACGCGCAGGCCGAGCTGGCGCACGGCAAAAGCGAGGTCGGCGTCTTCGTAGTAGGCGGGGGCGTAGAGGGTGTCGAATCCGCCGATGCGCTGGAACGTTTCGCGACGGATCATCAGCGCCGCGCCGGAGACGTAGTCGGCTTCGCGGCGGTAGCGGAAGGCGCCGCCGTTGCGCGGTTCGAAGCGTCCGTAGTTCCAGGCGCTCCCGTCGCCAAACACCAGGCCGCCGGCTTCCTGCAGGCGGCCGTCGGGATACACCAGCCGGCTGCCGGCGATGCCGCAATCGGCCCGTTCGTCGAAACAGCGCAGCAGCGCGTCGAGCCAGCCGGACGTGATCTGGGTGTCGTTGTTGAGGAACAGCAGGAATTCCCCGCGCGCCGCTGCCGCGCCGGCATTGCAACTGCCCACGAAGCCGAGGTTCCCGGCGTTGCAAAGCAGTTGCAGGCCGCCGACCTTTGCCAGCGTGGCGGCGCTGTCGTCGGGCGAGGCGTCGTCGACCACGATCACTTCGAACCCGGCCTGTGCGCCGTGCTTCGCCAGTGAGCGCAGGCAGGCCAGGGTGTAGGCGAGCTTGCCATGCACCGGGATTACGATGGAGACGTGGGGGGTGTCCGTCGTCGGCAAGGCGAACGGCGCGAACGGTTCGTCCAGCGGCAGCAGTTCCAGCGTGTCGTCACGTTCAGGACGGGATTGGAACTCTTGCCGCATGCGCGCCAGCGTGCCCCACCAGCCGCGCAGCGCCAGGCTGGCGCGGGTGCGCTGCGCGAGGTAACCCAGGCGCTTCAGCCGCCATGACAACTTGCCGCTCAGCGGAACGCCCTCGCTCGCTCGCAGGTTGTGGTCATTCGGCCCTGGGACGCCTTCCGGTGTGGCCCATGTGACAATTTCATATGAATCCTTGATATCACCGGTTTGGCGGGTGTCCGGGACAGGACCCATGCATTTCGGTGATTCGCGGCCCGATGGGGTCGATTCAGGCCGCCGCCAGTCGAAGTTTGGCCACGCGCTTCAGGTCCACGTGTTGACGTGCAACCCAGAGATCATGATGGTCCTGCATTAGAAGCCAGCTCTCGGGAGTGCGGCCGATCGCCTTGGAAAGACGTAGCGCCATCTCCGGGGTGACGCGGCTCGTGCCCTTCAGGATGCGACTGAGGGTGGAGGCGGCTACGTCGAGTTTCACCGCAAGCTCGCGACCACTGATGCCGTTGGGCTCTAGGTAGATGTTGGTGATGAACTCGCCGGGATGGGGAGGGTTGTGCATGGCCATCAGTGGTAGTCCTCGTAGTCCAGGACGTAGGCGTTCCCGTCCTGGAATTCGAACGTCAGCCGCCAGTTGCCGTTGACCGAGATCGCCCAGCGGCCACGCATCTCGCCTTTGAGCGGATGAAGTGCGAAGCCCGGCAAATCCATGTCATCAACGGACTGCGCGGTATCCAGGGCAGACAGTTGCATGCGTAGCCTTTTGGCATGGCTTGCCTGGATGCCAGCCGTGCTTCCGGTTTCGAAGAGTTTGCGCAAACCCTTGTGCCGGAACGACTTGATCATGCTGCGCATCCTAGCGTGTTGCGCGCAACGCAACAAGTGGCAGGTGCTTGAGTTTATTGATCCAGCCCGCAAATAGTTACCGCCGATGTCCTTCGACTTCCTCGCTCCTCAAAGCAAGGCCATCCATGGTCCTTTCCCGCGTTCAGGGAGGGAGAGCTGCAAGCGGTCGGGTTTCAACGCCGATCGGGTGAGCCGATGAGCTGTCGCAACGTCACAGATTCTGGTAATTCGGCCCCGAACCGCCTTCCGGCGTGACCCAGTTGATGATCTGGTACGGGTCCTTGATGTCGCAGGTCTTGCAGTGCACGCAGTTGGCGGCGTTGATCTGCAGGCGCTTGCCACTGCTTCCGTCTGGCATGGTGTCGCTGACGATCTCGTAGACGTTGGCGGGGCAGAAGCGGGTGCAGGGGTTGCCGTATTCCTCGGCGCACTTGGTCACGCAGACCGAGGTGTCGGCCACCTGCAGGTGGATGGGCTGGTCCTCGTCGTGCTCGGTGGCGGCGAAGTAGACGCCGGCGAGGCGGTCGCGCGGAGCGAGTTCGCGTTGCAGGTAGTCGCGCTTCGGCTCCTCGCACTGGCCGAGCTTGTGCAGCATCGTGTAGTCGGCCTTGTTCTTCAGCGTCCACGGCGAACGGCCGCCGATGGCGGTTTCCCACGCGGCGTTGAGCATGCCGAACCACAGGCCCTTCTTGAAGGCGGGCTTGATGTTGCGCACCTTCTTCAGTTCGGCCATCGCCTCGGAGCCACGCAGCTTGGCGTCGAAGCCGGCGGCATCCAGGTGGCTGGCGGCCAGGTGTTCGGCGGCGAGCATGCCGCTGCGGATCGCCTGGTGCGTGCCCTTGACCTTGGGCACGTTGAGCAGGCCGGCGGTGTCACCGATCAGCAGGGCGCCGGGCATCTCGCACTTCGGCAACGACTGCCAGCCGCCGGTGACGATGGCGCGCGCGCCGGCGGAAAGAATGCTGCCGCCTTCCAGCAGCGCTTTCACCGAGGGATGGTTCTTCCACTGCTGGAAGGCTTCCCACGGCTGGTAGTTGGGATCGGTGTAGTCCAGCCCGCTGACGTAGCCCAGCGCGATGCGGTCCTTGTCCAGGTGGTAGAGGAAGCTGCCGCCGTAGGTGTGGCTGTCGGCGGGCCAGCCGAAGCTGTGCACGATCTTGCCCGGCTGCACGCGGCCCGCGGGCACCTGCCACAGCTCCTTGATGCCGATGGAGTAGCCCTGCGGGTCGCTGTCCTTGTCGAGCTGGAAGCGCTTGATCAGCTGCTTGGTGAGGCTGCCGCGCGCGCCTTCGGCCAGCACGGTGACCTTGGCCTTGATGTCGATGCCCTGGGTGTAGCCGCTCTTGTGCGAGCCGTCCTTCGCCACGCCCATGTCGCCGATGCGCACGCCGGCGACGGAGCCGTCGTCGTTGAACACGGTGTCGGCCGCGGCGAAGCCGGGGAACACGTCCACGCCCAGCGCCTCGGCCTGCGGCGCCAGCCAGGCGCACATGGCGCCCAGCGAGACGATGAAGTTGCCGTGGTTGTTCATGCCCGGCGGCACCGGCAGCTTACGGCCGCCGGTCTTGCTGAGCAGCCAGAACTCGTCCTCGGTGGCGGGCACGCAGATCGGCGGCGGATTGTCGCGCCAGCCGGGCAGCAGGGCGTCCAGCGGACCGGGCTCGATCACCGCGCCGGAGAGGATCTGCG
>JAJZET010000222.1 GCA_021805685.1 Pseudomonadota bacterium
GCGGTGGAGTCCAACGCAGCCGATCTCGCGGCTGTAACCGCCGAGACCATGGCTTCGCGCTTGTCGGAGCGCGAGGGCAGGTTGGGCGACCGCGACTCGGGCGGCGGCCTTGAGCGACAAAAGCGGGCGGGGTATTTCTGATGCCGTCCGATTGTGCCGTGATCGCCACCATGCATGGTAAGGAGAGCGTCATTGCTCCCCTGTTGCGTGGTGCCTTGGGTTTACGCGCCGAGCTCCCGCCTGATTTCGACACGGATCGCTTCGGGACCTTCAGCCGCGACGTGCCGCGGACGGATACGCCACTGGCGACGGCAAGGGCCAAGATCGCCGCAGCGTTTGAACACGTCCCTTACGCGCAGATCGGCATTGCCAGCGAAGGAAGCTTCGGACCCCATCCACAGGTACCGTTCGTCCCCTGCGACAGCGAACTGGTGCTGTTGATGGATCGACGCAACGGTGTCGAGGTCGTCGGGCACCATGTCACGTCACGAACCAACTACGCGTACTGCGTGGTGACGGAGAGCGAAGCCGCTGCGGCTTTTGCGCAAGGAGTGGGCTTTCCGTCCCACGGCGTCATCGTGATCGGCACTGAGGACGGCAAGTCGGCGCCGCTCAAGCTGTTGCGCAAGAACGCCATGACCATGACCGGGCTCCTCGCTGCGGTAGCCGAGTGCGTTGCGCTCTGTGGTGCGGCCTATCTTGAAACGGATATGCGTGCGCATCGCAATCCGACCCGCATGCGCGCCATTCGGCGCGCGACCATCGACCTGCTGCGGCGCTACCGGTCACGCTGCCCGGACTGCGGCCGGGAGGGGTTCGTTGCAACCGAGTGGCTCACCGGCCTGCCATGCGCGGCCTGCCACGCGCCTACCGACAGGATCCGAGCCGCAGTCTCGGTGTGCGCCGGATGTGGTCACCGCCGTGAACGTACATCCGAAGCGGCGTGGGCCGATCCAGGCCGCTGCGATCATTGCAACCCATGAGCAGGCGTCGGCCAACGCAACCGGCCGGTGCGACATTTCAAAATCAACCGGATCAGGTTGCAGGCTGCAGACTCCCGGGTCATCCAGCCGCGCATTGTGCCAATGCCCGCCACGCGCGGCTTGCGCAGCCCGGCGACAGCCTGGATCCAGCCAAAACCCCTGCGATCCGTTTGCGTCGCCGCATACGCAAGGGTCGCCCTGCAAGGCGGCCCTTTGGCCCGTTGGGAGGGGTGCGGATGCGCTATGGCTGGTCCGCATCCACATCGCTGTTCGGTGCCGGCTGCTTCATTGCCGCCAGCGTCACGGCGGGAAGGTGCGCTGCCTGCAACTGCTGGTCGAGCTGCGGCAGGTCGGTGTTGCGGATCGACGTCCACAGCGCCAGCGCCTTGCCGAGGTTGGCCTCGTATTCGGCCAGCGCCTGCTGCTGGCCTTGGGTGGGCGCGCGGTCGGCACCTTCGACGTCGGTGGCGATGGCGGTGAGCGCGTCGCTCATCGCGTGCAGGTTCGAGGCGTATTCGCCGTCGCCGCTGACCAGCGGCTTGGTCTTTGCGTCCAGCGCGTCCACGGCGCCGAGCAGGGATTTGTTCGCCGCGTCGCCGGCCAGTCTGGCGTGCAGTGCATCGAGCTGTTTGCGCAGCGACTGCACTTCGCCGTAGTGGCTCCAGACCTGCTGTAACGTTCCGCCGATGCGCCGCGAGAAAGCGAGGCCGGCGGCGAGGTCGGCGGTGGCTACGTGTTCGCGCGGATCCATCGTCACGGTGAGCGGCGCGCGGTAGTCCTTGCCGTTGGCATGCAGCACCACCTGGTAGCTGCCGGGCAGCACCAGCGGGCCTTCCGGCGTGAGCGGGGTGTCGCTGTCCCAGGTGGCCGCGATGCTGTAGCCGTATTCGATGGCGTGCGGGCGCGGGTAGCGCAGGTCCCATACGAAGCGGTGCATGCCGGCGGCAGCAGTAAGCTGCTGCGGCGTACCGAGCCAGCCTTTCTCGAAGTAGCGGTCGGCATCGCGATGCACGGGTTGCTCGTCGCTGCGGTAGCGGCGCACCAGCTGGCCTTTGGCGTCGTAGATGCTGAGCGTGACCGGGCCGTGGGCCGCCTGCGCGAGGCGGTAGTCGATGATGGCGCCGGTGGGCGGGTTGGTGCCCAGCGGCGTGCCTGGCGGCAGAGGCGTGTCCTTGTTCTCGTTGGCGCGCACGCGGACCGCCGGCGCCGGCGCGTACAGCTGCACGGCCGCCGAGGTGCTGGCCTGGCGCAGCGGGCTGACGTCGTCGAGGATCCAGATCGCGCGGCCCTGGGTGGCGGCGATCAGGTCGTCGCCGTGCACCAGCAGGTCGCGCACCCAGGCGGTGGGCAGGTTGCGCTGCAGCGACCACCAGTGCGCGCCGTCATCGGTGGAGACGTACACGCCGCGGTCGGTGCCGGCATAGAGCAACCCGGCCTTCTTCGGATCGGCGCGCAGCACGCTGACGAAGTCGTGTGCGGGCAGGCCGGCGGCGATGCTCGTCCAGTGTGCGCCATAGTCGCTGGTACGCCACGCGTGCGGCGTGTGGTCGTCCTGGCGGCGGTTGTCCACCGCGACGTAGGCAGTGCCGGGCTGCAATGCGGAGACGTCGATCGAGCTGACCTTGCCCCACGCCGGCAAGCCCTTGGGCGTGACGTTGTGCCAGCTCTTGCCACCGTCGCGGGTGAGCTGCACCAGGCCGTCGTCGGTGCCGACCCAGATTTCGTCGTTGTCACGCGGCGAGGGCGCGATGCTGTAGATCACGCCGTAGCCGCAGTCGCGTGCCTGTTGCGGCGTGGGATTGCCCTTGCAGTTCCGCGCGCCGGCCGTCTTGCCGTTGAGTTCGGGACTGATCACGCTCCAGTGCTGGCCCTGGTCGGTGCTGCGGAACAGCACCTGCGCGCCCATGTACAGCGCATACGGCGGCTTGGCCGAGAATGCGATGGGGGTGATCCAGGTGTAGTGGTACTTGAAGTCGGTGGCGCGCTGGCCGTAGCTGCTCACCGGCCACGGCGCGACGTTCTGCACCACGCCGGTGCTGCGGTTCCAGCGCGACACGCGGCCGCCGAGCCCGGAGCCGAACACGATGCCCGGGTCGCCGGGGTAGGGCAGGTCGTAGTCACGCTCATCGCCGCCGACCGGGTTCCAGTCGCGGAAGGAGATCGAGCCGTAGTCGCTGCGGCTGGCGATACCCACCGTGCCGGAGTCCTGCTGGCCGGCGTAGATCCAGTATGGGAACTGGTTGTCCGCGCGCACGTGGCTGAGGTG
>JAJZET010000029.1 GCA_021805685.1 Pseudomonadota bacterium
GTGGCGATCGGCGACCAGGCGGCATGGCTGCCGCCGATCGCCAGCGCCGCGGCGACCCCGGCCAGGCCGATGTAGAGCGGCGTTCGCCGCCATGTGCGTTGCGTGTTCATGTCCATCTCCGTGCTGTGTGAGGGCCGCGGCCTGCGCCCGGGCCGCGGAGAAACGTCTGGAGTCGAGCGGGCGCAGGCTCGATGCGTGGTCCTAGAAGCGCACCCCCGCGCCGATGCGCATGAGGTACTGCCAGTTGGCGAAATGCAGCTGGTCGGCGCGCGCCTGGGTGGTGGTGAAGGCGATCGCGCCGAAATGGGTGACCGAGTAGTCCAGGCGCACGAACACGGCCTTCGTCAGCGGCACGTCCATGCCGACGCCGAAGCGGCTTCCGTTGCGGGTGTCGTTGCGGTCCACCCACGCGCTGGCGTTTTCGCCCTTGACGTAGGTGGTGGCGAAGCGTGCCTTGATGCGGCCGCCACGCAGGTAGAGCAGGCCGCCGTAGCGCGTGGCGTAGCCCAGCCGCAGCGACGCGCCATAGCTGCCGCGCCACTCGGTGGAGAACGTGCGGCCGCCCGGCTGCTTCTCGTGGTACCAGGCCATGTTGTCGGCATCGCTCTCCACCTCGATGCCGGCATAGACCGGGCCGAAGCGGTGGCCATAGCCGGCGAAGGCGCCGAACTGGGTACCGCGGCCGCCGAAGTCCGTGCGGAACTGGGTGACCTGGGGGACCTCGGCCTGGCGCTGGATCGCGTCCAGCCGGCTGCCGAAGCGGTTGTCGCCGCCCTGCGCGCCGGCGTAGAAACCGTCGAGGTCGGCATCGCTTGGCGTCGGCTCGGGCGCCCCGCCGAATCGCCAGCCGGCCCCCAGCAGGAACTGGCCGACGCTGCCGGCGAAGCGGTCCTCGCCGCCCTCGTAGCGCACGTCGTAGCCCTCGAAGTGCGCCACCTGGTAATGCGCGCGGGCGAACAGGTGGCGGCTGAGCGGTGCGTCGATGCCGAGGCCGTAGGCATTGGCCCAGCGCGCGTTGCCCTGGGCCTGCGACGTGCCGTCTTCCACGGCGTAGCGGCTGTCGAACCCGGCGCGCAGGCGTGCGGCGCTGGCGAACAGCAGGTTGCCGCCCGGCAGCAGCGGGCCGCCAAGGATGGCCAGGCTGCGGGTGCGGCGCTGGTCGGTGGCGAACACGCGGCTGGACGGCGTCTTGTCGTGAAGCCAGTCGATCCGCGAGTTCTCGAGGTTGGCCTCGGCGGCCAGGTACCAGCGCCCGATCGCCAGGCCATACCCGGCGAACAGCGTCTCGCTGGCGCCTTGGCCGGCAAAGTCGCCGCGGTAGGTGCCGTGTTCGCCGCGCAGCCCGGTGACGCGCGTGTCCATCGCGCCGTGGCCGGCGCCGGCGCCGATGTAGAAGCCGCCGGCGAGCGCGCCCCAGGACGCGGACGCCATCGCCGGCGCATGTTCCGCGAGGATGCCCGCCCCGCGGTCCATGCGCAGGCCGACGTAGATCGCGTTGCGGCCGTACTCGGCGTCGGGCACGTTCGAGCGGCGTTGCAGCAGCTGGTAGTTCGCGTCCAGCAGCAGGTTGCGGCTTATCCGGTAACTCATGCCGACATCCGCGCCGAGCAGGTCGTCGCGCCGCGCGATGCCGCGGAAGTCGCTGCGCGTCAGGTCCACCCCGGCGCGGGCGGTGAGGCGGTCGTTGACCACGCGCCGCAACTGCAGGCCGAGGCTGGTGTCGACATAGCTCGACGTACCGGGCAGCGTGGTCTCCTCCACCGCGCGGCTGAGGTTGGCGTCCAGCGTGGTTCCCGGCGCCGCCTGCCAGGACAGGCGCGCGCCGGCCGTCGGCACGGCCACCGCGGGCAGGCGCGGGTCGGCGTAATGCTGCGAGAGCCAGCCCGCGTAGAGCTCGCCGCGCAGGTCGCGCGTGTCGCGGCTGGCCACGCCCATGACCCAGCTATCGCCCTGCGAGTCACGGCGCAGGCCGTTGTCGTCGATCCGGCGCGCGTACGTGCGCGCGTCGTAGGTGCCCTGCGTGAACAGGTCGACATGGGGCGACAGCGCGTAGCCGAGGCGGAGGCCGATGCCGACCACGTCGCGGTTGCGGTCGGCGTTGTCGATCGTGTCGCCCGCGGCGTCACGCACGTTGCGGAAAAGCAGGTGGTCGAAGGTGCCACCGACCCGCAGTGACACGGCGGACCAGCGTTGCGACAGCCCGAGGTACGCGCTGGCATCGGTGAACACGGTGGGGCGCGTGCCGAGCACGTCATCGGGCGACGTGCGGTCTTCGTGCGCCTGCGCGTAGCCCACGCCGCCGAATACCTCGCCATTGGCGTTCACGCGTTGCCGGCCGGATGCGTCCAGCTGGTAGTCGGTGCTGTCCTCGGTGGGGTTGCTGCGGTAGCGCGTTTCCGTCGCCTGCACGCCGAGGCTCAGGCTGTGTCCCTCGCCCTGCCCAGTCAGCTGCAGCGACGGCGACAGCGTGAACAGCAGGTCGCTCTGCGGCTGGCTCGGCGTCGCATAGACATTGCTGTCGTAGCTGACGCCCGCGGCCAGGCCGGGCACGAGCTTGAAGCCGGACGACGTACCGGCGCTGTTCGAGGTATCCGACGCATCGGCGCGGGGCGCCGTCTGCAGCATCTGCGCGTACGCCGCTTCGCAAGCACCCTGGAGGAGCACGGCGGAAAGCGCGGCAGCGAGCGTCCGCTTCGCCAGCATCGACCCTCCGTTTTGCCTTGCGTTGCCCATGCATCTCGCGTCCGATCCGACGGAGCGCCCCCGTGTCGTGATGCTTCATGCTGGGTATTCGACGGCTGGCCGAGTTGACCCTGGTCAACGAAAACCGATGGGCGATGACATGCGTTTTTTGCGCGCCGCCAGGCAGCGACAAGGCAGGAACAGTTGATCGTGATCAACATGGCCCCGTGCCGGCACGGCCGAAGATCGAGGTGCGGTTCTTGTCACCGCCTTTCGATGAGGAGTCCACCATGCGTTCACGACATATATTCATTCTGGGTATGGCCATCACCGTGGCAGGCGCGCTGCCGGCGATGGCTTATCAGTCGCGCGGCGGCCAGGGCCAGCGCGGCCAGACGCAATCGTCTGCGGGTGCCGCACAGGGCATCACCCAGCAGGATCGCCTGCACGACCAGGACCGGCTGCACGACCAAGACCGGCTTCACGACCAGGATCGCCTGCACGACCAGGACAGGGATCGCCTGCGCGATCGCGACGCCATCTATGGCTCGCAGCTGAT
>JAJZET010000195.1 GCA_021805685.1 Pseudomonadota bacterium
GCGCATCGGGGAACAGCCCCATGCCGGCGAGCAGGCAGTACCACGACATGATCGGGTAGCCGCGGCCGTAGCTGCCCTGCTGCAGGCCGCCCGCGATGGGCCGCCTGGCCAGCCAGGTGTGCAGCAGCTGCTGCAACGGCCTAGACAGGTTGATGTTGGCGGCGTTGGCGCGCCAGTAATCGGTGTCGGTGCGCGTGTTGGTCTTGTAGTGGGTGACGATGTAGTCGCGCGTCCCCTCGAAACGGTCGTTGAGTGCTTCGTTGAAAGCGTCCTGCGCCGCCTCGCCGAGGTCGCCCTTCTCCAGCGCCTTCACCAGCATGGTGGCGGTGCGCTGCACGAACAGCAGCGCGGTGGCTTCCAGCGGCTCGATGAAACCCTGCGACAGGCCCACCGCCACGCAGTTGCGGTTCCAGTGCCTGGCGACGCGCCCCACGCGCATGCGCAGGTGGCGCGCCGGCGTGGGATCGTCCAGCAGGCCGAGATGGGTGCGCAATTCGGTTTCCGCCTGGTCCGCCGAGCAGTACGCGGTGCTGTAGACATAGCCGTTGCCGTAGCGGTGCGCCAGCGGGATCTTCCACGCCCAGCCATGGCGCAACGCGGTGGACACGGTCTCGGCCGCCAGCGGACGGTCCGCATAGCCCGCAGTGGGCGAAGGCAGGGCGACCGCGGCGTCGTTGAACAGGTTGTCGGCGAACGAGACGTAAGGCGTCTTCAGCGCCTTGCCGATCAGCAGCGAGGCGAACCCGGTGCAGTCCACGAAGAAATCCGCCTCCAGCGTTTCGCCGCCATCCAGCTGCAGCGCGGCGATGTCGCCCCGCTCGTCCAGGCTCACGTCGTGCACATGGCGGGAGAGGTGGTGTACGCCGCGCTCCACCGCCTTCCTGCCGAGGAAGGCGCCCAGCAAGTGCGAATCGAAGTGGTAGGCGTACCAGACGTCGAACGGAAAATCGCGCCGCGGCCTCGGACCCAGGCCCTTGCTGGCCAGCCGCTCGGCGATGAAAAAGCGGTCGGGATGGGCTTCGACATCCTCGCCCTCCAGCCGCCGGTGCACGTTGCCGACGAACTGCGTCATCGTCATGTTGTCGAGCATCGAGGCGAACGGGTGGAAGTAGCTCTCGTAGCCCGGTTTGCTGCACCAGCCATCGAAGCGGATGCCATTCTTGTAGGTGGCATGGCAGGCCGGCATCCATTCCGACTCCTCGATACCCAGCCCGTCGAAAAAGCCGCGCAGCCATGGCGTGGAGCCCTCGCCCACGCCGATGATGCCCACCTGCGGCGATTCCAGCACGGTCACCTGCAGGCGCGGACCGTAGTCGGAATTGGCCAGCAGCAACGCTGTCATCCAGCCGGCGGTACCTCCACCGACCACCACGATGTGCTTCACCGGCGGCTCGGCGTCGGTGCGCGGACCGGGTGCGTAGGGAGTGATGCTCTCGTTGAAGACGGTGGCGACGTCGACCATGAAAGGGCTGCCCGCTGCGTGTGCGAAGTGGAGCCTAGCGTAGGGGCTTTCCCTGCGTTGCGGGAGGATCCGGCGCGCGCATTAAAATCGGGAGCCACCCTGCCGACCGGAACCCGCATGAACGCGCAGCTCGCCCCGCTCTATACCGCGCACCTCGCCACCCTGTGCACGCATGCCGACCGGGCGCTGGCGCTGGGCGGCTTCGACCACCTGCTGATCGCCGCGGGCACGCCGCCGGGCAAATTCCTCGACGACCAGGACTACCCCTTCGTCGCCAACCCGCATTTCAGGCACTGGCTGCCGCTGGCCGACGCCCCCGGCAGCTGGATCGCCTACACGCCGGGCAGCAGGCCGAAGCTGCTGTTCGTGCAACCGCGCGACTACTGGCACGTGGTGCCGCAGGCGCCGCACGGCTATTGGGTGGAACACTTCGACATTGTCACCATGCGCAGCGCCGAAGAGGCTGTGGCGCACTTGCCGAAGGGCCACAGCGCGGTGGTCGCATCGGCTTGCCCGGCCATCGATGGCGTGACGGCGAACAACCCGCAGCCGGTGCTCGACTGCCTGCACTGGCATCGCTCGTTCAAGACGCCCTACGACCTGGCGTTGATGCGCGAAGCCAGCCGCATCGGCGCGCGCGCGCATCGCGCGGCGGAGGCCGCGTTCCGTGCCGGCGAGAGCGAGTTCAGCATCCACCTCGCCTACCTGGCCGCCGCGAAGCAGATCGACGCCGAGCTGCCCTACGCCAGCATCGTCGCGCTCAACGAACACGGCGCGGTGCTGCACTACATGCACTTCGATCGCACGCCGCCGGCCGCGCACCGCTCGTTCCTGATCGACGCCGGCGCTAGCAGCGCAGGCTACGCCAGCGACATCACCCGCACCTATGCCGGCATCGGCCACGGTGAATTCCAGGCGCTGATCGCCAGCATGGACGCCGCGCAGCGGGGCTTCGTGGCGAAGGTGCGCGCCGGCCAGGGCTACCCCGAGCTGCACCTCCACGCCCACCACGTGATCGCCGGCGTGCTGCGCGATCACGGCTTCATCCGCATGAGCGCCGAGAGCGCGGTGGAATCCGGCGTCACCTCGGCGTTCTTCCCGCATGGCCTGGGCCATTCGATCGGCCTGCAGGTGCATGACGTGGCCGGCTTCCAGCGGGGCGAGCAGGGCGGCAGCATCCCGCGTCCGGCCGGCCACCCCTACCTGCGCACGACCCGCGTGCTGGAGCCTGGCATGGTGGTGACCATCGAGCCGGGCCTGTACTTCATCGACATGCTGCTGGCCGAACTGCGCGAGAAACCCGTCGCCGCCGACATCGACTGGACCAGGGTGGACGCCTTTCGCCCCTACGGCGGCATCCGCATCGAGGACGACGTGGTGTGCACCGACGGCACGCCGGAGAACCTCACGCGCGATGCCTTCGCGAACCAGGGCGATTAGCCGGGTGTACGCGCCCGGTGCCGGTGCGGCGGGCAAGCCCGCGACTCACGGCACCCCACTTCAACGCTTCGCCAGCAGCGCCTCGATCTCCAGCGGCTCCTTCGGCACGGCGGCGCTGAGCACCTCGTTGCCGTCGCGGGTCACCGCCACGTCGTCCTCGATGCGGATGCCGAGGCCGCGCCAGCGTTCGTCCACGCTGGCGTCGTCGGGCGATACGTAGAGCCCGGGCTCGACCGTCACCACCATGCCCGGCTCGAGCACGCGCGAGGCGCCGTCGATGCGGTAATCGCCGGCGTCGTGCACATCCAGGCCCAGCCAGTGC
>JAJZET010000081.1 GCA_021805685.1 Pseudomonadota bacterium
GCGACTACTGGTGGATCCAGAGCGTGTACGTGGTGCCCGGGGCGCGCCGCGACGGCGTGTTCCGCGCGCTGTATGCGGAGGTGGAACGCCGCGCCCGCGCCGCCAAGGCGGCGAGCCTGCGCCTGTATGTGGAGACGGAGAACAGCCGCGCCCAGGCGACCTACGAGCGGCTCGGCATGCGGCGCTGCCATTACGCGATGTACGAGCAGGTGCTCTGAGGGCGCGTGCCGGCGCCGGCGATCGTCGCCGGGGCATTCCTCGTCCCGAGCTGTAACCGGAAGCCCGGCTCTGGTCCGTCGGCCGGCCGGATCACGGCATCGCCCGCGACGTCCTGCCCGCATCCGCGCCAGTCCGCTTTCGACGAAGCGGACGCAGCCCCTCGCTCAGTGCAGTGACGCGGCCGGCGCGGCGAGCTGGCCGCGTTCGTCCAGCACGATGCGGCCGGTCGCCTGCAGCTCGGCGGCGCAGCCGTAGCGGTCGGTCAGGGCGGCAAGCAATGGGCCGAGCGCGCGCGGGTGCAGCGGATAGCCGTGGGCGAGCACGCGCGGCCTGCTGCCTTCGCCCGGTTGCGCGACGGTGACCGCCACCACGCCGAGGCCGGGCGCTTCGTGGGCGTACAGCTGCGGCGCCTCATGCCGCGGGTCCGCCGCGGCCAGGGCTTCCAGCAACCAGCCGGCGTCGGCCGCGTCGTCGGGCGTGGACTGCAGGCTCAGCGGCAGGGTGTGCGCGTCCAGCAGCGCCGCGTACTGGCGCAGCTCGAACACCAGGCCGGCGAAGTCGTGCGCGCGCTGCGCCGTGTCGCCGCTTTGCGCGGCCAGCCAGGCGGCGGGCGACTGCGCCAGCACGCGGCCATCCGCGTAGCGCAGCGCCAGGCCGCGCGCGCTGAGCACGTTTTCCTCGCGGTACGGCGTGAGCAGGGCCGCTTCCAGCAGGCTCCACAGCGGCGCGAGGTTGACGTGTTCGTACTGCACGCAGGTCAGCGCCAGCAGGTCGTTGCGGCTGAGGTAGCGCGCGTGTTCCAGCCGCACGCCCAGCGTGCGCATCAGCCAGTCGGCGGTGCGCTCGCCGGCTTCGCCGCGGCCGACCAGTTGCACCTCGATCTGTTCGGACAGCTCCGCGGCCAGGTCCTCGGGCGCCAGCAGCGACAGCGGCAGCAGACGCATCGGGCCGTCGGCGAACTGCGCCGCGGGTTCCAGCGGTTGCGCCGGCATGCGGCCCTCGTGGCTGCCGAACGCCACCACCTGCGCCACCCCGGCGCGCGGCACGCGACGGCCGAGTTCGTCCAGCGTGGACCACACCGGAAAGCCGGGCCGCAGCAGCTCCACCGGGTCGAACAGCGCACCGGCCAGCGCCAGCCGGGCCTGTGCCACCTGCGGCAGCAGCGCATGCAGGTCGGCGGCGACCAGGCCGGCCAGCTGCTCCGCCTCGTCGCGGCCCAGCGTCGCGCGCGAGGTACTGCCGGCCACCGGTTCCAGCGCGAGCACGATGGGCAGGGCGATCAGTGGGGTTGCTTCCACGGCGACGAAATCCGCGAGGGGGAACGGCCATTCTAGCAAGCGGGCCGCCGTCGCCCGGACGCGGCAGGGGCCGCATTCGGTGAACAAAACGCCATCCGTGCGGCCTGCCGCGCTTTCGTACCGCGGCAGGCCGGGTTAGCCTTGCAGGCAGGCTTTGGCGGATTTCCCCGGAATGGAACAGATGCAGCGGCGCGTGGGTGTGATCGGCGGTGTGCGGATCCCGTTCTGTCGCAACAACACGGCGTATGCCGACGTGGGCAATTTCGGCATGTCGGTGAAGGTGCTGGGAGCGCTGGTCGAGCGCTACGGCCTGCACGGCGTGGAACTGGGCGAGGTGGCGCTGGGCGCGGTGATCAAGCACGCCTCGGACTGGAACCTCGCGCGCGAGGCGCTGCTCTCCTCCGGCCTCGCCCCCACCACGCCGGGCATCACCACCGCGCGCGCCTGTGGCACCTCGCTGGACAACGCGATCATCGTGGCGAACAAGATCGCCAGCGGCCAGATCGACGCCGGCATCGCCGCCGGTTCGGATACCACCAGCGACGTGCCCATCGTGTTCGGCACGCGCCTGCGCAAGCGCCTTCTGGCAGTCAACCGCGCCAGGACGCCGCTGGACAAGCTCAAGCTGGCGCTGCACCGCTTATCGCTGAAGGAGCTCAAGCCCTCCTTCCCCGGCGTGGCCGAGCCGCGCACCGGCAAGTCGATGGGCGACCACTGCGAGCAGATGGCGAAGCAGTGGCAGGTCAGCCGCGAAGCGCAGGACCGGCTCGCGCTGGACAGCCACCGCAAGCTCGCCGCGGCCTACGACGCCGGTTTCTTCGGCGACCTGATCGTGCCGTTCCGCGGCCTGGCGCGCGACGGCTTCCTGCGCCCCGACACCACGCTGGAAAAACTCGCGGCGCTCAAGCCCGCGTTCGACAAGACCTCGGGCCAGGGCACGCTTACCGCAGGCAACTCCACCGGCCTCTCCGACGGCGCCGCCGCGGTGCTGCTGGCCAGCGAGGATTGGGCGGCGCAGCGTGGCCTCAAGGTGCAGGCCTGGTTCCGCGACGCCGAGGTGGCCGCGGTGGATTTCGTGCACGGCGAAGGCCTGCTGATGGCGCCCACGGTGGCGGTGCCGCGCCTGCTCAGGCGCAACGGTCTCACCCTGCAGGACTTCGACTACTACGAGATCCACGAGGCTTTCGCGGCGCAGGTGCTGTGCACGCTGCGCGCGTGGGAAAGCGCGGATTACTGCAAGAACCGGCTGGGGCTGGATGCGCCGCTGGGTGCGATCGACCCCGCCCGGCTCAACGTGCATGGCTCCAGCCTCGCCACCGGCCATCCGTTCGCCGCCACCGGCGCGCGCATCATCGCCACGCTGGCGAAGCTGCTGGAGCAGAAGGGCTCGGGCCGCGGCCTGATCTCGATCTGCACCGCGGGCGGCATGGGCGTCACCGCGATCCTCGAACGCTAGCTTCAGCCGCGATTCGCGCGGATTGGGGCATAAAGGCCGCATGATGCGTCTGCGCACCACCACCAGCCTGAGCCTGCTCGCCCTGGCCGTCGGCATTGCCGGCACGCAATGGCTCAGCGGTTTGAATGCCGGCTGGGCCGGCCCCAGCGAGCGCGTGGCGGGCTTCGCGCCGGCGCCGAGCAGCCATGCCGAGCCGCGGCGCCACGCGCGTGTGGCGCACCGGATGGCGCAAGCGCCACGCGCCACGCTGCCGGCCATGGCGCCGCTCGCGCAGGCCGAACCAGCACCGCCCCCGCCGGAACTGGTGCCGGTGTCCATGCCGCAGTTGTCGACCTCATGGTCGCAGATGGAAGGCCATCTGCAGGGACGGGTGCTGCTGCACCTGGTTGTCGACGGCGACGGCCGCGTCGCCAGCGCGACGCTGTCCGAATCCAGTGGCGACCCCGTGCTCGACGCCCACGCGCTGGCCACCGTGCTGCGCTGGCGCTTCGCGGTGCCCGATGGTCATCCGGAGGGTTTCAGCGGCGACCTGCCGATGCGTTTCAGCAGCGCCGGACAAAGGCTGGCGCAAACGCCGTAGCGCCTCCGCAGGGGCTTGTGCCGGTCAGGGTTCGCTGTCGCCCGCGTCCCAGCGATGGCGACCAAAGCCCTTGGCGCGATAGAGGTTGCGGTCCGCGCGTTCCAGCAGCGCATCGGCGTGCAGGTCGATCGCGTGGCGTTCGGAAACGCCGATGCTCACGGTCACGCGGCCGTCGATGCCCTGGCGGTGCGGCAGGTTCGCGGTGTGGATGCGCTCGATGATGCGGCCGGCCACCACTTCCGCGCCCTGCAGCGGCGTGGCGGGCAGCAGGATGACGAATTCTTCGCCGCCGTAGCGGCCGCAGAAGTCCGAGGGCCGGTGCAGCGTGCCGGCGATCAGGCGGGCCACGGCGCGCAAGCAGTGGTCGCCGGCCTGGTGGCCGTACAGGTCGTTGTAGTCCTTGAACCGGTCGATGTCGATCATCAGCAGGCTCATGCTCTGTGGCGTGCGCATCGCCGACGCCCACTCCCGCGCGAACGCGCGGTCGAACGCGCGGCGGTTGGGCAGGTCGGTGAGGGCGTCGGTGTAGGACAGCCGCTCCAGCGCCGCGGCCATGCCCTGCAGCCGGTCCTGCGCCTGCAGGTAGCGGTACTGCACCTGCACGCTGCGCACGATGTAGGCCACCATCGCCAACCCCACGATCGACAGCACCTGGTAGGTGTGGCGGTCGTCGATGCTCACGCCCACCGCGAAGATCGCGAGCAGGAACAGGATCGGGCCCACGCCCGGCAGCACCCGCTGCAGCACGCCGCTGCCCGCGGCATCGTCGTCCGCGGGGAGATTACGGCCATGATGCAGCATCAGCGCCAGCCCGACGAAGGGCAATGGCGGCAAAACGTCGCCGAGCCTGCTGATGAAGCCGACGCCCACGTCCTGCATGTCGAAATGGTTGTGGATGCCGATGCACGCCGCGTAGCCGAGCAGGAACACGCTGGTGATGCGGAAGAACCGCCGCGTGGCCGCCGAGTCCGCGGTCAGCCAGCGGATCGTGTGCGCCAGCGCCATGAACACGTTCACCGCGTCGAGCGCGTGCTGCGCGTACCACAGGCCGTCGGCGCTGATACTGCCGTGCGCATCCAGCTTGTCCACGATGCTGAGCCAGTACAGCAGGCCCAGCAGGGTCAGCAGCAATGCGTCCATCGCGCGTTGCAGGCGCGACGGATGCGGGTCGCCGTAGGTGGCCGCCACGTAGAGCAGCGGGATGCCGTAGCCGACGAACAACAGGTAGGTGTAGTTCGTCATGTCCACCAGCGAGTGCTGCCAGTCGATCTGCACCAGCAGCGTCGCCCCGCCCAGCGTCCACATGGCGAGGCTGGCCGCCAGGGCCACGATCAGCGGGCGCGGATAGCTGGAGCGGAACACCAGCCGTACGCACCAGGCGGTGGTGGCCAGCGCGATCAGGAACTGCAGGTGGTACGACCAGTGGTCCACCGACAGCGGTGCGATCCACAGGCCGGCCGCCAGCAGCGCCGGCAGGACCGCCAGTGCGAAGGCATAGCGCAGGGCTGTCTGCCGGTTCGTGGCGGTCATCGGCGGGGTGGTCGGGCGGCTGGCCATGGCGTCGGCGCAGCATGGGCAAAGCCTGCCGCCGCCGCAAGCCGGCCGGTTCCGCCATCCGGCGATGGCATGGCGCCGGAGGCCGGCGCGCGCCTCAGCGCTTGACCGGGGTCCCGCGCAGCGGCGCGGTGGAGCCGCGCACCACCAGCTCCGGGCTGAAGCCCTCGTTGCCCTCCTCCAGCGGCTCGCCGTTGGCGGCCCGCTGCAGGTTGCCGATCAGCCGTTGCGCGGCGTGGCGGGCGATTTCCTCGGTGGCCTGGCGCGCGGTGGTGAGCGCAGGCCAGGACTGCTTGGAGAACGGGCTGTCCTCGAAGCCGGCGATCGACAGTTCCCACGGCACGCTGATGCCGCTGGAATGCGCAGCGGCCAGCACGCCGGCGGCGATCTCATCGTTGGAGCCGAAGATCGCGGTAGGACGGTCCTTCAGCGCCAGCAGCTTGCGCGCGCCGCGGAAGCCGTCGTCGAAGGAGTAGTCGCCGGGCAGGATCAGCTTGCGGTCCAGCGGGATGCCGTAGTCCTTCAGCGCGTCTTCGTAACCCTGGTAGCGCTCGGGGCTGGAGCGGTGGTCGCGCCCGCCCCACAGGAAGCCGATGCGGGTATGACCAAGCTGGATCAGGTGTTCGGTGATCGCGTAGGCGGCGTCGCGGTCGTCCACATAGACGCAGGGGTAGCCGTCCTGCGGGTCCTTGCGCGCCGAGATGATGCGCATGAACGGGATCTTCGCCGCCGCCAGCTTGCGGATCAGCTCCGGCTGCTCCGACATCGGCGGCGCCAGCACCATGCCGGCCAGCCGCGCCTGCGCCGCCAGCGACACCAGTTCGTCGGCCAGCCGGGGCGAGGTGGAATCGCAGGGATGGATCTGCAGGCCGTAGCCGTTGGCGCGGCACGCCGCCAGCACGCCGCTCTGCAGGCTGATGACGTAGTGCGCGTTGGGGTTGTCGTAGACCAGGCCTACCGCGTAGGCGCGCGTGCTGCGCAGGCTGCGCGCGGACGGGTCGGGCCGGTAGTCCAGCGCCTCGATCGCGCGCTGCACCTTTTCACGGGTGCGCGCGTGCACCGAAGGTTCGTTGTTGATGACGCGCGAGACAGTCTTGAGCGATACGCCCGCCTGCTCGGCTACGTCCTTGATGGTGGCGCTGCGCAAACGCGTGGCCTCAATGGATGGAAGGGGCGCGCGGCGCGGCCATCCGGCCGCAGCGCAACGCGACACAGTCTAGCGGACGGCTTCGTGCATGCAGCACGCGCGCTCAGCCTGCGTGCTGGCCGACACGATGGCCGCGCAAGCCGTAGTAGAGGATGTAGAGGTAGCACGGCACGATCACCAGCAGGAACGCCAGCTGGAAATTGATCGCTTCCTTGAGGTGCACGAACACCTGCGGGATCAGCGCGCCGCCGACGATGCCCATGATCAGCAAGGCCGAGCCCACCTCGGTATGGCTGCCCAGGCCCTTGATCGCCAGCGGGAAGATCGCCGGCCACATCATCGCGTTGGCGAACCCCAGCGCGGCCACGAAAGCCACCGAGGCGTAACCGCTCGTCACGTAGGCGCCCACCGTGAGCAGCACGCCCAGCACCGCCGACACCGCGAGGTAGCGTTGCTGCGAGACGACGCGCGGGATCAGCGCCAGTCCGACGACGTAACCCATCAGCATGGCGAACATGGTGTAGGCGGTGAAATGCTTGGTGGCGTCCAGCGGCAGGCCCAGGCCCTGGCCGTAGATGCCGATGGCGTCGCCGGCCATCACCTCCACGCCGACGTACACGAACAGGCACAGCACGCCCAGCCACAGGTGCGGGAAGCTGAAGATGCTGCGGCCGGTGTGGCCGATCGCATGCTCGTCGTTCGCGCCGGCCGGCTTGATCTCCGGCAAGGCGGAGCGCACCACCCAGATCGCCAGCACCACCAGCACCGCGGCCATCGCCATGTACGGCGCATAGACGCGCGCGGCGAAGCCGTTGAGCAACGCATCGCGCGCCGCGAGGCTGGGCGCGGCCTTCACCTGCTGGTCGAGCGTGTCGATGCCGCTGAGCACCAGCGCGCCGAACACCAGCGGGGCGAGGAAACCGGCGAACTTGTTGCAGATGCCCATGAAGGCGATGCGCTGCGCCGCGCTGTCGATCGGGCCCAGGATGCTGATGTAGGGATTGGACGAGGTCTGCAGCAGGGACAGGCCGGCGCCGATCACGAACAGGCCCACCAGCGCGCCGTGGTAATCGCGCAGGTTGATGAACTCGCCGAACATCACCGCGCCGATCGCCATCACGAACAGCCCGAGCGCCATGCCGCGCTTCATGCCGGTGCGCTTGAGGATCGCCGCCGACGGCAGCGCCAGCACGAAGTACGACAGGTAGAACGCCACCGGGATCAGGAAGGCGCTGACGTCGTCCAGGCTGAAGGCCAGCTTCACGAAGATCGTCAGCGGTCCATTGAGCCACGTGAAGAAACCCATGATGAAGAACAGCACGCCGATCATGATCATCGGCCCGATGTAGGAGCGTTCGGACGGCGCGGCCGCCTGCGTGCTTGCCATGAGTTTCTCCCCGTGAAGACGCGTGTGCAGGGCGACGCCTGCGGGCCGCCGAAGCTCCTTTATTGGCCGCAAAGTCCATCGTTGTCAACTGGCGCGCATGCCAGGCCCGCGCGCCGTCGCGTTGCAATGCGCAGGGTGCCGCGTCGGCGGCAGCGGAGCTGCGCCAGCGTACGGACGAGGTGCGCCGCCCCGGACGGCCGGGTTCGGCAGTGAAGGCTTGTTTGCCCACAGGACGGTGATCCCGTCGAGGAACCGGCATGCCACGCCGCCTTTGCCGGCCATCGTGTTGTGCGGGGACGGGTGCCATGGCCTTGCGATTGTCCGAAGTTGGCCCCCTGCCACGAGTCATGTTGCAGTCCGGGCAAGCCCTTATGAAAATTTCCGGACATCCACTTGACAACGTTGTCATGACGATTCCAGACTCCCATGCCATCGCCAGCCGGCGGCCGCGCGCGCACCGCGCGCCGCGCCGGCAGGCCGCAGCGGAGATTGGGGGAAACCACGTGGGAGAGTTCGCCAGCCAGCGTCATGCCGCCCAGCCGGTGTCACCGGCGGTGCCGCACGGCGTGTTCGACCGGGCCGAGCCGTTCCTCGCCGCCGACGTGGGCGGTACCCACGCGCGGATCGGACTGGTGCGCGCCACGCCGGCCGGGCAGCCGCCGGTCAGCGTGCTGCATTACCACCGCTACTGCTGCGCCGACTGGGCCGACCTCGGTTCCGTGCTGCACGACTTCATGGCGCAGCTGCGGTCCGCCGGCCATGCCGATCTCGCCGCGCGCGTGCGTCGCTGCGTGGTGGCCTGCGCCGGTGTGGTGCTGGACGACCGCATCGTCAACGACAACCTGCCCTGGCCGGTGTCCATCGGCGCGCTGCGCGAACAGCTCAAGCTGGCACAACTGGAAGTCATCAACGATTTCGAGGCAGTGACCTGGGCGACCCAGTTCCTCGCCACCGACGAGACCCTGCCGGTGATCGACGTCGCCCAACCGGCGGCGCGCGGCCCGGTGCTGGTGATGGGCCCGGGCACCGGCCTGGGCTCGGCGGTGCTGTTGCCGCGCGCCGGCGGCCACGCGCAGGTGCTGCCGACCGAAGCCGGGCAGATCGCGCTGGCGCCAGGCAACGAGCGCGAAATCGAGATCCTGCGGGTGCTCGCGCGCGACCGCGCCTACGTCTCCTGCGAGGACGTGCTGTCCGGTCCGGGCCTGCTCAACCTGTATCAAGCGCTGTGCGAATTGCGCGACTGCCCGGTGTCGCTGATGACCCCGGCAGAAGTCACCGGCGCCGCGCTGGCCGGCCACGATGCCGCCGCCACGGAGACGCTGCAGGTGTTCTGCGGCCTGCTCGGCAGCTTCGCCGGCGACCTGGCGATGCTGTACGGCGCCGGCGGCGGCGTGTTCCTCGCCGGCGGCATCCTGCCGCAGATCCACGGCTTCCTGCGCAGCAGCACGTTCGCCGAGCGCTACTTCAACAAGGGCGTGATGCGCGCCTGGCTGCAGAAGGTTCCCGTACGACTGATTGAGCACGGCCAGCTAGGTGTCATCGGCGCCGCCGGCTGGTTCCTGGAGGAGCGGCAGGGAGAACAGACCATGCCACCGCTCTAGCGACACGGCGCCGAACACCGCAACCGCAGTCAACCAAGCAAGTCAACACGACCCACGGTCACCGACCGATCCAGCCTCTGAGGGGAGGAAACCATGAACCATCGCAAGACACTGCTTGCCGCGAGCATCGTCGCCGGCCTGTGCCTGTCCGTCGGCGCGTACGCGCAGGACGGCACGCAAACCCAGAACACCCAGAACGACACCACGGCGAACAAGAAGGAAGCCAAGCAGCTTTCGACCGTCGTCGTCACCGGCATCCGCAACAGCGAGGCGCTGTCGATCGACACCAAGCAGGCCGCCAATTCGCACGTCGAAGTGGTTTCGGCGGTGGACATCGGCAAGCTGCCGGCCAAGAACGTGGCCGACACCATCGCCCAGCTGCCTGGCGTGAACATCGCCGATGCGGCAGGCGCCGAAGGCGGCTTCGACGAGGCCGACCGCGCCAGCATCCGCGGCAGCGCGCCCTCGCTCACCCTGACCACCGTGAACGGCCACGGCATCGCCTCGGGCGACTGGTTCGTGCTCGGCGGCGGCGGCACCCGCAGCGTCAGCTACGCCATGCTGCCTTCCGAAGTCGTCAGCCAGGTCGTGGTGCACAAGACCTCCGAGGCCAAGCTGCTCGAGGGCGGCGCCGCCGGCTCGATCGACATCATCACGCGCAAGCCACTCGAGTTCGCCAAGCCGCTCTCCGCCGAAGCCAGCGTGGGCGGCGTGTATTCCGACCTGCCCAGCACCACCAAGCCGCAGTTCAACGGCCTGGTGAACTGGAAGAACAGCGACAACACCTTCGGCATCCTGGGCCAGGTGTTCTACGAGGAACGCGAACTGCAGCGCGACGGCCAGGAAGTGCTGGGCTACTCCTACCTCCCCGTCGGATCGGTGGCGGCCACCCAGCTCGGCCTCGGCCCGGCGTCCCCGGGCAGCACCAGCACGGGCGTGTTCTACCCCAACCTGCCGGGTGCCGCGCTGTTCACCCAGCAGCGCAAGCGCAAGGGCGCCTCGATCGACCTGGAATGGAAGCCGCTGGACAACCTGACGTTGAACCTCGACGGCTTCTACTCGCACATGGACGCCACCGACTACAACCGCAACTACATGCTGCGCGCCCGCGACCAGCTGCCGAAGGACACGCTGACCAGCTACACGCTGTCCGGCAACATCCTTACCAGCGCCGCGATGGCCCCGAACAGCGCCATCTCGCAGGGCATCTACGACATGATCTCGCGTCCGGGCGAGAGCGAGTCCAGCCAGTACATCACCCTCGATGCCGATTGGCAGGCGACCCAGAACCTGAACTTCAAGTTCCAGGGCGGCACCACCAAGGGCACCGGCAATACGCCGATCCAGAACGTGATGGAAATGGATACGGGCTACGGCCAGTCCGCCAGCTACGCCATGAACGGCATCGGCAAGCCGCTGAACTGGACGCTCGGTGGCAACAACAGCGCCTTCAACCCGGCCACGATGGGCCTCGACTGGATCTTCGGCGAGCAGGGCATCCACGTCACGGACAAGGAGAACTGGTTCCAGGCCGACGGCGAATACGACTTCGATGACGCCGGCGCGCTTTCCTCGCTGGAGTTCGGCGCACGCTACTCGCGCCACACGCATGACAGCCCGAACGACGTCGCGCAAGGCCCGAACTTTGCTTCGGCCGTGCAGTTCGGCCAGAACTCCACCATCTACCCGGCGGCCGGCGGCAACTATCCCAGCGGCTTTGCCAGCGATCTCGGCGTAGGCTCGATGCCGGGCAATATCTGGTACTGGACGCCGGCCCAGCTGGCGGCGCTGAACGCGGCATACGCCAATCGCGCTGTGACCGGCAACACCAGCTCGCGCCTGTACCCGAACGGCATGTACTCGATGGTCGAGAAGAACGAGGCCGCGTACGTGCAGCTGAACTTCTCGGGCAGCAACTGGGGCGGCAACTTCGGCCTCCGCTATGTCGGCACCGACGAGAACGTGGGCTACACCAGCCCCTCCATCGTCGAGGCGGACCATAGCGCCGTCCAGTTGACCTCGGCGTTCTACCCGAACGGCTGGTACTGGAACTACTACAAGCACCACTACGGCAAGCTGCTTCCCAGCTTCAACCTGAAGTTCAACCTCAACAACGACGGCAGCCTGCTGGCGCGCTTCGCCGCCTCGCAGACGCTGACCCGGCAGGATTACGGCCAATTGGCTGGCTTCCTGAATCTCAACGACCCGGTGACGAGCAGTGCCATCGGTTCGGGCAGCGGTGCCAATCCCTACCTGAAGCCGCTGATCTCGACCAATTTCGATGCGTCGCTGGAATGGTACTTCGCCCCGCGCGGCCTGTTGTCGGCCAGCGTGTACGAGATGGATCTCAACAACTACTACGACTACGGCGCGGTCACCCAGACCTACCTCAACAACTACCTGACCTACAACAAGGTCAACAATCCCAGCGGTACGCCCATCTACAGCCAGTACCTGGTCAGCGTGCCGGTCAACGTCAATGGCACCCTGAAGGGCGTGGAACTGAACTGGGTGCAGCCGATCGGCGACCACTTCGGCACCCAGGTGAACTACACCTACGCGAACGGCCACTCCACCGGCGGTACCCTGCTGTACAACACGGACGGCACGCTGGCGAACAACCGTGCCGCCGGCAACCGCCCGCTGTACGGCACGTCGCGTGACACGGTCAACGTGTCCGGGTTCTTCGAGAATGCACACTGGAACGCGCGCATCAACTACACGTACCGCTCGGCGTTCTACGACGGCATGATGACCAACTCCGGCGCCGGCCTGCCGCTGCTGCCGTACTGGCAGGCGGGCACAGGCTACCTGTCGGCATCGCTGGGCTACACGCTCAACGACCACGTCAGCTTCTCGTTCGACGCGATGAACCTCAACAACCCGAAGCTGCGCTACTACATCGACGGCGCGCAGGCCGGCCTGGGCTTCAACAAGGCGCCCGAAGCGTTCTACGTCAATGGTCGCCAGTACTACCTGACGGCGAACTTCAAGTTCTGATCCACCGTTTCACCGCGACAATCCGCGGGCCACGGACGGCCCGCACTCTCCCCGAACGGGCCCGGCTCCACCTTGCGGGCCCGTCTTTTTGTCCGGGGTAGCCATGGAGATGGCATGCTCGGTTTGATGAGCCCGTTTCCAGTGCATGGAAGCGGGTGATGTTGCACCCGATGCCCGCAGGAGTTGCCGATGAAACGCCTTGTCTCGTTGTCCCGTGCCTGCCTGCTGCTCGCGCTTGCGCTGCTGCCCCTGCGGGCGGCGATGGCGGGCGAGGCGTCCCGGCCCTCGTTGATTCCGCTGCCGGCGCAACTCGCGCTGCACCATGGCGGCTTCGTCGTCGATGCGAACACGCCCATCGTGCTGGCCGACCAGCATGCCTCGACGCGACAGACGGCGGACTACCTGATCGGCCTCGTGGCGCGTACCCGCGGCCTGCACCTGCATGTTGCGGACGACGCCAAGGCTGCCCACGCGATCGTGCTGCAGCGCGACCCGCAGGCGCCGGTGGCGCAGGCCGAGGGCTATGCGCTGGACGTCACGCCGCAGGGCATCCGCGTCACCGCGCGCGACGCCGCCGGCCTGTTCCACGGCGCGGTCACGCTGGCCCAACTGCTGACGCCCGACGCGAAGCAGGGGGCGGTGGACGTCCACGCGCTGTCCATCCGCGACTGGCCGCGCTTCGCCTGGCGCGGCCTGATGCTGGATTCCGCGCGCCACTTCCAGAGCGTGGCCGACGTCGAGAAGCTGATCGACCAGATGGCCCAGCTCAAGCTCGACGTGTTGCACTGGCATCTCACCGACGACCAGGGCTGGCGCATCGAGATCAAGCGCTATCCCGAACTGACGAACATCGGCGCGTGGCGTACGCCGCCCGGCGCCGGCCATGACGGCGAGCCGAAACGCTACGGCGGCTACTACACGCAACGGCAGATCCGCGCCGTGGTGGCCTACGCCGCCGCGCGCCACGTCACCATCGTCCCCGAGATCGACATGCCCGGCCATGCCCAAGCCGCGGTGGCGTCCTACCCGCAGATCGGCGTGACGGGGAAGCGCCCGCAGGTGTCCACCGACTGGGGCGTGAATCCCTGGCTGTACAACGTCAACGACGACACCTTCACCTTCATCGACAACGTGCTCGACGAGGTGATGGCGCTGTTCCCGTCGACATACATCCACGTGGGCGGCGACGAGGCGATCAAGGACCAGTGGAAGGCCTCGCCCGCCGTGCAGGCGAAAATGCGCCAGCTCGGCATCACCGACGAGGACGCGCTGCAGGGCTGGTTCATCGGCCGCATCGGCCAGTACCTCGAAAAGCACGGGCGCAAGCTGATCGGCTGGGACGAGATCCTCGAAGGCGACAACCTGCCCGCCGACGCCACCGTGATGTCCTGGCGCGGCACCGACGGCGCGATCAAGGCGGCGCTGCTCGGCCACGACGTGGTGATGTCGCCCTCGCCCGAGTTGTACTTCGACCATGTGCAGAGCAACCTCGCCGACGACTATGCCGGCCGCCTCGGCGTGGAATCGCTGAAGGACGTCTATGGGTTCCAGGCCGTGCCCGGCGTGCTCAACGCCGCACAGGCGAAGCACGTGCTGGGTTTGCAGGCCAACGTGTGGACGGAGCACATGCCCACCTTCGCGCACGTGGAGCATGCGGTATTCCCGCGCCTCGACGCCTTGAGCGAGGTGGCATGGTCGCCCGCCGCCAGCCACGACTGGCCCAGCTTCCTCGCGCGCCTGCCAGCGCAGCTGCAGCGGTACCGTGCGCAGCACGTCGCCGTGGCCGACGACGCCTTCGCGGTACGCATCGGCACCGACCGCAACCTGGCGCTGGCCACCGGCAAGGCCACGGTGACGCTGTCGGACCAGGCCGGCTTCGGCGTCATCCGCTACACGCTGGACGGTAGCGTTCCCACCCCGGCGTCGCCGCGCTACGTCGCGCCGTTCGAGGTGACGCTGCCGGCCACCGTACGCGCCGCCAGCTTCGCCGCCGACGGCAGCGCGCTGGCCGCCGCGCGCGAGCGCACGCTGGATCGCGCCGCCCTGCTCAGCCTGCCCGGCACGGAGCTGGCCAATTGTGCCGGCAGCGATTTCCGCCTGCGCCTGCAACCCACGCCGGATGCCACCAGCACGCAGCCTGTGTATGCGGTGAACATCTTCGACGATTGCCAGCAGTTCCCCCCCACGCTGATGGACGGCGTCACCGCCATCCACGTCGATGCGGTGCGGTTGCCGCGCAATTTCGCGCTGGCGCACGAGCAGAAACTGGTGGTGTCGCGCCCGCACGCCACACCGTTCGGCGAGCTGGTGGCGCATGCCGACGATTGCGCCGGCAGGGTACTGGCCAGCATGCCGCTGCCCGATCCCGCGCACAGCCCGAGCACGTTCAAGCTGGATGCAAGGCTGCCCGCGCAAAGCGGCGTGCACGCGATCTGCCTGCTTTACACCGCGCCCGTGGATGGGCCGCTGTACGCGATCGGCCGCGTTGCGCTGCACGCCGGCCGCTGAACCACCGGCGGCAGGGATACCGCTTCGCTCGGCGCCGGGGTGACCGGCCGGCATCGCGCACCGGCTGCCGGCGCGGCGATTACCCCGCTCCGCGCAGCGCCTGCCGCGCGGCCTGCGCCTCGGCGGCGGGCAGCTCAATGAGCGGCACGAACTTGCCCGCGATCCGCACGGCCACCGGCATGCCATCGCGATAAAGCACGCGCGAACCCGGCACGGCCGGCACCTTGTCACCGGCCAGCACGCTGCCCACCAGGTTGAGCGGATCGCAGCCGCCCACCACGGCCAGCTCGCCATCGTCCGCGCGCTGGCGGATCGCGCGCAACGGCGCGATGGCCTCGGGCAGCGCGAACTGTTCGCCGACCATGCCCTCCACGAAGCGCCCGCCGCGGATCTCGCCGCGTGCCTCCAGCCGTCGATACACGCGCAACAGCTCGCGCCACGGCGGCAGCCACGGCGCCTCGCGCTCCAGCAGTTGCCAGAACATCACGCCGTAACGGGCCAGCAGGGCGCGTGCGGCGTGTTCGATGTCCTCGTCTCTTGCGGCCGACTCGGGCGCGGCGCGCACGAGCGACCAGCGCCCCGCATCCTCGATTCCGCCGAACGTGTGCCGGCGCATGCGCCGGTGCCGCGGTGCCTCGCGCTTGGCGGCCGGTACCAGCAGTGCGCGCAGGCCGGCGAAGCTGTCCGCGCTGGCGCGGCCGGCGGCGACCAGCTCGCCCAGCGCATCCTCCAGCTCGGTGCGCAGCAGGTGTGCGAGGGACTGCAGTTCGTCGAAGAACAGTGCGCCGTGCTCGCGCAGCGCGTCGGCCACGGCCTGCGCGCGTGAGGACAGCAGGCTCTCCTGCGGCGACGCCTCTTGCGCCATGGCCGTCCAGACGGCCATCTGCCGACGCGGCAGCAGCACGACCGGTGTGGCGCGTACCGGTCCGCTGCCACCGCCTGCGCGCAGCCGGCTCCAGCCGATGCGGCCGGCGCGGCACAGTTCGTCCAGCCAGCTCGCCGAATAGTCGGCGATGCGCGCCGGCAGGATCTCCGCCTCCCAGGCAGCGGCGGCGGCTTCGAAGCCTTCCAGCTGCGCCAGCACCGCGGGCAGCGCATCCGGACCACGCAGCCGGGTGGCCGGGCTGGCGTGCTGCCAGTCGAGCAGGAAGCGCATCAGCTGGCGCCGGCTCACCGGCTCGATCTCGCGCCGCAGCCGGCCCAGCGTGTAGCGGTGGATGCGCGCCAGCAGGTGGCGCTCGCACCACTGCGTGGCATCGACGGGGGGATCGAAGCGGCCCTGGATCACGTAGCCTTCAGCCTGCAGGCGCAGCAGCGCGGCGTCCACGTCGGAGCACGCCACGCCCAGCGGCGCCGCGAGCGCGTCCACGGTGACCGGCGCCGATCCCAGCAACCGGCCGCGCACCAGCTCGCGCAGGGCGTCCTCGCGCGTCCAGCCCTGCGCGGCGTATTCGGCGGGCGCGGCAATGGCGGGATGCATCGTGGCCGCCGGATGCACGGCTTGCCACAAGGGCAACTTCTCCGCGCTGACCCATACGCTGCCACCGCCTTCTCCCCGTTGGGGAGAAGGCGACAGGCGCGTGGCACGCTGGTCCCGCGCCAACGCGTGCAGCTTGTCGTCCCACCCTTCGTTCGCTGCCGCTTCGCCTGCGGTGACGCCGCCCAGCGCATCCAGCGCCTCGTGCATTTCGTCGACGCTGCGCACCTCCGGCCAGGCCTCGGCGCGCACCGCGGCGATGGCGTCGGGATCGAGCCGGCCGAGGTCGCCCGCGCTGGCCGGGCTGTCCTGCCGCACGGCGCGGGTGCGGCGCTCCTCCAGTGGCGCGTCGTCGAGGAAGGCGTAGGGCGCGGCGTTGAGCACCGCGCCGGCGAGCGGGCTGGGTGCGGCAAGGTCGCGCGCGACCAGGCGGATCGCGCCGCCTTCGAGTTGCCGCAGCAGGCGCAGCAGGCCGTCCACGTCCATCGCCTCGCGCAGGCAGTCGTGCAGGGTCTGCGCCACCAGCGGGTGGTCGGGGATCTGTCGTTCGCCGACGATGTTCTCCAGGCAGGCCACCTGGTCCGGGAACACCGCAGCGAGCAGGTCCTCGCTCTTCATGCGCTGCAGCTGCGGCGGGGTCTTCTTGCCGCCGATGAACCGCGGCAGCGCCAGCGCGGTGACCGCGTTCCAGCGCCAGCGCGCAGGGAACAACGGCGCGTCGAGCAGGGCCTGGACCAGCACGTGTTCGGCGCTGTTGGAATGCAGGTAGCGCGCCACCTCCTCCAGCGGAAAGCTGTGGCTGGTGGACAGCGACAGCACGATCGCGTCCTCGGTGGCCGCGGCCTGCAGCTCGAAGTTGAACTGGCGGCAGAAGCGCTTGCGCAGCGCCAGGCCCCAGGCGCGGTTGATGCGGCTGCCGAACGGCGCATGGATGACGAGCTGGGTGCCGCCGGATTCGTCGAAGAAGCGCTCGAACACCAGGGTGGTTTGCGTGGGCAGCACGCCCAGCGCGGCCTTCGCGCTGGCGAGGTAGTCGAGCAGTTGCTGCGCGGCGGCCGCGCCGAGGCCGAGCTCGTCGCGCAGCCAGGCCAGTGCGCGCAATGGGTCGTCCTCGCCCAGCCGCGCATCCATTTCCCCGCGCAGGCGCGACACCGCGAACGAGAGCTCGTCGGTGCGCCCGGGTGCCTCGCCCAGCCAGAACGGGATGCTGGGCGGCACGCCGTGCGCGTCCTCCACGCGCAGGCGGTCGCGCTCCACGCGCAGGATGCGGTAGCTGGTGTTGCCGAGCTGGAAGATATCGCCGGCCAGGCTCTCCACCGCGAAGTCCTCGTGCACCGAGCCGACCACGGTGCCCTGCGGTTCCAGCACCACCAGGTAGTCGGCGGTGTCGGGGATCGCGCCGCCCGAGGTGAGCGCGACCAGCCGCGCGCCGCGCCGTGCGCGCAGCTGGCGGTGCACGGCGTCGCGATGGAGGTAGGCCGCCCGCGCGCCGCGGCGCGTGGTGAAACCTTCGGCCAGCATGCGCACGACCGCGTCGAAATCCGAGCGCGCCAGTGCGCGATAGGGATAGGCGCCGCGCACCAGCGCGTACAGCGCATCCTCGTCCCATTCACGGCAGGCGACCTCGGCGACGAGCTGCTGCGCCAGCACGTCCAGCGGCTGCGGCGGTTGCACCAGCGCGTCGAGTTCGCCACGGCGCACGGCGTCTAGCAGGGCCGCGCATTCCACCAGGTCGTCGCGCGTGGTGGGGAACAGCCGCGCCTTGGGCGTGCCGCCGACATGGTGGCCGGAGCGGCCCGCGCGCTGCAGGAAGGCGGCGATGGAGCGCGGCGAGCCGAGCTGGCAGACCAGGTCGACGTCGCCGATGTCGATGCCCAGCTCCAGCGAGGCAGTGGCCACCAGCACCGCCAGCTCGCCGCGCTTCAACCGTTGCTCGGCGTCGAGGCGTTGTTCCTTGGCGAGGCTGCCGTGGTGCGCGGCGACCGCCTCCTTGCCCAGCCGTTCGGACAGATGACGCGCCGCGCGCTCGGCCGAGCGCCGCGTGTTGACGAAGACGAGCGTGGTGCGGTGCGCCTGCACCAGTTGCGCGATGCGGTTGTAGACCAGCTCCCAGCAGTCGTTGGACATCACCGCTTCCAGCGGCAGTGGCGGCAGTTCGAGTGCGAGGTCGCGCTGGCGCACGTGGCCCGTATCGATGATGGTGACGCCGCTTTTCGCGTCCGCCGCCTCTTCCCTTCGGGGAGTGGGTGCAAGCGCGGCACCCACCAGGAATCGCGCCACTTCCTCGATGGGTTTCTGGGTCGCCGACAAACCGATGCGCTGCAGGCGCCGCTGGCACAGCGATTCCAGCCGCTCCAGCGTCAGCGCCAGGTGCGCGCCGCGCTTGCTGCCGGCGACGGCGTGGATCTCGTCGACGATCACGCTGCGCGTGTTCTTCAGCATCTCGCGGCCGGAAGCCGAGCCGAGCAGGATGTACAGCGACTCCGGCGTGGTGACCAGGATGTGCGGCGGCGTCTTGCGCATCCACGCGCGCTCGGCCTGCGGCGTGTCGCCGGTGCGCACCGCGGTGCGGATCGCCACGTCGGGCAGGTCGCGCTTTTCCAGCGCGTCGCGGATACCGCCCAGCGGTTCCTCCAGGTTGACGTGGATGTCGTTGGACAAGGCCTTCAACGGCGACACGTAGACCACGCGCGTCTCGTCCGGCAAGGTGCCGCCGTTCGCCACGCCTTCGCGCACCAGCGCATCGAGCGCGGCAAGGAAGGCGGTGAGCGTCTTGCCCGAGCCGGTGGGCGCGGCCACCAGCACGTGGCCGCCGTCGCGGATCGCCGGCCACGCCTGCGCCTGCGCCGCGGTGGGCGCATCGAAGCGGCCTTCGAACCAGGCGGCGACGGCGGGGTGGAATCCGTTCAACGGGGAAGCGTCCGCATGCATGCAGGCAGGGTGCGATGGCCTCGGGGACTCCCGATTCTACGCGCACCGGTTTGCCCGCAAATCGCCATGCACGCCGGTGCGCCGCCATGCCAAGATGCGCCTTGCCGCCGCTCGCGAGGATGCCGAGGGGAGTCCGCAGGCTGCGCGCTCATGCGAAGGAAACGTATGCGTACTCGATGCGATGGGGTGATCCGCCGTCTCCGCCGGGTCGGCATGCTGGTGCTGGTGTCGGCATGGGGTGTGGCGACGGCGCATGCGGCCAGCCTCGATGCCGCGCTGCTGCCGACGATCCAGTCGGCCACCTTCGAGGTGGTGCAGGCCAAGCCGGCCAGCGATCCGCTGAGCTACGAGAAACCGCTGCCGCTGGACCTGCTTCCCTACCAGGAGCGTACCGACAAGTACTACTCCATCGGCACCGCGTTTTCGATCGGCCACGGCCGCTACGTGACGGCGGGCCACGTGCTGATGGCCGGGCTGGACAGCCTGTGGGGGCCGCCCGAGCTGCGCGACGGCGCCGGCCACGTCTACCCGATCGCCAGGATCGAGAAATTTTCGCTGCGCCAGGACTTCGTGGTGTTCACGCTGGCGCGCCAGCCGGCCGGCGACGTCGCGCTGGCGATCGACCGCACGCCCGCGCTCAACCAGGTGGTCTATGCGGTGGGCAATGCGCTGGGCACCGGCGTGGTGATCCGCGACGGCCTGTACACCTCCGACACGCCGGAGGCGCAGGACGGCGCCTGGAAGTGGATGCGCTTCTCCGCCGCCGCCTCGCCCGGCAACAGCGGCGGCCCGCTGCTGGACAAGGACGGCAAGGTCATCGGCGTGGTGCTGATGAAGTCGGCCAACGAGAACCTCAACTACGCGCTGCCGATCCGCGAGGTGCTCGACGCCCCGGACGGCAAGGCCGTGATGGATACGCGCGTCAACTACCGGATCGACCTGTTCGACACGGTGCAGAACGGGCAGCTCAAGACCGGTTTCGCCCTGCCCGAAAGCCTCGCCAGTTTCTATCGCGACTACCAGACACGCTTCGACGCAAACGAGGACGGCCTGCAGAAGGCGTTGCTGGACCACGAGTCCGCCCGGCTGTTCCCGAACGGCGCGGGTTCGGCACGGCTGCTGCACGAGCAGGTGGCGATCAGCAGCTTCCCGTCGCTGATCGTGCGCGGCAGCAATGGCGAATGGGGACGCACCAACACCCAGTCGCGCTACTTCGCGCTGGACGGCAACGGCTACGTGCGCGTCGGTGCGGCCGGGCACGACGCGTTGATCCGCATCCGCCGCCCCGACGGGATGGATGCGGCGAAGTTCTACGGCGATGCGCAGGTACCGATGGACCTGCTGGCGCGCACCGGGCTGTTCCAGCGCACGGTGGCCAGCGAGAAGATCACGATCACCTCGCTCGGCAAGCCGACGCTGGAATCGACGCACGTCGACCGCTGGCAGCGCCCCTGGCGCATCGCCGTCTGGCCGCTGCCCTACGCCAACGCCCTCGTGGTGACGTATTCCCTGCCGGTGCCGGACGGTTGCCTGATGATGGTGCGTTTCGTGCCGCCGGCCGGCCTGCATGACGCGAGGCTGGACCTCGACGAGCTCAGCAGCTTCGTCTACGCCACCTACCAGGGCACGCTGGCGCAATGGAAGGAGTTCCTCGGCGACCGCGCGCTGCAGCCGGCGGCGTTCCGCAACATCCGCATCGGCTACGACTACGGCCGGCGCTTCAGCTATGCCTCGCAGCGGGTGGCCTTCTCGTATCCTTCCTCGTTGCAGCCGGTCAAGCCGGGCAACCTGCTGCAGCTGGGCTTCCAGTTCTTCCTCGACGGCGGCAAGCCGGTGTGGGACGTGGCGGCCGTGAATGTCTGGAAGACCCAGGCCAGCGACGACCAGGACGAGGTGAACGTGCAGCGCCATGCCGCACCGCCGTCCGGACTGGACGAGGACATGAGCAGTCGCTGGCGCAAGCTGGTCGGGCGCGAATACCCCTACAACGCCGTGGCCAATGCCGAGAATGGCCAGATGAGCATCGATGCGGTGGCGCCGTCCGGGGCCGCCGGCAGCCGGGCGTCCTCGGTGCTGTACACCGCCTTCTACGGGGCCACCGGCACGCGGGCCCAGGACTTCATGAAGGGCAAGCTCGACCTGCTGACGAAAGACCTGCAGGTGATGGAGCATTGACCGGCAGGCATGGCGGCTCGCGGACCGGCGCGCGCCGCGGGGTGCCGCCCCGCATTCGATGATGGAAAGACCAGCGTGAAACAGCCAGATCCCGCGACGCGAAAGGCGCCGGACACCGACCCGACGGCCGGCACGGCATGGCTGGCCATGCCCGACGGCCAGCAGCTGCGCCTGCGCGACTGGCCGGCAGCGCAGGCGCGTGGAGCGGTGCTGGTGGTGCACGGGCTCGGCGAGCACGCCGGCCGCTACCGCCAGCTCGCACAATGGTTCAACGACCGCGGCTACGCCGTGCGCGCCTACGACCAGCGCGGCCATGGCGAGAGCCCCGGGCCGCGCGGCGTGCTGGCGCATCCCGACGACCTGCTCGCGGACCTGTCGGTGGTGCACGCCGACTATGCGCGCTCGCTGGGCGCCGCGCCCTTGCTGCTGGGCCACAGCATGGGCGGGCTGGTGGCCTTGCGCGCCGTGCTGGACGGACGCGTCGCGCCGCGGGCGCTGGTGCTCTCCTCGCCCGCGCTGCGCAGCCATGCCTCGCCGGGCCTGCGGCGGCTGGCGGCGGTGCTGGCCCGCGTGCTGCCGGACCTGCGCCTGCGCAACGGCCTCGACCTGCCGCGGCTGAGCCACGACGCGCGGGTGGTGGACGCCTACCGCGCCGATCCGCTGTGCCACGACCGCGTCAGTCCGCGCCTGGCCGACTTCATCTTCCGCGCCGGCGCATCCTGCATCGCCGACGCCGGGCGCCTCGACCTCGCCACGTTGCTGCTGGTGGCCGGCGAGGACGCGCTGGTCGACGCCGCGGGCAGCCGCGACTTCTCCGCCGCCGCGGCAACTGCACAGCGGCTCACCACGCGTTACTTCGCTGCGCTGTACCACGAACTGTTCAACGAGGCAGAACCCGGCCGCAGCCAGGTGCTGATGCAGCTGGCGGACTGGTTGCAGCGCCTGCCGACCGCGAGCGCCGCAGGAGCCTGAGCCGCGCAAGCGCCGCCCGATTCCAGCCCGGGGTGGCCTTCAGGCACATTCGCCGCGGCGCGAAGCCGGGCATAAAGGGAGGCCGGGAACGGACGCTGGACGCACGGTGTCTGCGGTTATGCTGGCGCGCCACGGAGGACACGTGAACATCTTTGCCCCCATGATCCGCCGGCCGGTCGGCACCTCGCTGCTGGCGATCGGCCTGGCCATTGCCGGCCTGTGCGCCTATCTGTTGCTGGGAGTGGCGGCATTCCCGTCGATCGAGTTCCCGTTCATGGCGGTGTCCGCGCAGTTGCCGGGCGCCAGCGCGCAGGTGATGGCGAACACCGTGGTGGCGCCGCTGGAGCGCCACCTGGGGCGCATTCCCGGGGTGGCGCACATGAGTTCCACCGCCACCGAGGGCGGGGCACAGATCTTCCTGCAGCTGGATTTCGGCCGCCGACCGGACGAGATGGCGCGTGACGTGCAGGCGGCGATCAACGCCGCGTTGCCCGACTTGCCGCAGCTGCCCAACCCGCCGGTCTATTTCAAGGCCGACAGCTCGAAGATCCCCATCCTGCTGGTGTCGCTGACCTCGACCAGCCTGCCGCCGGACAAGCTCTACGACCTCACCGACACGCTGCTGAAGCCGGCGGTGGCACAGATCCCCGGCGTGGCGCTGGTGCAGGTGGGCGGCGGTGCGCCGCACGCGGTGCGGGTGGCGCTGGACAGCGCCGCGCTGGCGCATGCCGGCATCACCGCGAACGAGGTGGCGAACGCGCTGCGCGCGGCCAACGTGACCTCGCCGCAGGGTGCGATCGGCAATGGCTCCACCCAGATGACGGTGTCCGCGAACGACGCGCTGCATACCGCGCGGGACTTCGCCCGGCTGGTGATCGCCAGCCACAACGGCGTGCCCGTGCGCCTGTCCGACGTGGCCACCGTCACCGACGGGCAGCAGGACAAGTACGCCGCGGCCTGGTTCAACGAGCATCGCGCGGTGGTGCTGCGGATCACCAAGCGCCCGGAGGCGAACGCGGTGGCCACCGTGCAGGCGATCCGCGCGCGCCTGCCGCAATTGCGCAAGCTGCTGCCGGCGGACGTGAAGATCACGCCGATCTTCGACCTCACGCCCACCACCCTGTCGGCGCTGCACGAGGTGGAAGTGGCGCTGCTGATGAGCGTGGTGATGGTGGCGCTGGTGATGCTGGTGTTCCTGCGCCGCAGGCGGCCCACGCTGATCGCGATGTTCAGCGTACCGCTGTCGCTGGCCGGCGCGTTCGTGGTGATGTGGGCGCTGGGCTTCACCCTCAACATCTTCTCGCTGGTGGCGCTGGTGCTGTGCGTGGGCTTCGTGGTGGACGACGCGATCGTGGTGATCGAGAACATCGTGCGCCACATGGAACAGGGCATGCCGGCGCTGGAAGCCGCGCTGACCGGCGTGCGCGAAATCGGCTTCACGGTGATCTCGATCACGCTGTCGCTGATCGCGGTGTTCGGTCCGATGGTGTTCGGCAACAACATGTTCATCCTGCTGATGCGCGAGTTCTCGGTGACCCTGATCGCCACCATCGTGATCTCCGCGCTGGTCTCGCTCACGCTCACGCCGGCGCTGTGCGGCAGCTGGCTGGCCGGCGACGACCTGCATGCGGTGCGCCGGCCGGGCCGGCTGGAGCGCTGGGCCGAGCGCTTCGACCAGGGTTTCCTGCGCCTGTACGAGCGCGGGCTGGACTGGGCGATGAAGCATCGCCGGCTGATGCGCTGGCAACCGCCGATCCTGCTGGTGCTGACCATCGTGCTGGCGGTACTGGTCGGCATGACCGCCGGCGGCGGCATCATGCCGAAGGAGGACACCGGCCTGATCAACGCCAACATCACCGCCGACGCGAACATCTCGCCCACCCTGATGATGAAGCGCACCCAGCAGGTGGTGGCGCAGATCCACGCCGATCCGGCGGTGCTGGACATCACCGCTTCGGTCGGCGGCGGCCCGGGGTCGGTCGCCAACCAGGCGGGCCTGTTCATCGACCTGAAGCCGCTGGGCAACAAGCCCGGCGACCGCCACGCCTCCGCGCAACAGGTGGTGGACCGGCTGGCGAAGAAATTCAAGAATGTGCCGGACCTCGACGTGACCCTCACCGCGCAGCAGTTCATCAACATGGGCGGTGGCGGCAGCAGCGGCGTGGGCCGCTATTCGTTCCAGCTCACCAGCACCAGCGGAACGCCGCTGCAGCAGCCCACGCTGGACCTGGAACGGGTGATGCGCGGCATGAAGCAGTTCCGCGACGTCACCTCGAGTTTCGACAGCATCGGCAAGCAGCAGATGCTCGAGGTCGATCGCGCCGCCGCGGCACGGCTGCAGCTCAACATGGCCCAGATCGACAACGCGCTGTACGACGCCTTCGGCCAGAACCCGATCTCGACGATCTACTCGGACATCAACCAGTACCGCGTGGTGCTGACCTCGGATACCGCCGGCACGCTGAGCCCGGATACCCTGCTCAACACCTACGTGCGCAATACGCAGGGCAGGATGATCCCGCTGTCGGCGGTGGCGCGCATCAAGTCGCAGATCGCGCCGGTGAGCGTCAACCACTACGACCAGGTCGAGTCCGCGTCGATCAACTACAACCTGGCCGATGGCGTGAGTCAGGCGGACGGCCTGAAGCTGGTGGACCAGGCGATTTTCGCCGCCCACCTGCCGCCCGGCGTGCAGAAGAAGTACACCGGCGAGAACCAGGACCTGCTGGAAGCGCTCACCAATTCGCTGCTGCTGTTGCTGGCGGTGATCGGCGCTATGTACGTGGTGCTGGGCATCTTGTACGAGAGCCTGATCCACCCGCTGACCATCCTGTCGACGCTGCCGGCGGCGGGCATGGGCGCCTTCCTGGCGATGCTGCTGACCCACACGCAGCTGACCGTGATGTCGGTGATCGCGGTGCTGATGCTGATCGGCATCGTGAAAAAGAACGCGATCCTGATGGTGGACTTCGCGCTGGTGGCGGAGCGCGAGCGCGGGCTGGACGCGCCGGCGGCGATCCGCGAGGCGGCGCTGGTGCGCTTCCGCCCGATCACCATGACCACGCTGGTGGCGATGGGTGCGGCGCTGCCGCTGGCGATCGGCTTCGGCGCCGGCTCGGAGATGCGCCAACCGCTGGGCATCGCGATCCTGGGCGGCCTGTTCGTGTCGCAGCTGCTGACCTTGCTCAGCACGCCGGCGATGTACCTGTGGCAGCACGACCGTCGCGAGCGCAAGGCCAGGCGCAAGGCGCTGCGCGCGGAGATCAGGCGTCAGCGCGAACGGGCGAAGCAGGTGCCGGCGCTGCCGAAGTAGCTGCCGTGCCGTATGGCCGGGAGCGGAGCCGGCATCCCGGCGGCGGCCCCCTGTCTTTCGACAGGGGCCGCCTTCAGGCACATACGCCGGGGCGTCGGCTCGGGCATAAAGGACGCATGATCGGGATTCCTTCCATGCCGCCGTCGGCTGCGTGCATTCTCCCGCCACGCCTACGCGCCACGGAGGACACGTGAACATCTTCGCCCCCATGATCCGCCGGCCGGTCGGCACCTCGCTGCTGGCGATCGGCCTGGCCATCGCCGGCTTCTGGGCGTACCTGTTGCTGGGCGTGGCGGCGCTGCCGTCGATCGAGTTTCCCGGCGTGGTGGTGTTCGCCTCGGCGCCGGGCGCCAACGCGCAGACCATGGCCAACACCGTGATGGCGCCGCTGGAGCGCCACCTCGGGCGCATCCCCGGCGTCAAGCAGATGACCTCCAGCGCCAACGACGGCGGCGTGCAGATCCAGATCCTGTTCGACATGAGCCGCAACGCCGACCGGGCCGCGCGCGACGTGCAGCAGGCGATCAATGCCGCGATGCCGGACCTGCCCACCGGCCTGCCGCCGCCGCAGTACTTCAAGTTCGATACCTCGCAGATCCCGATCCTGCTGGTCGCGGTGACCTCCAGCAGCCTGTCGCCGGACAAGCTGTACGACCTGACCGATACGCTGCTGGAACCCGCGGTGGCGCAGGTGCAGGGCGTGGCGCAGGTGCAAGTGGGCGGCTCGCCGCATGCGGTGCGGGTGGCCTTGCACGCCGATGCGATGGCGCATGTCGGCATCACCGCCAACGACATATCCAATGCGCTGATGGCGGCCAACGTCACCGCGCCGCAGGGCATGCTCAGCAACGGCAGCACGCAGCTTTCCGTGAGCGCGAACGATTCCCTGCACAGCGTGGCCGATTTCGCCCACCTGGTGATCGCCAGCCGCAACGGCGTGCCGGTCCGGCTGTCCGACGTGGCCACCGTCACCGGCGGGCAGCAGGACCAGTACGCCGCGGTCTGGTTCAACGGCCAGCGCTCGGTGCTGCTGCAGATCAGCAAGCGCCCGGAGGCGAACTCGGTGGCCACGGTGGAGGCCATCCTTGCGCGCCTGCCCCAATTGCATGCGTTGATGCCGGCGGACGTGCAGATCACGCCGATCTTCGACCTCACCGCCACCACCAAGTCTGCGCTGCACGAAGTAAACGTGGCGCTGCTGATGAGCGTGGTGATGGTGGCGCTGGTGATGCTGGTGTTCCTGCGCCGCGTGCGGCCCACGGTGATCGCGATGTTCAGCGTGCCGCTGTCGCTGGCCGGCGCGTTCGTGCTGATGTGGGCGCTGGGCTTCACGCTCAACACGCTGTCGCTGGTGGCGCTGGTGCTGTGCGTGGGTTTCGTGGTGGACGATGCAATCGTGGTGATCGAGAACATCGTGCGCCACATGGAGGGCGGCATGCGGCCGCTGCAGGCGGCGCTGACCGGCGTGCGCGAGATCGGCTTCACGGTGATCTCGATCACGCTGTCACTGATCGCGGTGTTTGGGCCGATGGTGTTCGGCAGCAACATGTTCACGCTGCTGATGCGCGAGTTCTCGGTGACCCTGATCGCCACCATCGTGATCTCGGCGCTGGTCTCGCTGACGCTTACCCCCGCCTTGTGCGGGCGCTGGCTGGCCCACGAGCACGCCGAAATCGCGCGCCAACCGGGGCGTCTGGAGCGCTGGGCCGAACGCTTCGACCAGGCCATCCTGCGCCGCTACGAGCGCTGGCTGGACTGGGCGATGAAGCACCGCCGGCTGATGCGCTGGCAGCCGCCGATCCTGCTGGTGCTGACTATCGCGCTGGCGGTGCTGGTGGGCATGGTCTACGGCGGCGGGCTGATGCCGAAGGAAGACATCGGCCTGCTGGCTGCGCAGATCACCGCCGACGCCAACATCTCGCCGACGCAGATGGCGACGCGCACCCAGGACATCACCGCCACGGTGCGCGCCGACCCGGCGGTGCTCGACGTCACCAGCATCCTCGGCGGCAACAACAACGCCGGCGCCGTCGGCAACCATTCCACCCTGTTCATCGACCTGAAGCCGCGCGGCGACCGCAAGGGCGACCGCCACGAAACCGCCCAGCAGGTGGTCGACCGGCTGTCGGCCAGGTTCAAGAACCTGGCCGACATGAACGTGTCGCTGACGCCGGTGCAGTTCCTCGGCGGCGGCGGGGGCGGCGGCAACGGCGGCCCGCAGTACTCGTTCCAGCTCAGCAGCACCAGCGGCGCGCCGCTGCAGCAGCCCACCCTGGCGGTGGCCAAGGTGATGCGCGGCATGAAGCAGTTCAGCGACGTCACCACCAGCTACGACACGATCGGCAAGCAGCAGATGCTGGAGGTGGACCGCAAGGCGGCATCGCGGCTGCAGGTCAGCATGGCCGCGGTCGACGACGCGCTGAATCGATCGTTCGGGCAGACGCCGGTGTCGACGATCTACTCCGACATCAGCCAGTACTCGGTGGTGCTCACTTCGGACAAGGCCGATTCGCTGAGCCCCGCCAGCCTGCTCAATACCTACGTGCGCAGTGCGCAGGGCAAGATGATTCCGTTGTCGGCGATGGCGCATATCCGCCCGATCACCGCGCCGGTCAGCATCAACCACTACGACCAGATCGAGTCGTCGCAGATCAACTACAACCTCGCCAAGGGCATCAGCCAGATCGAGGGGCTGAAGCTGGTGGACCAGGCGATCTATGCCGCCAACCTGCCGCCGGGCATCCAGAAAAAATACAGCGGCAACAACAAGGACCTGCTCGACGCGCTCACCAACGTCCTGCTGCTGCTGGTCGCGGTGATCGGCGCGATGTACGTGGTGCTGGGCATCCTGTACGAGAGCCTGATCCACCCGCTGACCATCCTGTCGACGCTGCCGGCGGCGGGCATGGGCGCCTTCCTGGCGATGCTGCTGACCCACACGCAGTTGACCGTGATGTCGGTGATCGCGGTGCTGATGCTGATCGGCATCGTGAAGAAGAACGCGATCCTGATGGTGGACTTCGCGCTGGTGGCGGAGCGCGAGCGCGGGCTGGACGCGCCGGCGGCGATCCGCGAGGCGGCGCTGGTGCGCTTCCGCCCGATCACCATGACCACGCTGGTGGCGATGGGTGCGGCGCTGCCGCTGGCGATCGGCTTCGGCGCCGGCTCGGAGATGCGCCAACCGCTGGGCATCGCGATCCTGGGCGGCCTGTTCGTGTCGCAGCTGCTGACCTTGCTCAGCACGCCGGCGATGTACCTGTGGCAGCACGACCGTCGCGAGCGCAAGGCCAGGCGCAAGGCGCTGCGCGCGGAGATCAGGCGTCAGCGCGAACGGGCAAAGCAGGTGCCGGCACTGCCGGGATGAGCGGCGCGCCGTCCCTCGTGCGCGAGGGGCCGGAACGCCGACCGCAGCGCCCTGCGCCCGGTGGCGGGCCGTGCCAGCCGCCCGGTGCAGCCCCGTCCGGCGGCCCCGGCAAGCGCCGGGGCCGCCCGCTCAGTTCCCGCTGCCGGCCTTGACCGGCTTCACGTAGGTCTGGAACAGCTCGTCGATGCGGCGGTATTCGTCGTACCAGTCGGCGGCGTGCTCGAAATCATGGCGCTCCAGCGGGTACAGCGAGATCCAGAAGTTCTTCTTGTGCAGTTCGATGAAGCGCTGGTACAGGCGGATCGAGTCGCTGGTCATCACGTTGTCGTCGATCAGTCCGTGCTCGATCAGCAGCGGGTCCTGCAGGTTCTGCGCGTATTCGATCGGCGAGCTGGTCTTGTAGGCCTCGGGATCGAGCTGCGGGCTGTTGAGGATGTTCGAGGTGTATTCGTCGTTGTAGGTGGACCAGTCCGCCGGCGGGCGCAGCGCGGCGCCCGCCGCGAACTGGCCCGGCGCACGCAGCAGCGCCATCTCGGTCATGAACCCGCCGTAGCTGCCGCCGTAGATGCCCACGCGCTTGGGATCGACGCCGTGGTGCCTGACCAGCCAGGCCTTGCCGTCGAGCAGGTCTTCGAGCTCCGGATGGCCCATGTGGCGGTAGATCGCGTCGCGCCAGTCGCGGCCGTAGCCGGCGGAGCCGCGGTAGTCCATGTCCAGCACCACGTAGCCCTGCTGCACCAGCAGGTTGTGGAACATCTGTTCGCGGATGTAGTAGGTCTCCTGCTTGGACACGTCCTGCAGGTAGCCGGCGCCGTGCACGAAGATCACCGCGGGGCGCGAGGCGGGTGCGTCGGTCTCGTTCGCGGGGCCGTAGTACTTGGCGTAGACCACGCCGGCGCCGTGCGAGGAGGGCACCTCGACGAACTGCGGCTGGATCCAGTGGTGCGCGGTGTACGCGCTCTTCATGGTGTCGGTGAGTTCGCGCGGCGTGCCGCCGGCGGCATCCTGCACCGCGAGCTGGTCGAGCAGGTACGGCGCCGAGTGCAGCACGGCGAGCCGGCTGCCGTCGGGCGACAGCATGAAGCCGTCCACGCCTTCGTAGTGCGTCACCCGGGTCAACGAACCGCCGGCGGCGGGCACGCGGTAGACGTCGTAGCTGTACGGCGCCACCTTGTTCGCCAGCAGGTAGAACCAGCGGCCGTCAGGGCTGAGCGCCGGCATGCTCACCTCGAAGCGGGTGTTGTCGGTGAGCGCTTTCGCCTTGCCGTCCAGCGGTTTCGCGTACAGGCGCGACCAGCCGCTGGCCTCGCTGAGGTACCACAGCGTGCGATTGTCCTTCTCCCAGCCGAAGTCGTTGAAGCTCCAGTTGATCCAGGCGTCGTCGTGCAGGCGGTCCTGCGGCACCAGCGCGTGCTTCGCGAAATCGACGCTGGCGATCCAGCGGTCCTTGTTGTCGATGGCGCGCAGCTGCACGGCGGCCTGCGCGCCGTCGTCGCTCCACACGATGCCGCCGCCGCTGCCGTCGTTGGCGATGGTCACCGGGCGCACCGCCGGCGCCTTCAGCGCCTTGGCCTCGTCGTCGTGGCCGGCCTTTTCCAGCGCGGCCACGGTCTGCGCGCGGATCGCCTTCAGCGGGTCGTCCTTGATGCCGGGCAGCGTGCCGGTGGAGAGCGGCCAGACCTTGTGTGCGGACAGGTCGAGCAGCAGCAGCGACTGCGGCGCGGGGGCGTTGCGGCCCACGTAGGTGCGCACCTTCTGCACCTCGGTGTAGCCCGAGTCGGTGACATAGTGGATCACATCCGGCGCCTTGCCGTCGTCGTGCTGCGCGGGCGCGGTGACCACCAGCATCCAGCGGCCGTCGGGCGACAGTTCGGTATCCACCGGCTTGACCTTGTCGCCCAGCCAGAACGGCCGTGGCGCACGACTCGGGTCGGCCGCCTCCAGGATCCGCTGGCGGGCCTGCTGCGCATCGCGGTCGGCCTTCAGTTCGCGCAGCGTGCTGAATAGTTCCAGCTGCCGGCGCTCCAGCGCATCGGGCTTCCTTGCGTGCGGGTCGTCGGCGAATTTCAGGATGGCGGCGGGCGACACGACGCCGCTGGCGAGGTCGTAGTCGTACCAGTCGTTGCCGTTGCGGAACTGCAGCGTGCGGCCGTCGGCGGAGAACTGCGGCGACGATTCGGCCTGCGGCGAGCGCGTCACCTGCACGCGGCGGCCGCTGGCCAGGTCGACCAGGAACACGTCGCCGTGCAGGATGAAGGCGGCATGCGTGTGGCTGCGGTCGAACACCGCCGGGCCGTCGGCCTGCGCCATCGCGGCGGGGTCGAGCTTGGCCGCGGCGCCGTTCGCCGCGTCCACGCGATACAGGTCGCGCACGCTGTCGCCGTCGCGCTTCAGCGCGTAGTACAGGTGGTGGCTGCCCACGCTCCAGTACGGGCTCTCCACGGGGTGGCCGATCCAGTCGGGATTGGCCATGACCTGCTCCAGCCTCAGGTCGCCGGCCAGCGCGGGCATGGCGGCGAAGAGGAGCGCGGCGACAAAGGCGGTGCGACGCATGGCGGGTTCCCGGCGGCAAAAAACCGAGCATAGCCGAGCGCGCCGGCCGCCCGGTTCCACCTGTGCCGAAAGTCAGGTGCATGCACCGCGGGCTGGCGCTACGCTCGTACGCCCCGTCGCCGCCTGGAGCTCCGCATGCGTACCGCACTGGCCTTATCCCTCGTGCTGTTCGCCACCGCCGCGTGCGCGGGGCAGCACATGCCGCCGGCACCCCGCAAGGCCGTGCCGCTGATCGGCGGCCACATGCCGCAACCCCCCGCTTCGCCGCGGCATGACGACGCCACGGTGCTGCACGGCGTGCGCGTGGCCGATCCGTACCGCTGGCTGGAAGACGCCGATGCGCCGGCCGTGCGGCAGTGGATCGCCGCGCAGAATAGCTACACCGACGAGGTGGTTGCGGCGATGCCCGACGGCAAGGCAATGAGCGCGCGGGTGCAGCAGCTGGCGATCACCTCCACCACGCGCTCCTCGCCGCTGCTTGCCGGCGGCACGCTGTTCTACCTGCAGGAGACGCCGCCGCAGCCGCAGCCGCAGCTGATGGCGCAGCGCTGGCCGGACGGCACGCCGCACGTGCTGGTAGACCTCAATGCCAACGGCGGCAACACCGCGATCACCGGCTACTGGCCTTCACCCAGCGGCCGCTACCTTGCCTACGGCACCGCCGAGGGCGGCAGCGAACTCACCACGCTCCACGTGCTCGACGTGGCCAGCGGCAAGATCCTGTCCGACGCGCTGCCCTGGGCCGGCGGCGGCACCACGCCGCAGGGCGTGGCCTGGGATGCGGACGAGAAGGGCTTCACCTACGTGCGCTTTCCGCCGCCGCCGGCCGGCAAGGACGTGGTGCAGTTCGACGCTACGCTGGCGCATCACGCGCTGGGCGACGCGGCGGCAAAAGACCGCGTGGTGTTCGGCAAGGGCTATTCCAAGGTGGCCGAATACCGCCTGCTGAGTTCGCCTGGCGCGAAGCAGCTCGCCGTGCTGGCGAACGCGGGCGACGGCGGTCCGGCCGATGTATGGCTGCGCGACGGCACGCAATGGAGGAAAGTGCTGGGCCACGACGCCAATGTGCGCTTCGCCGACTGGGTGGGCCAGCAGCTCTATGTCGCCAGCTTCGCCGGCGCGCCGCGCGGCAAGCTGCTTGCGGTGGATGCGGACGGGCATGCGCACCAGGTGCTGGACCAGCGCGAAGGCGCCTTGCAGGACGTGGCGCCGATCGCCGACGGCTTCCTGGTGGTGCGCAGCTGGGGGCCGGACTGGTGGGTGGAACAGTACGACCACGCCGCAAAGTTCGTGCGCCGCCTGCCGCTGCCCGCGCACGGCATCGGCATCGGCGGCATCGCCGCCGAGCGGGGCCAGCCGCGGGCGCTGATCGACTACAGCGGCTGGACGCTGCCCTCGCGCTGGGCCGAATACGACGCCAGCGGCGGCACGCTGAAGACCGTGTTCGCGGTGAAGGCCGCCGCCGACTACTCGCAGATCCGGACCTACCGCATCGACGGCACCTCGAAGGACGGCACCACGATCCCGGTCACCGTGCTGGCGATGAAGGGCGTGGCGCCGGATGGCACGCGCCCCACCATCCTCTACGGCTACGGCGGTTTCGACATCCCGGTGGCGCCGGGCTTCGTCGGCCCCGAGCTGGCGTGGCTGGAACGCGGTGGCGTACTCGCCTACGCCAACATCCGCGGCGGCAACGAGAACGGCGAGCTGTGGCACGCACAGGGCCAGAAGCTGCACAAGCAGAACGTGTTCGACGACTTCCACGCCGCCGCGCTGGCACTGGTCGACACGCATTGGACCGACCGCAGGCACCTCGGCATCCTCGGTGGCAGCAACGGCGGCCTGCTGATGGGCGCCTCGCTGGTGCAGCATCCGCGGGACTACCGCGCCGTGGTGAGCATGGTCGGCATCTATGACGTGATCCGCCACGAGACCGAGTTCGCCAACGGCGCCTACAACGTGCCCGAATACGGCAGCGTGGCCGATCCCGCGCAGTTCAAGGCCACGCTGGCGTACTCGCCGCTGCAGAACGTGCAGCCGCACACCGCCTATCCCGCCGTGCTGATGACCACCGGCGCCAACGACCCGCGCGTGGCGCCGTGGCAGTCGCGCAAATTCACCGCCGCGCTGCAGAACGCCACCAGCTCGGGCCTGCCGGTGCTGCTGCTCACGCGCATGAACGCCGGCCACGGCATCGGCGCACCGTTCAGCCAGCGCGTGGGCAACACGGCACTGGCGCTCACCTTCTTCGCGCAGGAGCTGGGTTTGCCGCGGAAGTGATGGATACGCCGGCCCGACCGCCCCGGCGATGCCTGCGCCGGGGACGACCGCTGCGCGCCTAGCCGCCGCGGAACTCGCGGCGGTAGAGCGACGGCGTGGTGTGGAGCACGGCGCCGAAATGCTGGCGCATGGATAGCGCCGTGCCGAAGCCGGCGCGTTCGGCAATGCGCTCGACCGGCCATGCGGTGGTTTCCAGCAGGCGCTGGGCCAGCGCCAGCCGTCGCGCCAGCAACCACTGGCCCACGGTGGTGCCGGTGTGCTGGCGGAAATGGCGGGTGAAGCTGCGTCGGCTCATCGCCGCGCGCGCGGCCAGCGAGTCGAGGCCATGCGCCGCGTCGAGGTGGCGCATGGCCCAGTCCAGCGTCTTCGTCAGCGGCGTGTCGCGCGCGGCGGCCAGCACCGGCTGCTCGATGTACTGCGCCTGGCTGCCCTGTCGGTGCGGCGGCACCACCAGGCCGCGCGCCACGCGGTTCGCCGCCTCCGCGCCGAGGCGGCGGCGCAGCACATGCAGGCAGCAGTCGATGCCGGCGGCGGTGCCGGCCGAGGTAAGCACGTTGCCCTCGTCCACGTAGAGCACGCCGGGATCTACCTGCACCCGCGGATAGCGCTCGGCGAAATGCTTGGCCCAGCGCCAATGCGTGGTGGCGCGGCGACCGTCGAGCAGGCCGGCCTCGGCCAGCACGAAGGCGCCCACACACAGGCCCAGGACCACGGCACCGCGTGCATGCGCCCTCCTGAGCGCGGCCAGCAGCGGCGCCGGCGGCGTCTCGCGCGGGTCGCGCCACGACGGCACCACCACGATGTCGGCCCAGGACAGCGTGCGCAGCCCGTGCCGAGCCGCGATGCCGAAGCCGGCCTGGGTGCGCAGCTCGCCGGATTCGACCGCGCAAACCCGCAACTCGAACGGCGATGCCTCGTCGTCGGAGGTTTCGCCGAACACCGCGCATGGCACCGACAGGTGGAACGGACGGATGCCGTCGAACGCCACCACCGCCACACGTATCCTGGCCATGCCGCATGCCTCCGCATCGATTGGCCTGATTCTAATGATATTTGGCAATCGGGCCACTGCCGCCGAAGTCCACGGGCGCGGATCATGGCGTCACCGGGACAGACCGTCCCATGCCTGCGAGGAATGCCGCCATGACCGAAGTCCGTCACCCGCGCCGCGCGCTGGTCGTGATCGATGTGCAGAACGAATACGAGAGCGGTGGCCTGCGCATCCAGTACCCACCGGTGGCCGATTCGCTGCGCAACATCGGGCGCGCGATGGATGCGGCACATGTCGCCGGCATCCCGGTGATCGTGGCGCAGCAGTCCTCTCCGGCCGATGCGCCGCTGTTCGCCACCGGCTCGCGCGGCTGGGAACTGCACCCCCTCGTCGCCGGCCGCCCGCGCCAGCACTACCTGCGCAAGACCCTGCCCAGCGCCTTCGCCGGCACCGACCTCGGCGACTGGCTCCGCGAGCATGGCGTCGACACCCTGGCGGTGGTGGGCTACATGACCCACAACTGCAATGACACCACGATCAAGCACGCCTTCGACGCCGGTCTGCAGGTCGAGTTTCTGATGGACGCCTCGGGCAGCGTGCCCTACGCCAACCGCGCCGGCAGCGCCACGGCCGAGGAGATCCACCGCGTATTCGCGGTGGTGGAGCAATCGCGCTATGCCGCTGTGATGACGACCGATGAGTGGATCGCCCACCTCGCCCACGGCACCGCGCCCGAGCGCGACACCATCCACGCCTCGCACCAGCGAGCGCTGGCGCGGATGGCCGCGGCGGCGTGAGCGGCAGAGCCAGGCGATCAGGAATCGCGGCAGGCGCTAAGCTGTGCGCTTTTACGCCGCGATTCCCGCCATGCCTACACTGCTGCCCGCCGTCGAACACGAAACCGCCGCCGATCCGCGCTACAGCGTGATCTGGCTGCATGGGCTGGGCGCGGACGGCCACGACTTCGCGCCCATCGTGCCGGAGCTGGTGGCGGCGGACTGGCCGGCGCTGCGTTTCGTGTTCCCGCACGCGCCGGTGCGGCCGGTGACCGTCAACGGCGGCATGCCGATGCGGGCGTGGTACGACATCGTCGGCTTCGACCTGGTGGCGCGGCAGGACGAGGCGGGTATCCGCGCGTCCATGGCCGCGGTCGAAGCGCTGATCGCGCGCGAGAACGAGCGTGGCGTGCCGGACGAGCGCATCGTGCTGGCGGGCTTCTCGCAGGGCGGCGCGATCGCGCTCTCCGCGGGGTTGCGCCACGCGAAGCGGCTGGCCGGCATCGTGGCGCTGTCCACCTACCTGCCGATCGCCGACACCCTGGCCGCCGAGCGCAGCGCGGCGAATGCCGACGTGCCGATCTTCCAGGCGCATGGCACGTTCGATCCGGTGGTGATCCCGCCGCGCGGCAGCGATAGCCGCGACCTGCTGCAGCGCCTGGGTTACCGGGTGGACTGGCACAGCTACCCGATGGCGCATGCGGTATGTGCCGAGGAGATCGCCGACCTGCGCGGGTGGCTGGGACGGCGCTTCCCCGCCTGAGGCCGCATACTGCGCACATGCGCCTGCCTGCCTTCGGCCGTTCCGACGAACCCAGCCCGCTGCCGGATTTCTGCAGCCTGCCGGTGCTGTTCACCCTGCTGACGGCCGGTGCGCTCGCCGCCACCGTGGTGTGGCTGGCGGCGGGTGACCATCGCGACGTTTCCGGCTACAGCGTGGGCATCCTGTTCGTGAGCTGGCTGGTGCTGGCCATCGTGGTGGTGCTGTGCCTGCTGCGCCCGTGGCTACAGCGCCTGCCGGGGCACCTGCCTTACCTCGCCGCATGGCTGCTGATGATGCCCATCGTGGGCGTGGCAAGCTGGGTGGCGCACGGGCTGGACGCGGCGTTGCGCATGGGGCTGGTAGCCGATGGCGTGGCGGTTTTCGTGCGCGACAACGTGCTGATCGCCGCCCTGCTCGGCGCGGCGATCCTGCGCTACTTCTACGTGGCCGCGCAGTGGCGGCTGCGCCTCGCGGCGGTGGCGCGGGCGCAGGTGGAGGCGCTGCAGGCGCGGATCCGTCCGCACTTTTTGTTTAACAGCATGAACACCGTGGCGGCGCTGATCCCGGTGGACCCGGCAGCGGCCGAACGCACAGTGGAGGACCTGGCCGAGCTGTTCCGCGCCGCGCTGGGCCAGCATGAGCAGGGTGACGGCACGTTGGGCGAGGAGCTGGCCCTGCTCGACCGCTACCTCGCGATCGAGCAGCTGCGCCTCGGCGAGCGCCTGCGCGTGCAGCGCGAACTGGACGACTTGCCGCCCGATTTTCCGCTGCCCCGCCTGCTGCTGCAGCCGCTGGTGGAGAACGCCGTGCACCACGGCATCCAGCCGCTGCGCGAGGGTGGCGTGGTCAGCCTGCGTGGCTCGCACGAGGACGGTGTCGTCGCCATCGAGATCGCCAACCCGTTGCCCGGCGCCCCGGCCCATGGCGGCCACGGCCACGGCCTGGACAGCGTGCGCCGGCGCGTGGCTTTCCGCTACGGCCCGCATGCGGTGGTGCGGGCGGGACCGCAGGGCGAGCGCTACGTGGTGAGCCTGCGGTTGCCATTGAAGGACGAAGGGGGCGGCGATGCGCGTACTGATCGTCGATGACGAGCCGCTGGCGCGGCGGCGCCTCGCGGCACTGCTGGGCGAGTGCGAGGACGTGGAACTGGCCGGCAGCGTGGGCGACGGCGAAGCCGCGCTGGCCGCGCTCTCCGAACTGCAACCCGACCTGTTGCTGCTCGACATCAACATGCCGGCTGTCGACGGCCTGGCGCTGGCCGCGCGGCTGGCGGGACAGGCGCGACCCAGGGTGGTGTTCTGCACCGCGTACGAGAACCACGCGCTGCATGCTTTCGAGCTGGATGCGGTGGATTACCTGCTCAAGCCGGTGCGGCTGGAGCGCCTGCGCGAAGCGTTGCAGCGGGTGCGCAAGCGGCTGGCGGACGAGCCGCGCCCCACCACCGCCTGGCTGCATGCACGGGTGCGCGACGAGCAGGTGCGGGTGGCGCTGGACGAAGTGGTCTGCCTGCTGGCCGAGGAAAAATACGTGCGCGTGCGGCACGCCGGCGGCGAGCTGCTGATCGACGAGTCGCTGCGCCAGCTGGAGGAGGCCTATCCGGAGCAGCTGATCCGCCTGCACCGCAACTGCCTGGTGCCGCCGGCGCGCCTGCTGGGCCTGAAGCCGCTGGCCGACGGCCGCGTGCTGGCACGCCTTGCCGGCACCGATTTCAGTCCCGAAGTGAGCCGGCGCAACCTGCCGGCGTTGCGCAAGCTGCTGCGGATGGGATGAGCGGCGCCGCTGCGCAGTAGGCGCGGCATCGGCGACAATGGCGCGTCCCGTTGCCGCGATGGAACCTTCATGATCCCCAGCACCCTGCGCATCGCCACCCGCCAGAGCCCGCTCGCGCTTTGGCAGGCCGAACACGTGGCGGCGTTGCTGCGCGCGGCCCACCCGGGGCTGGCGGTGGAGCTGGTGCCGATGACCACGCGCGGCGACGAGATCATCGACCGGCCGCTGGCGAGCATCGGTGGCAAGGGCCTGTTCCTCAAGGAGCTGGAAGTGGCGATGCTGGAAGGCCGCGCCGACCTGGCCGTGCATTCGCTGAAGGACGTTCCGGCGGAGCTGCAGCCGGGTTTCGCCCTGCCGGCGATCCTGCCGCGCGCGGATGCGGCGGATGCCTTCGTCAGCAACCGCCACGCTGGACTCGCCGACCTGCCGCACGGCGCGCGGGTGGGCACGTCGTCCCTGCGCCGGCAGGCGCAACTGCGCGCGTTGCGGCCGGACCTGGAGCTGCTGGACCTGCGTGGCAACGTGGGCACGCGGCTGGCGAAACTGGACGCCGGCCACTACGACGCCATCGTGCTGGCCTGCGCCGGACTGGAGCGTTTGGATCTCGCGGCGCGCATCCGCAGCCGGCTGGTCGCGCCGGACTGGCTGCCGGCGCCGGGCCAGGCGGCGGTCGCCATCGAGGCGCGCGCCGACCAGCCGCAAACGCTGGCCCTGCTCGCCGCGCTGGACGATGCCGATACGCGGCAGGAAACCACCGCCGAGCGCGCGATGAACCAGGCGCTGGGGGGCAGTTGCACGGTGCCGGTGGGGGCATGGTGCACGTTCACCGAGCACGGCCTGCACCTACGCGGACTGGTCGGCGATGCGGCCAGCGGCCGGCTGCTGCGGGCGCAGGCGGACGGCGACGATGCCGTGGCGCTGGGGCAGGCGGTGGCGCAGGCGCTGTTCGCCCAGGGTGCGGCAGAGTTCCTGGGAGCCTGACTCCGGAACGAAAGCGGCCCCCGCGGGAGGCAGGAGCCGTCAGGTGTTTCGCATCTCTCGTTCAATGTCAGGAAAGTGCTTTCCTGCACTTTCCAGACTCGCCAAGTCCGGCCTGCGACCGGACCTGGCTCCGTCGATCAGGCCCGGAGCCTTGATCGGCGTGCGACCCATCCGTGGGTCGCGCCGACCAGCGGTCGGTCGATCGCCGGTCGACGGGTCAGAAGTTGTAGACCAGGTTGGTGGTGGTCAGCGTGTCGGTCTTCTTGATGCCAGGCAGCACGGTGCTGTTGTGGCGCACCTGGAAGCCCACCTTGAGCGCCAGCTTCTTGGTCATGCTCACCGCAAGGCCGGCGTCGTTCTGCACATAGGTGTTCTTGGAGCCGGCTTCGGTGAGGAACGTATCCTCGAACGAGGTGTTGGCGGTGAGGCGGAACTTGTAGTTGACCAGGCCGCGGGCCACCCCCTCGTGTTCCACCGGCTGGACCTGCTTGACCGAGGTGCCGCCGATGACCGTCGCCACCGCCGCCGGCCGGTATTCCTTGTAGCCGGGGCCGATTTCGAACGACAGCTCGTTGCGTGCGTCCTTCAGCGCGATGTAGCCGTAGCCCAGCGACACCACGCCCTGCCACAGGTTGGCGCCGAACTCGTCGTGGTCGTAGCGGGCCGCGCCGACGATGTAGCTGCGCGGATCGAGCTTGTAGCCGACCGAGGCGCCGCCGTCGTAGCGGTTGGCGGTGGTGTTGAACTGCTCTAGGGTGTTGCCGGCCTGGTCGACCACCTTCTGCTGCACCTTGGTGCGCAGCACGTCGAGGAAGAAGCTGTTCTTCCACTGCTCGTTTTCCTGGTTCAGGCCGAGCTTGGCATTGACGTTCTGCGAACGGGTGTTGCCGGTGGCGGAGGCGAAACCGAACTCGCCCGAGCCGCTCCAGCCGCCGTTGCTGGCGGCATTGCCGGCGTTGGCATCGGTGTCCTGGGCCTGCGCGGCGAAACTGGTGCAGGCGGCCAGCAGCAGGGCGGCGATCAGCGTCTTCTTCATGGGTAGGGATCCCGTTTGTTAAGCAAATGTAAGTGGCACACCTTAACGGAAGCGTTTGAATTTGCAATGAACATTGCTGCCTGGCGTGGCGTCGTCGCCGGCTCCCCCGGCAATGGCGCGCAGCAGCGTGCGCGAAATCGGGCGGGTATCCGGCCGCAGGTGCGGGCGGGCGTTCGGCAGGCTTGCGGGCGCTGTCGCGCGTACCCATAGTTCCGGCTTGCCGCCGCGACCGCCGAGCCTGCCATGGACCGCTACGAACGCACCCTCACCCTGCATCGCCTGCTGAAGTCGGCGCACTATCCGGTGCCGTTGGCCCGGCTGATGGAAGAACTGGAATGCTCCCGCGCCACGGTGTATCGCGACATCGACTTCCTGCGCGATGCGCTGGGTGCGCCGATCGAGAGCATGGGCAGCAAGCAGAATGCCGCGTGGCGCTACGAGCAGGGCGAGGGCGAACGCTTCGAACTGCCCGGCCTGTGGCTCACCTCCGACGAGCTGGCCGCGCTGCTGGCGCTCAACGAACTGATCGGCCGCAGCGGCCCCGGCGTGCTGGCCGGATCGCTGGCACCGTTCAAGTCGCGCATCGAGCACCTGCTGTCCGACCACGGCAGCGGCAAGGCGCTGCCGATCGAGCGCATCCGGGTGATCCCGTGGGGAGCGCGCAAGCTCGACCAGCAGGCGTTTCGCGTCGTTGCCGGCGCGGTGCTGGAGCGGAAGCAGCTGCGCTTCCGCTACCGCGCGCGCACCACCGGTTCCGACAGCCGTCGCACCGTGTCGCCGCAGCGGCTTACCCATTACCGCGACAACTGGTACCTCGATGCGTGGGACCACGACCGCGAGGCGCTGCGCAGCTTCGCGGTGGATCGCATCGCCGAAGCGCAGACAATGGACGCGCCGGCACGCGACGTGGGCAAGGAGGAGCTCGACCAGGCGCTGGCCTCCAGCTACGGCATTTTCGCCGGGCAGCCCAAGGCCAGGGCCACCATCCGCTTTTCCGCCCACGCCGCGCGTTGGGTGGCCGACGAGCACTGGCATTCGCAGCAGGTCGGCACGTGGCTGCCCGACGGTCGCTACGAACTGCAACTACCGTATTCCAACTCGAAGGAGTTGCTGATGGACGTGCTCAAGTACGGCCCGGACGCCGAGGTGATCGCGCCGCTGCCGCTGCGCGAGGAGATGAAGATCCTGCTGCAGCTGGCCCAGGGCGCCTACCAGAACCCGCCGCGCTGAGACGCATCGGGTTGCGCCGCGGCATGGGCTAAGCTGCCGTCGACTCCGTTGCAAGGGATACGCATGAGCCAGTTCAGCCTGCTCGGCCAGCGCCGCTTCGCGCCGTTCTTCTGGACGCAGGCGCTGGCGGCGTTCAACGACAATGCGTTCCGCAACGCCTTGCTGATGCTGGTGGCGTACCAGTTCGGGCTGGACGACCATGCCGCGTCCATCTACACCAACCTCGCGCCGGCGCTGTTCATCCTGCCATTCTTCCTGTTCTCGGCCAGTGCAGGACAGCTCGCGGAGAAGATCGAGAAGACGCGCATCATCCGGTGGGTGAAGCTGTTCGAGATCGCGGCAATGGTGATCGCCGCTGTCGGCTTCATCACGCACCACGTGAGCCTGTTGCTGGTGGTGCTGTTCATGATGGGCCTGCATTCCACCGTGTTCGGCCCGATCAAGTACGCGATCCTGCCGCAGGCGCTGAAGCCCGTCGAACTCGTCGGTGGCAACGGGCTGGTGGAGATGGGTACCCAGCTGGCGATCCTGCTTGGCATGACCGCGGGAAACATCGCGATGAACGTGGCGAAGATCGGGCCGTGGCTCGCCGCCGGCATCACGATAGGCGTGGCGGTGGTGGGCTATCTCGCGAGCCGCGGCATTCCGTCGGCGCCAGCCACCGCGCCGGAATTGAGGTTCAACCCGAACACCTTCGACGAAACCGCGCGGGTCATCCGCATTACGCATGCGGACCCCGCCGTGTGGAACGCGGTGCTGGGCATTTCCTGGTTCTGGTTCTTCGGCACGGTGCTGGTCGCGCAGCTGCCGATCTACACGCGCGAAACGCTGGGTGGCGACGGCACGGTCTACACTCTGGCGCTTACGCTGTTCTCGATCGGCAGCGGTATCGGCGCGCTAATGTGCGAGAAGCTTTCGGACCGGCGCGTGGAAATCGGCCTGGTGCCGCTGGGTGCGTTCGGCCTCACCGCGTTCGGCGTCGATCTCTATTTCGCCCGCCATGGTGCCGCGCCTGTCCGCGGACTGGACTGGCTGGACTTCCTGCGTGGCGCGGGCAGCTGGCGCATCGCGCTCGACCTAACCCTGATCGGCGCTTTCGCCGGCCTCTACGTGGTGCCGCTGTTCGCTTTCGTGCAGGCACGTGCGCCGCTCGAAAAACTGTCACGCATCATCGCCGGCAACAACATCATGAATGCCGTGCTGATCGTCGCGGCGGCCGGCTTCGGCCTTGGCATGGGCTGGCTGGGTTTCGATGCCGCGCAGATCTTCCTTGCCGCCGCCCTGCTCAACGTGCTGGTGGCGGCGTACATATTCACCCTGGTACCCGAATTCATCCTGCGCTTCGTCACCTGGGTGCTGACCAGCACCTTGTATCGCGTGCGTGCGGACGGCTTGCGCAAAATTCCGGAAGAAGGGCCGGCGCTGCTGGTGTGCAACCACGTCAGTTTCGTCGATCCATTGCTGCTGATGGCGAACCTGCGGCGTCCCGCGCGCTTCGTGATGTATTACAGGATCTTCAACCTGCCGCTGCTCAGGTTCCTGTTCCGGACGGCCAAGGCCATCCCTATCGCCGGACAGAAGGAAGATCCGGCGGTGCTGCAACGAGCCTACGACGCGGTGGATGCAGCACTTGCCGATGGTGAACTCGTATGCATCTTCCCCGAGGGCGGGTTGACCCGCGACGGCGCGATCGCGTCGTTCCGTCCGGGTGTGGAAAAGATCCTGGCACGCCGCCCGGTGCCGGTGGTGCCGATGGCGCTGCGCGGGTTGTGGGGCAGCATGTGGAGCCGGCGCGATTCCGCGTTGGGCCGCGCGCGTTTGCCGCGCCGCTTCCGCGCACGCGTGGAGCTGGTGGTGGATGCGCCCTTGCCGCCGGAAAGCACCAGCGCGACGGCGCTGGAAGCACGCGTGCGCGCGTTGCGCGGTGAGATGGCCTGAGCTTTCGCGAGGACGGTTCGGGCTGGATCAGTGCAGCCAGCCGCCGATCACGATCAGCGCCACCACGCTCAGCCACGCCAGCAGTGCGCGCAGCAGCGCGCCGCGCAGGCGGCGCAGTTCGAGCAACGGGTCGCTGCGTTCCTCCGTGTAGCCTTCGCCGCCCTCGATGTCGATCTGGATGTCCGCGCGTGCCGCGGCGCCGAGGAAGCCCGGCCCTTCGTTGAGCCAGCTGTTCGGCAAGGCTTGCTGGTGCCAGCGGTTCCAGGCGCCAATCACGGCGTCCCAGTGGCCCACCAGCGCAAGGGTAAACACCATCAGCTGCGCGGGCACCCAGTCGAGGCCATTGGCCAGCTGGCGCGCGGTGCCGCGCGCATCGGTGTCCAGGCGCAGCGCTTCGTCATGACCGAGCGCGCGCGCCAGGCGATAGAGCAGCGCACCCACAGGCCCCAGCAGGAAGAACCAGAACAGCACGCCGAAGCGCCGGCGCAGCGCGGCGTAGGCGGTGGCCTCGCCCAGCTCCACCGCGCGCCACGGCACATGTTCGCCGTCCTCGGCCAGCGCCTGCGCCGCGGCTTCGCGACCGGCGTCGTCTTGCGCGGCCAGGATCGCCTCCAGATCGGCTTCGAACGCATGCGGGCCGAAGCAAAACAACAGTACGGCCAGCGCAAACAGCAATTGCAGCAGATCGGGCAGCGGCGAGTGGCGCAGCAGCCACGTCGCCAGCGCGCACAGCGCCAGCGGCAGCAACAGCGCCAGCACCACGCGGCCGGCGCCTGAGGTGTCGTTCAGCTGGGCCACCCAACGGCGGAAGCCGCCGTCGTTGCGCCAGTGCGCGAGTCGGGGTTGCCAGTGCAGCAGGCCCAGGGCAATCAGGGCGGCAAGCAGACGTAAGGCCATGTGCGTGGGCTCCGTGGGATCGCCTCGCATTGTATGCGAGGCATCCTGGCGTCACAGGGCGCCGCGGGCGGCCACCAGCGCATCCAGATCCATGCCTGCCCGTTCATGCAGCCAGTCGGACAGCAGGCGATAGGACACCGACAGCGGCGTCGAGGGGAGGAAGCTGCCGTCGGCGATGCCGTCGGCGATCTGCTCCGGCGTGAACCAGCGCGCGTCTTCCAGTTCACCGTCGCGCAGGCGGATCGTGGGATCGAGCGCCACCGCGGTGAAACCCACCATCAGCGATGCCGGCATCGGCCAGGGTTGCGACGAGTGGTAGCGCACCTCGCCCACGCGCACGCCGGATTCCTCCAGCACTTCGCGACGCACCGCGTCCTCCAGCGCCTCGCCCGGTTCGATGAAGCCCGCCAGCGTGGAATAGCGCCCGGCCGGCCATCCGGCCTGGCGGCCGAGCAGGCAGGCTCCGTCGTGTTCGACGATCACGATGATCGCCGCGTCGGTGCGCGGAAAATGCATGCGTGCGCAATCCGCGTTCGTACAGCGCAGGCGATGACCGGCCGAAACCACCGCAAGCGGCGCGCCGCAGCGCACGCAGTGCCGCGTCTCGCGATGCCAGTGCGCCAGGCCCTTGGCGTAGGCGAACAGGCCGGCCTCGTCGGCAGGCAGCAACAGGCCGGCTTCGCGCAGGCTGACGCGGCGGGCGTGCAATTCGGCCTCCAGCGCCGCGATGCGCGCATCGCTCTCCAGCGCAAGCAGGAAATGCGGGCGGCCATCGGCGATGCCGAGCAACGACGCCGGCGCATCGGCGCACAGCTGGCGGCCCTCGTCGGCGGCCAGCCAGCGCAGCGCATCGCGGCCGGCGTGCAGGAAGCCGTGGCCCTCGGGATCGAGCAGCAGGTAACGCGCCGTTGGTGCCGAGGCCTGCCCGAGCAGCCACGCCGCGTCGTCGCGTCGCTCGGCCATGCGGTCCAGGGTCAGGCTGAGTCCGGCGAAGGTGTTGGGCGGCGTCGCGGACATGGCGTGCGGTGCTCGGCTCAGGTGGAGAACGAGGAGCCGCAGCCGCAGGTGGTCTTCGCGTTCGGGTTGCGTATCACGAACTGCGAGCCGTTGAGGCTCTCGCTGTAGTCGATCTCGGCACCGGTGAGGTACTGCAGCGACAACGGATCGCACAGCAGGGTCACGCCCTCGCGCTCCAGCGCGAAGTCGTCCTCGGCCTGCGCCTCGTCGAAGGTGAAGCCGTACTGGAAGCCCGAGCAACCGCCGCCGGAGATGTACACGCGCAGCTTCAATCCGGGGTTGCCTTCCTCCGCGATCAGCTCCTGTACCTTGCGCGCAGCGGCTTCGGTGAACACCAGCGGCGCGCCGCTGCTGCGGTAATCGGGAACGGTGGGAAGCGAGACGACGGTATCCATGGCACTCAAGTGGGGGCGCGGGTCGGCGATGCAAGCATACTTCGCCCGCCTTGCCGCGGCATGACGGTTGACGCGATCAGTGCCGCATCTTGCTCTGCAGGTAGCGCTCCGCGCCGATGTCCTTGACCAGGCTCTGCCGGGTCTCCAGCCAGTCGATGTGCGCTTCCTCTTCGTGCCGTCTAGGCAGCCCGCCAGTCGTGCCGGGAGTCGTCTCCGGGCAGGCCGCTTCCGTCGCGCGGTGGTGCGTTGCCCAGCTCGATCCGGCACATACCCTCCACCATGGGCGCGAAATGACGCAAGGCGCGCTCGTAGACCTGCCGCTTGAAATTCACCACGTGGGCGGCCGGGTACCAGAAATCCACCCAGCGCCAGATGTCGAATTCCGGCTTCTCGCCAGCGTCCAGCCGCAGCGCATCCTCGGCGCTGACCAGCCTCAGCAGGAACCACACCTGTTTCTGGCCGATGCAGGTGGGTCGCTGCTGGTGGCGCACGTAGCGCTGCGGCAGCTTGTAGCGCAACCAGCCGCGGGTGGAGGCCACCACCTCGACATGCTCGGGCGAAAGGCCGGTTTCCTCTTCCAGCTCGCGGTACATCGCTTCCAGCGGCGTCTCGTCGCTGCGCATGCCGCCTTGCGGGAACTGCCAGCCGTCGCGGTTGATACGGCGCGCCCAGAACAGGCGGCCGTCTCCATTCAGCAGCACGATGCCCACATTCGGACGGTAGCCATCGACGTCGATCATCTCGTCATCCTCGGGCCAAGCCGCGCAACGGCGGCAGCCGGCACGCGCAAGGCGATGACCCGATTCAACCATGCGGCCCGGACCGCGGCAAGCCGGATGGCTTGAACCTCGGCGTGCGCACCATTAAACTGCCGCGCCCCGCCTCCGGCATTGTTGCAGTCCGGTGCGGCGGTCCACCCCATGGCTATGTAGCTCAGCCGGTTAGAGCACAGCACTCATAAGGTTGGGGTCATCCGGGGTACAATCTGAAATTCTGGCTATGTAGCTCAGCCGGTTAGAGCACGGCACTCATAATGCCGGGGTCGGTGGTTCGAGTCCACCCATAGCCACCAGAATTCTAAGCAAAAACAGCGACTTACACCAAAAAAGCCCGCCTGCGTCGCGGGCTTTTTCGTGCCCAAATGACCCTGGCGTAACTCGTGCTTGGGTCCATCGCTTGCGACGCGCCTCCATTCATCGAAAAAACAGCCGTGCCTGGTCCGTGCCCGGATCCGTGCCCAAAGCGCGCGACCCAACACGACCTGAAAGCGCTGAAATGACCCCAGCATGAGCGGTAACGAAGCTGCCGATGTACAACCCGCTACGCCCGTGGCGAAAGCGCATCTCCTGGTTGATCCGAGTGACCGGTAGATCAGCACCCAGGATGCGCTGGATGTCTGCCAGCTGACCGGCGTAGATCAATGCACCTCGCGATTTCCGCCAGCACTCCTTGCTTCGTCCCCAAGGAAGCGGATGATCGCAAAGTGCCTCATCAGAGGCTTGCTTAAAGGTCATCGATGCTGGGGCGGACACCATCGGCATGCGCTTGGATAAGCCGGTGCGAGACGAATTACTCCTGCCTCGCACCGATCTTGTTGAGGCCCAAGTGTATCCGTCGCAGCTTTTGAGATTGGCTAAACGTACGGTGACCTCATGGACAAGTATCGCCCGATAGCTCATGCCGCCCGCGATGCTTCTGGAAAGTGGCGAGACCCGCATGATCTGGTCGACCACCTAGAGAGTGTCGGCCAGCTTGCTGCCGGTTTTGCCGTACATTTCGGGGCGGACTGGGCGCGCCTAGCCGGGCGCTGGCATGACCTCGGCAAGTTTCGTCCACGTTTTCAGCGCTATATCCGGCTCGCGAGTGGTTTCGAGGCGGATGCTCATATCAAGGGCGAGGCAGGCAAAGCGCCGCATTCCACGGCAGGGGCAATGCTGGCAATGGATCGTCTTGGTGTGGCCGGTCGGGTGTTGGCCTACCTGATTGCCGGCCATCATGCCGGTTTGGCCGATTGGTTTGGCAGTTTGGATGCGCGGTTCACCGACCCTGCGAGCCGCGCGGAGCTGGCTGAGTCGCTGACCGAGCATCCGCCTGCGGATATTCTCGATACACGGGATTTCAAGGCCAACCTCCGAAACATTCCCGGCGGCAAGGACGGCTTTGCACTGTGGGTGCGGATGCTGTTCTCGGCGCTTGTCGATGCGGATTTTCTTGATACCGAGCGATACATGGATCCGGAAAAATTCGCATCGCGAAACACTTGGCCGGCACTGGATAGCCTGGTGCCGTCGTTCGACGCGCATATGGCGAAACTGGCCGCCAATGCCGCCGCCACCCCCGTAAACGCGTTGCGCGCCGATATCCTGCGGCAATGCCGCGCAGCCGCGGCGCTGGACCCGGGCTTGTTCTCGCTGACCGTGCCGACCGGTGGCGGCAAGACGCTTTCCGGCATGGCCTTTGCTCTGGAGCACGCGCGCCTGCACGGCAAGCGCCGCATCATCCATGTCATTCCCTACACCAGCATCATCGAGCAGACCGCTGATGTGTTCCGCGGAATTTTCGATGAGGCCGTG
>JAJZET010000112.1:0-2889 GCA_021805685.1 Pseudomonadota bacterium
CGGTGTTCGCGATGCTGGCATGCGCGCGCATCGGCGCGGTGCACTCGGTGGTGTTCGGCGGGTTCGCGGCGCACAACCTGGCGCTGCGCATCGACGATGCGCAGCCAAAGCTGCTGGTCTGTGCCGACGCCGGCATGCGCGCGGGCAAGGTGATTCCGTACAAGCCGCTGGTGGATGCTGCGCTGAACGAAGCCTCGGCGCCGCCGCCCAGGGTGCTGGTGGTGGATCGCAGCCTCGATGCGCAGATGAACCGCGTGCCGGGTCGCGACGAGAATTACGCCGAGCTTCGCGCGCAGCACCGGGATGCCGAAGTGCCGGTGGCGTGGCTGGAATCGAACGAACCGAGCTACCTGCTCTACACCTCGGGCACCACCGGCAAGCCCAAGGGCGTGCAGCGCGATACCGGCGGCTACGCGGTGGCGATGGCGATGTCGGTCCGCTGCATCTTCGACGTCGCGCCGGGTCAGGTGATGTTCTCCACCTCCGACGTGGGCTGGGCCGTCGGGCATTCCTACAACGTCTATGGGCCGCTGATCGGCGGCGCGACCTCGCTGCTGTACGAGGGTCTGCCCACGCGGCCGGATCCCGGCGTGTGGTGGGGCCTGTGCGAGAAGTACGGCGTACGCAGCATGTTTTCCTCGCCCACCGCGATCCGTGTGCTGAAGAAGCAGGATGCAGGCTGGCTGCACAAGCACGACCTGTCCACGCTGAAGTGGTTGTTCCTGGCTGGCGAGCCGCTGGACGAGCCCACCGCGCAGTGGATCAACGCGGAACTGGGCGTGCCGGTGATCGACAACTACTGGCAGACCGAGACCGGCTGGCCCGCGATCACCCTGATGCCTGGCCTCGACCTGAAACCCGCGAAGCTCGGCTCGCCGGGCCTGCCTGCGCCCGGCTACCGGATGAAGGTGATCGACGAGGCCAATGGCCGCGAAGTGCCGCCCGGCACCAAGGGCGTGCTGGTGCTGGAGCCGCCGTTGCCACCGGGTTGCCTCAGCACCATCTGGCGCGACGACGACCGCTACGTGCACAGTTACTTCAGCCATTTCCGCGATCTGCTGTACAGCTCGCTGGACTGGGCGATCCGCGACGCCGACGGTTACACCTACATCCTCGGCCGCACCGACGACGTGATCAACGTGGCAGGGCATCGCCTGGGCACGCGCGAGATCGAAGAGTCGGTGGCCGGCCACCCGGCGGTCGCCGAGGCCGCGGTGGTCGGCGTGCGCGACGAGCTGAAAGGACAGGTGCCGGTGGTGTTCGCCACGCTGAAGCAGCAGGCCGGCGAGGGCGCCGCCGAGGTGGCGCGCGGCATGCAGCAGTGTGTGGTGGACCAGCTCGGCAGCGTGGCGAAGCCAGCGCGGGTCTACGTGGTCAATGCGCTGCCCAAGACGCGCTCGGGCAAGCTGCTGCGTCGCTCGCTGCAGGCGCTGGCTGAACAGCGCGATCCGGGCGATCTGTCGACGCTGGACGACCCGGCCGCGCTGGAGGAGATCCGCCAGGCGCTGGAGCGGGGGCCCGACCAGGCGGGCTGACCGGCGCGAGGGCGGCCCTTCGACGTCGGCCCTTCGGGCCTATGCTCAGGGGGAGCGGCTCGGGATGGCTTACCCCGTTCGCCCTGAACGAAATGCCGCGACGTCGAAAGGCTGGATGACATCGCCGAATGGCCCGCTTGAGGCGTGCGCCGACGCGAGGAGCGGACCTCAGGCCGCGGCCGTCTCCGCCACCGGCGCCGACGTGCGGATCAGGTGGTCGAACGCGGCCAGCGCGGCGGTGGAGCCGGCGCCCATCGCGATCACGATCTGCTTGTATGGCACGGTGGTGGCGTCGCCGGCGGCGAACACGCCGGGCAGCGAGGTCTGGCCGCGATCGTCGATCACGATCTCGCCGCGCGGGGTCAGCGCCAGCGTGCCCTTCAGCCACTCGGTGTTCGGCAGCAGGCCGATCTGCACGAAGATGCCTTCCAGCGAGAGGCTGTGCATGCTGCCGTCGCCGCGGTCCTTGTAGACCAGCCCGTTGACCTTCTGGCCGTCGCCCAGCACCTCGGTGGTCTGCGCGCTGACGATCACGTCCACGTTGGGCAGGCTGCGCAGCTTGCGCTGCAGCACCTCGTCGGCGCGCAGCTTGGGGTCGAACTCGATCAGGGTGACGTGGGCCACGACGCCGGCCAGGTCGATCGCTGCCTCGACGCCGGAGTTGCCGCCGCCGATCACCGCCACGCGCTTGCCCTTGAACAGCGGGCCGTCGCAGTGCGGGCAGTAGGCCACGCCCTTGTTGCGGTAGTCGTCCTCGCCGGGCACGCCCATCTGCCGCCAGCGCGCACCGGTGGACAGGATCACCGTCTTCGATGTCAGGCTGGCGCCATTCTCAAGCTGCACTTCGACCAGGCCGCTGGCCGATTCGGCGGCAGGCACCAGTTTCGTGGCGCGCTGCAGGTTCATCACGTCCACGTCGTATTCGTGCACGTGCTGCTCCAGCGCCGCGCCCAGCTTCGGGCCTTCGGTGTAGGGCACGGAGATGAAGTTCTCGATGCCCATGGTGTCCAGCACCTGGCCACCGAACCGCTCCGCCGCCACGCCGGTGCGGATGCCCTTGCGCGCGGCATAGATCGCCGCCGCGGCGCCGGCCGGTCCGCCGCCGATCACCAGCACGTCGAATGCCTGCTTCGCCCTGATCTTTTCGGCCTCGCGCGCGACGGTGCCGGTATCCAGCCGGGCGACGATCTGCTCCAGGCTCATGCGGCCCTGGTCGAACATCTCCCCATTGAGGAACACGGTAGGCACCGACATCACCTGCCGCTGTTCCACTTCCTGCTGGAACAGCGCGCCGTCGATGGCGACGTGCTTGATGTTGGGGTTGAGCACGCTCATCAGGTTGAGCGCCTGCACC
>JAJZET010000112.1:2899-3202 GCA_021805685.1 Pseudomonadota bacterium
TCGATGGTCTCGGCCGCGGCCTTGGAAGGATGTCCGCCCACCTGCAGCAGCGCGAGTACCAGCGAAGTGAACTCGTGGCCCATCGGGATGCCGGCGAAACGCACGCCGACGTCGGTACCGACGCGGTGGATCGCGAACGAAGGCCTGCGCGGCTCGCTGTCGTCGCGGCGCAGCGTGATCTTCTCCGACATCGCGGCGATCTCGGCGAGCAGTTCGCCCAGTTCAAGCGATTTGGCGCCGTCGTCGAGCGCGGCGACCAGTTCGATCGGCTGGGTGAGTTTTTCCAGGTAGCCCTTCAGCTGG
>JAJZET010000184.1 GCA_021805685.1 Pseudomonadota bacterium
GGCGGTGATCCCAGCCGACCCGGTACCACTCCAGCATGCTGAACTCGGGATTGTGCCGCCCGCCCGCCTCGCCGTTGCGGAAAACCCGCCCCAGCTCGTAGCAGTCGCCCACGCCGGCCGCGAGCAGGCGCTTCAGCGCATGCTCGGGCGAGGTGCGCAGCCAGCGCTCGCGCGCGCCGGCGTCGGCGTGGCCACTGAACTGCGTGCTGAAGCTCTCGATGTTCGGCTCTGTGTTGCCGGCCGCCGAGAGGATCGGCGTCTCTACCTCCAGCACCTGGCGCCCGGCGAAGAAGGCGCGGATCAGTGCATACAGGCGGGCGCGCAGGTGCAGCGCTTCGTGCAGGTCCGGCCTGGTCACAATGCGGCTCCGTGCCTGGACAGCAGCTCAAGCAGTTGCGCCTCGTCCCACACCGGCACGCCAAGCTCGTTGGCCTTGTCGAGCTTGGAGCCGGCCTCCGCGCCGGCCACCACGAAGCTGGTCTTCTTCGACACGCTACCAGCGACTTTCGCGCCCAGCGCTTCGAGTTTTTCCTTTGCCTGGTCGCGGCTCATCGTCGGCAGCGTGCCGGTGAGCACCACGGTCTGGCCATCCAGCGGCAGGCTGGCCGATGCCGCCGACGGCGGAATGGCTTCGAGCAGCCGCTGCATCGCCGATTCGGCTTCGCACAGGGCCGCCAGCTGCGAGGCGTCGGCCAGGTAGGCGTCGAGATTGATCGCCGCCGCCTGCGGCAAACCGGCGACGATCCACTGCGCCTGCCCGGCATCGCGCAGATGCTGCAGCGTCGGATACTGCGCAGCCAGCAGCGCGGTGCTCTTGGGACCCAGCTTGTTGACGTGCGCCATGTCCAGCAGCACCGCAAGGTTCAGCCGCTCGCGCAGTCTCGGCGAGGGCGCGCCCTCGTCGCCGAAGCGGATGCCCGCGGCAAGCAGGGCATCGACCACCTGCTGGTTGCCGGACTGATCGAAGAAGCCGGCGATCGACGCGGCTACCTCGTTGCCGATGTCGGGCAGCGTGCGCAACACCGGCGCCGGCATGCTGCGCACGAACTCCAGCCGGCCCAGCCACGCGGCCAGCGTCTTCGCCGTGCTCTCGCCGATGTGCATGATGCCGAGCCCGAACAGGAAGCGCGCCAGCGTGGTGTTCTTGCTGGCGGCGATGCCGTCGAGCAGGTTTTCCGCCCACTTGGTCGCCACCTTGCCGGCCTTCACGGTCTCGGGCGTGGTGCCGTCGCGCTCATCCGCACGGCGCTTCATCTCCAGGAAATCGTCCAGCGTGAGCCGGTAGAGGTCGGCCGGCGTCTGCACGTAGCCGAAATCCACCAGCGCATCGACGTAGCGATCGCCAAGGCCGTCGATATCCATCGCCCGGCGCGAGGCGAAGTGGATCAGTGCCTCCTTGCGCTGCGCGGCGCAGACGAGGCCGCCGGAACAGCGATACGCCGCCTCGCCCTCCTCGCGCAGCAGCGCCGAGCCGCATACCGGGCAATCCGCCGGCATGTGCCACGGCCGGGTATGCGGCGGTCGCCGTTCGGGCACCACGCGCACCACTTCGGGGATCACGTCGCCGGCGCGGCGCACGATCACGCTGTCGCCGACCCGCACGTCCAGCCGCGCCACCTGGTCGGCGTTGTGCAGGGTGGCGTTGGTGACGATGACCCCGGCCACCTGCACCGGCGCCAGCCGCGCCACCGGCGTGGCCGCGCCGGTGCGGCCGATCTGGATCTCGATCGCCTCGACCGTGGTGGTCTGCTCCTGCGCGGGAAACTTGTGCGCGATGGCCCAGCGCGGCGCACGCGCCACGAAGCCCATCGCGCGCTGGCCCGCGTAGTCGTCCAGCTTGTAGACCACGCCGTCGATGTCGTACGGCAGGCGCTCGCGCTTCGCGCCGATGCGCTTGAAATAAGCGACCAACCCGGCGAAGCCCTGCGCCGTGGTCACCTCGGGCGACACCGGAAAACCCCACTCGCGCAACTGCTTCAGGGTGGCCGAGTGCGTGGCTGGCAGCTCGCCGCCTTCCACTACGCCCACCGCGTAGGCGTAGAAGCTCAGCTTGCGCTTCGCCGTGATCGCCGGGTCGAGCTGGCGCAGCGAGCCGGCCGCGCCGTTGCGCGGGTTGGCCAGCGTCTTCTCGCCGCGTGCGCGGGCATGCGCATTGAAGGCCTCGAAGTCCTTGCGCAGCATGATCACCTCGCCGCGCACCTCCAGCACCTCGGGCCAGCCGGTGCCGCGCAACCTGAGCGGGATCGCGCGCACGGTGCGCAGGTTGGCGGTGACGTCCTCGCCGGTCTCGCCGTCGCCGCGGGTGGCGCCCTGCACGAAGCGGCCGTGCTCGTAGCGCAGGCTGATCGCCAGGCCGTCCAGCTTGGGCTCCACCGAGAACACCGGAGCGGAGCGATGCAGCGTGTGCTCGATGCGCCGCTCGAACTCGGCTACCTCGTGGAAGCGCGTGCGCTCGTCGTCATCCTGGCCGGCATCGACCTGCTGCTCGAAGGCATTGGACAGCGATAGCATGGGCATCGCGTGGCGCACCTCGGCGAAGCCACCGCTGGCGCGCGCGCCCACCTTGCGGGTGGGCGAATCCGGCGCGGCCAATTCGGGATGCGCGGCTTCCAGCGCTTCGAGTTCGCGCAGCAGGCGGTCGTACTCGGCGTCGGAAATCTCCGGGTCGTCCAGCACGTGGTAGCGGTAGTTGGCCTGTTCGATGCGCTCGCGCAGGTCGGCGGCGCGGCTCGCGGGAGTGTGGGAATCGCTCATGGGCGAAGTTTAGCGACCCCCGCGTCGCGACGGACGTACGAAGTAAGCCAGTCGAAGGCCGGCAGGCATAGAATGTCGTCGCTGCGGCCTCACCCACGGGTCGCAAGGGAGGCACCCCATGCGCATCCGACGTTACGCGTTGTTGCTGCTCGCCTTCACGCTGCCCGCCCCTGCCCTCGCCGGCGGCGGCCCGCTCGGCATCGACCACCGGCTGCACTACGACAACAGAGGCATCTGGAAGCGCAGCAACCAGCTCACACTGATGTACGGCAGCATCCTCGCCGTCGGCGGCGGCGCGCTGGCCTTCGGCGACCGGGACAAGCTGGGCGACACCTTCTGGCGCTCGGTGGACGCGATGGCGATCTCCGGCCTTGGCGCACAGGCGCTGAAGTACACGTTCCAGCGCGAACGCCCTTCGCAGACCTCCGATCCGAACCGCTTCTTCAAGGGCATCCACGCACAGAGCTTCCCCAGCGGCGAGGTCACCGCGATCACCGCCGCGGTGACACCGTTCATCGCCAACTACGGCCAGGAGCACCCCGCGGTCTACGCGCTGGCGCTGCTGCCGACCTACGACGCGGTGGCGCGCATGAAGACGCACGGCCACTGGCAGACCGACGTGCTGGCGGGCGCCGCGCTGGGCGCCGGCGTGGGCATCTGGGCAACGCGCCGACAGTCACCGCTGATCATCGGCTGGCTGCCGGGCGGCTTCCAGGTGGGCTTCGTGCACCGCTTCAAGCCCCATCCCTAGGCCGACGATGAAACGGGGCTGACTCTGTGTCGCGGCGCGGCGAAGGGAAAGCTGCCGCAGCAGCTATCATGCGTGCGATGTCCCCGCCCTCCGCCGAGCCCACCCCCGAAGCCGCTGCCGTCGCATCGGCCGCCGAGGCCGCGGCTCCTGCGACCTCCTCGCTCGTACGCTACCGCGGCCTGCTGTGGCTGGTGGCAGCGGCGTTCTTCATGCAGGCGCTGGACTCCACCGTGGTCAACACCGCGGTGCCGGCAATGGCCGACGCGCTGAAGGAAACGCCGCTGGGCATGCGCAGCGCCTTGACCAGCTACGTGCTGACGCTGGCCGTGCTGATTCCGACCACGCCATGGCTGTGCGACCGCTTCGGCACGCGCCGGGTATTCGGCGTAGCCATCGTGCTGTTCGGCGTCGGCTCGCTGCTGTGCGGCGTATCGCAGACGCTGCCGCAACTGGTAGCCGCGCGCGTGCTGCAGGGCGTGGGCGGCGCCGCGCTGATGCCGGTGGGGCGCTACGTGCTGGCGCGCAGCATCGACCGGCGTGAATTCGTCGGCGCGATGAGCACGGTCGCCACCTTCGGCCTGCTCGGCTCGGTGCTGGGGCCGCTGCTCGGCGGTGCGCTGGTGGAATACACCTCGTGGCGGCTGATCTTCCTGATCAACGTTCCGGTGGCGATCGCCGGCGTCTGGATGAACCGGCGCGACATGCCAGAGTACCGGCTGGAACGCGCCAACCGTTTCGACATCCTGGGCTTCCTGCTGTTCGCCGTGGCCTCCGCGCTGCTGCTCGCCGCGTCGGAACTGGCCGGCGGCAGCCCGGTGCCGTGGGCCGGAATGGCTGCGTGCAGCGGCATCGCGGTGCTGCTCGGCATCGCCTACGTGTGGCACAGCCGGCGCACCGCACATCCGGTGGCCGACCTATCCCTGCTGCGGGTGCGCAGCGTGTGGGTGGCGCTGGCCGGTGGCCTCTCCACGCGGCTCGGCATCTCCGGCATGTTCCTGCTGCTGGTGCTGTTCCTGCAGGTGGGCTGCGGCTGGTCGCCCTTGGCGGCCGGCCTGATGATGGTGCCGCAGGCGCTGGGTTCGATCGCTGCGAAGTGGGCGGTCAACCGCGCGCTGGCGCACTTCGGCTATCGCCGGCTGCTGCTGGGCAACACCTCGCTGGTAGCGCTGTTGCTGGCTGCGTTCGCGCTGTTCGGGCCGAACTCGCCGGCATGGCTGATCGCCCTGTTCACCTTCGGCTATGGCTGCTTCGCCGGCCTGCAGTACACCGTGATGAACACCCTCATCTACAACGACCTGGACATCAAGCATGCCTCGATGGCCTCGTCGATGGCCTCCACCGTGCAATACCTCGCGATGAGCTTCGGCATCGCGCTTTCCACGCTGCTGATGCAGGTGCTGCTGCGCGGGCATACGCCCGAGGATTTCGTGGTCGCGTTCCGCTGGACCGTGATCCTGCTGGCCGCGGTCACCGCCGCCGCCAGCCGCGTGTTCGGCCAGCTGCGCCCGGATCGCCCGGCCGAGACGCTGTCCGCCGCACATTGAGCGCGCGCCGTGTAGCATGGATTGCATGCATCACGCCAACGACATCCTGCTCACCCTGTTCATCGTGTTCGTCGCCGCCCAGGTCGGCGGTGAGATCGCGCAACGGCTGAAGTTGCCGGGCGTGGTGGGTGAAATCGCCGCCGGCTGCGTGGTCGGCCCTTCGCTGCTTGGCTGGATCGCGCCCGACCAGATCGCCTCCGGCACGCCGTTGGACGTGCTGGCTGAGATCGGCGTGGTGCTGCTGCTGTTCTCGGTGGGCCTGGAGACGCGGTTGGAGGACCTCAAGAAAGTCGGCAAGACCGCCTTGCTGGTCGGCGTGATCGGCGTACTGGTGCCGTTCGGCATGGGCACGCTGTGGGCACACGGCAGCGGCTTCGACTGGGACAAATCCATGTTCGTTGCCGCCGCCTTCGTGGCCACTTCGGCTGGCATCACCGCGCGCGTACTGCAGGAGTTGGGCGCGCTGCAGCGCGTGGAAAGCCGCGTCATCCTCGGCGCCGCGGTGATCGACGACATCCTCGCGATGCTGCTGCTGGGCGTGGTGGTGTCGCTGCAGGGCGGCGGCGGCATCCACCCGGGCAACCTGCTGCTGGTGCTGTGCGAGGCGGCCGGCTTCATCGCGTTGGTCGGCTGGGGCGGAGCGCGGGTGATGCGCTGGAACTCGAGCTGGCTCGACAAGCCGCGCCATGCGCAATCGCCGCTGCTGATCGCGCTGGCGCTTTGCCTGGGCCTCGCCTACGTCTCCACGCTGCTAGGCCTCGCCGCCATCATCGGCGCCTTCCTGGCCGGCATGGTCGCCTCCGAAACACGCCAGCAGCACCTGCTGGAGCAGCAGGTGCAGCCGCTGCTGGCTTTGCTCACGCCGTTCTTCTTCGTCGTCACCGGCAGCAAGATCGACCTGCACGAGCTGGCCAGCGCAGAGGCGCTGTGGACGTTGCTGATCGTCACCGTCATCGCCATCGTGGCCAAGCTCGTCGGTGGCGGGCTGGGCGCGCTGTCGCTGGGCCGGCGTGGCGCTGCCATCGTGGGCTTCGGCATGGTGCCGCGCGGCGAGGTGGGCGTGGTGATCGCCAGCCTCGGCCTTGCCGCCGGCGTATTCGACAACCGCGTGTACGCGATCATCGTGGCGATGTCGCTGCTGACCGCGATCGTCACGCCGCCGGTGCTGGCGCGGCTGCTGCGCCCCCCTACGCCGGACACGCCTCCCGCAGCCTGAGCCCACCGCAGGTGGCGTCGGCGATCACTCGCCGCGCAGCTGCCGGCGGAGGCGCTTGATCTTGTACATCTCGGCGTCGGCTCGCGCGAGCAGGGCCTCCGCGTCGGTTTCGCCGGGCAGCGACATCGTCACGCCGATGCTGGGGCCGGCGTAATCGAACACCACGTCGTCGAGCGCGAAATGCCCGCTGCAGGCCGCCTGCAGCCGCTCGGCCATCGCGCTGGCCACCTGCTCGGCGGCCTCCTGGCGCGTGCCCGAAAGCACCACGAACTCGTCGCCGCTCAGCCGCGCCACGAAATCGCCATCGCGCAGGGCGCCCTGCAGCCGCCCGCCGATGGCGACCAGGAAGCGGTCGCCGACGTCGTGTCCGTGGCGGTCGTTGATGCCCTTGAAGCCATCCAGGTCGATGAACGCCGCCAGCAAGGCCTTGCCGCCGGTGGCCGCGGCATTCAGGCGCCGGCGCATTTCCTCGAGCAAGGCGCGCCGGTTGGGCAAGCGCGTGACGTCGTCGGTATTCGCACTGACCGCCAGCGCAACGTTGGCCTTGCGCAATGCATCCAGCAACCCCTCGCGCTCGACCTGGCGCGCGATGATCTGGGAGAACATGCGCATCACCGTAACCGCATCGGCACGTTCCGGCCTGGGCTCGTCGCTGGCCGCGCACAGCGTGCCGAACAGTTGGCCGCCCGCAGTACGCACCGGCACGCTCGCGTAGGTGGCGATGCCGAGTTCGCGCGCGGCGGCGGAGTCGCCCCAGCGGCTGGCAACGTCGTCGACGTAGTGGACCTGCTCCTCCAGCGCACGGCGGCAGAGCGTGTCCTCCCACGGCACCGTCAACCCCTCGGCCACGCTCAGGCGCCGGGTGTTGCGTGCGTAGAGCACGCTCTGCAGGCCAGCCTTGTGGTCGATGGAGGTAAGGTAGGTCGACTCCAGGCCGGTGACTGCTTCGAGCAATTCGAGCAGGGGACGCACCAGCCCTTCCAGCGTATCGCCGTGCTCCATCGAATCGGCCAGCCTGCCGACCAGATCGTCCACAGCCATCGGGGAAACGGCAGCATGCATGGTCGGCTCGTTCACGGCGCGCTGAGGCGGCTGCTGCAGAATGCAGAAGCAGGCTCCCCATTTCAAGCCGCAGCGATTGGCACAAGCAAACCTGCCCGAAGTGCCTCGCAGCATGCGCCGCAGTACGTCATCCGTCGCGGGACAGGCACCGCGAAGCTCACCACGCTGGAGACCGCAACGGCATAAACTTGCGATCGCCCGCATCGTTTCCGCGCCCCCACCGGAGGAGATTCCCCATGAAAGCCAAGCTGCTGCTCGCCCTTTCCCTCACCGCCGGACTCGGCTTCGCCGCCAGTGGCACCGCCGCCGCACAAGGCAACGGCGTGCTGGTGCGCAACGACGGCATCTACCTGCGCTGCGACCAGTGCGGCACCGTGCAGCGCGTGGAACAGAACATCACCCAGGGCGGCGGCCACGGCACCGCCGGCGCGATCATCGGCGCGATCGCCGGCGGCGTGCTCGGCAACCAGGTCGGCAAGGGCAACGGTCGCAAGCTCGCCACCGTGGGCGGCGCGGTCGGCGGCGGCTTTGCCGGCCACGCGATCGGCAACAAGACCGGCAGCAGCACCCATTGGACCGTTCGCATCAAGATGGGCGACGGCAGCTACCAGAACATCCAGGTCAAGGACGCCAGCGGCATCCGCGCGGGCGACCTGGTCCAGGTCGACGGAAACGGTGACATCACGCGCATCCGTTGAGGCTTGCGGAGCGCGCGAGACGCAACGCCCGCCGGGGCGCGGCGCCTGTCCGGCGGCCCGCCAGGCACGGTGTGGCAGCACACGGCCTCTGCCGCTAGACTGGCTCGGCCCCGGTTTTCGGTCACTGCATCGGGGCTTCCTGTGCCGCCATCGAACAAAGGAGCGGGGCGCAAACGGATGGAAGGGGGATTCACCCGAGGTTCCTGGCGCAGCCAGCTGACCGTCGCCGTCGTGTACGGCGTCGGCGTTACGCTTTTCCGCCAGTTTTCCATCTCGCACTGGCTGATCCTGACCGGCTTGCATCTTGCCGTCCTGCTTCTGGTCGATCGCCGCTACTGGCTCGCCCTGGTGGCCGGCGAGGCCGTCTCGCTCGCGCATCTGAGCCTGGCCTGCGCGGACCAGATGGGCACGACCTGGGCCGTGCTGAACGTGCTGCCCTCCATCGTGTTCATGATGCCGATCGTGAACCTCTTCCGTAACCGCTGGCCGATCCTGACCAGGGACGGACATAACATGGGTGCGTTGCTGGCCTGCGCCCTGTTGCTTGCCTTCCTGCTGGCCGGCTACGACACCGCCATGCTGGCCCTGACCAGGCTGCCACCCGGTTACGTGGTGCACTACGGCGAGCTGGCGGCGAGATGGTGGCTGGGCAATTTCCTCGGCGTGCTCACCCTGACGCCCGCGATACTGTGCGTACATGCGTTCTGCAAGGGTCATTCGTGGGCATCCCTCGGCAGCCGGCTGGCCTGGAACGGGTTGTTGATCGAGGGCGGGATGCTGCTCGCCCCCATCCTGTTGCTGCTGGTCTGGATCGCGCTGATGGCGCCGGAGAACGAGCCCCTGCGCCAGGTCGTGCAGATCGGCCTGTTCATCCCGGTGGTCTGGCTCACCCTGCGGCACGGCTGGCAGGGTGCGGCCATCGGCGGAACGATGGCGAGCACGGCGATCACGATGCTGATGCCGGAGCGCTACGACCAGCACACCTTGCAGGCGCAGGTGTTCATTGCGTTCGCGATCAGCACGATGCTGTTGCTGGGCGAACGCATCGCCGTGCTGCGGCACCGCACGGAAACCGAGCGCCAGGATCTGCGCATGGCTCTGGCCCTGGCCCAGCGCAACATGCAGTCGGGCGAAACGCAGTTGCTCATGGCGTCGCGCGCCATTGAACAGGCGCGTGAAACGGTAAACGCAGGCTTCGCCGCCATGTCCGCGCGGCTCAGCCATCCACAGCCCGGCACCAGCGTCACCAAGTACCAGCGGCATGCGCTGATCGCCCAGGACCAGCTCTACCGGCTGGCCGATGGCCTCTACCCGGTGGCCTGGGGGCATCGCAACCTCGCCACGATGATCCGGGAGGGCGCCGTGGCCAGGATGCTGGACGTGGCCGGGATCAGCTACTGGAGCGAGTTGCGCGGCCCATGCGATGGATTGCCCCCTGCCCTGCGACTGGCCGCCTATCGGGTCGTCTGCGAATCGGTGGGCCTGCTTTGCCGCAACAGGGACATCGGCAGGATCAACGTCTATCTGCGTTGCCGCAAGTACGGCCGTCGCAGCGTGGTGCTGCACATCGAGGGTGATATCGATCGGGTGCGCGCGAAAAAGGTGCAATGGGACGAGCTTCTGCCGCACATGCAGCAGGTCACCAGCGGGCTGGGGCTGCAGGCGATCCAGGACCGCGCGGTGACCTACGGGGGCAGCTGCCGAGAGAAACGGCGGCCAAGCGGCCGCAGGATCAGCGTATTCCTGCGCGAGCCCGAGGCCCCCGGCAACGCCTGATCGCCGGGGGCCCGATCCGCCAGCCAACCATCACTGAAGGTGGTTGTTGCACTCGATCGGGTCACAGGTGCCGCCGCCAGTACTTACGGCAGCAGCATTGAGCTGCAACGCGCCGTTGCTGAGTGGGGTGGCCGTGATCGTGGTCGTGCTGTCCTGATATACCACGGCAGGTGCCGCGCTTGGGGTTGCCGTGGTGGTGGCCGCAGCCGGATCCTGCGGCGTGGTCACGAGCTGCGCGAATTGGCCCACCGGCAAGGTGATGAACTGGCCGCCTGCGGTACCCACCGCGCCCAGGACATCGCCGTTCGTATCGTTCACCTGCACGTACTTCACGCCCCCCAGCACGAACACGTAGACGTGGAAGTTCGGATTGGCGCTGACATCGGCCGCGTTGGGCCATGCCTGGCCAAGCCCCGTCGCCGGCGGGGTCCCGGCAAAAGCCGTAGCCGACACACCCAGGGAAAGCATGCTGGCCAGCAGGACGCGGCGTATCGTGATGTTCATGGTCAACCCCTTTGAAGAATGAAATGGACGGTGCCCCGGGCGGGGCTTCGGCAGCGTAGCACCGGGTGGAAAGCAAATTGGTATCGGTGACATAGAGGCTCGCGCGGGGCAGATCTGCGGCCTCCTCCGCCTGGCTTCCTTGGCTATCGCGATGAGGCGTGGTGTAACGGATGGTGTGCAAGCCGCATGGTTGTTGACCAACCAACTTGACCAGGCGCCACATTTCTCAACTCAAAAAAAAAGCCCCTGAAAAAGGGGTTCTCGTTAGATATGGCGGAGAGAGTGGGATTCGAACCCACGGTAGGCTTGCACCTACGGCAGTTTTCAAGACTGCTGCCTTAAACCACTCGGCCATCTCTCCGATTTGTCGTGCCACCAGCCGCGCTGCGCGCGGCACTACGCCAGTTTGACTCGGGGCTTCCCGCCCCTCGCCCTGCGGGCCAGCGGCTGCGCCGCTGTTCGCTCCGGCGTCCTGCCTCCGCGAGCAAGACTGCTGCCTTAAACCACTCGGCCATCTCTCCGATTTGTCGTGCCACCAGCCGCGCTGCGCGCGGCACTACGCCAGTTTGACTCGGGGCTTCCGGCCCCTCGCCCTGCGGGCCAGTGGGAGCGCATCCTATCAGGTCTGCCTCGTACCCTGCCCCGGGCGCCCCTTGCGCGATAGCGCGAACAGCGCCCAGACCATGATGACCACAGGGATCAGCGCGCCGAGCAGCGGCAGCAGCACGGCGGGGTGACGCACGCACATCGGTACCAGTTGGGTGGCGGTGGCATAGGCCACGATGAGGATGCGCAGGGCACGACGACGGCGCGCGATCCACGGACTGGCGCAGATCAGCAGCAGCGCGATGCTGCCCAGCACGAGGTCGGGTGTGGGCACCGACCACAGGCTGATGAGGCTGATGCGAGTGAGGATCACCGAACCGAGCACCGCCAGCAGGAAGTAGCTGGTCCAGAACTCGACCTTGTCCCAGCCGCGCCCGGCAGGCGCGTTCACGCAATGCGCTCCTGTCCGCCCATGGCCGGACGCAGCACCTCGGGCACGGTGATCGAGCCGTCGGCGTTCTGGTAGTTCTCCATCACCGCCACCAGCGTGCGGCCCACGGCGAGGCCGGAGCCATTGAGCGTGTGCGCCAGCTCGGGCTTGCCGGTTTCCGGGTTGCGCCAGCGCGCCTGCATGCGGCGGGCCTGGAAGTCACCGTCGTTGGAGCAGGAGGAAATCTCGCGGTAGGTGTGCTGGCTGGGCAGCCACACCTCGAGGTCATAGGTCTTGATCGCGGCAAAGCCCATGTCGCCGCTGCACAGCAGCACCTTGCGGTACGGCAGGCCGAGCAACTGCAGCACCTTCTCGGCGTGGCCGACCATTTCCTCCAGTTGCGCGTGCGACCGGTCGGGCGCGGCGATCTGCACCATCTCCACTTTTTCGAACTGGTGCTGGCGGATCATGCCGCGGGTGTCGCGGCCGTAGCTGCCGGCCTCGGCGCGGAAGCACATCGAGTGCGCGGTGAGCCGCATCGGCAGCGCATCGGCTTCGACGATGCTGTCGGCAACGAGGTTGGTGAGCGACACTTCGGCGGTGGGAATCAGGTAACGCTTGCTGTCGCCGACGCGGGTATTGAACAGGTCGTCCTCAAACTTCGGCAGCTGGCCGGTGCCCTGCATGGTCTCGGCATTGACGATCAGCGGCACGTTGCATTCGAGGTAACCGTGCTCGCCGGTGTGCAGGTTGAGCATGAACTGCGCGAGCGCGCGGTGCAGCCGTGCAAGCTGGCCGCGCAGCACGGTGAAACGTGCGCCGGAGAGCCTGGCGCCGGCATCGGCATCCAGCCAGCCATGGCGCGTACCGAGGTCGACGTGGTCCTTGACCTCGAAGTCGAACGCACGCGGCGTGCCCCAGCGCGACTGCTCGACGTTGTCGTTCTCGTCCTTGCCCGACGGCACGGACTCGTGCGGGATGTTGGGTATGCCCAGCGCGATGTCAGCCAGCTTGGCCTGCACCTCGGCCAGCGCGGCCTCGTTGGCCTTGAGCCTGTCGCCAATGCCAGCGACCTCGGCCATCAACGGCGCGGTGTCCTCGCCCTTGGCCTTGGCCTGGCCGATCGCCTTGGAGCGGGTGTTGCGCAGGTTCTGCAGGTCCTGCGTCTCGGTGGCGAGGCGCTTGCGCTCGCTTTCCAGCGCCTCCACGGCGGCGACGTCGAGCTCGAAGCCGCGGGTTTCCTTGAGGCGCGCCGCGGTTTCGGCGAGGCGCGAACGCAACAGGGCGGGATCGAGCATGAGGGGTGTCCGGAAAGCGGTTGAAGGCCCGGATTATCGCCGCCGCGCGTGACTAGTGGCAACGCGACGCAAGCCGGCTAGCTCCCCTCTCCCGGAGGGAGCGGGATTCACTAGGACTTGCCTCCGCGCGCCTTGCGGCGGGCTTCGCGCAGCGCCGTGAGCTTTTCGCGCAACTGGATCTCAAGGCCGCGCTCCACCGGCTCGTAGAACACGGTGCCGTCCAGCACGTCGGGCAGGCATTGCTGCGCCAGCGCGATGCCGCCTTCGGCGTCGTGGTCGTACTGGTAGCCCTGGCCGTAGCCGAGGCCCTTCATCAGCTTGGTGGGCGCGTTGCGCAGATGCATTGGCACGTCCAGCGTACCCGTCTCGCGCACCGCGGCGCGGGCCTGGTTCCACGCCACGTAGGCGGCGTTGCTCTTGGGTGCCACCGCCAGCCAGATCGCAAGCTGGGCCAGGCCCAGCTCGCCTTCGGGGCTGCCGAGGCGCTCGTAGGTGTCCCAGGCGTCCAGCGCCATGCGCCAGGCGCGCGGCTCGGCCAGGCCCACGTCCTCTACCGCCATGCGGGTCATGCGCCGGGCCAGGTACAGCGGGTCGCAGCCGCCGTCGAGCATGCGCGCCAGCCAGTACACGGCGGCATCGGGGTCGGAGGAGCGCACGGATTTGTGCAGTGCCGAGATCTGGTCGTAGAACTGCTCGCCCTGCTTGTCGAAGCGGCGGGTACGGTCGGCCAGCACCTGCTCCAGCGTGGCCTGGTCGATGCGCCCGCCTTCGGCCAGCTCGGCGGCGATCTCAAGCAGGGTGAGTGCGCGGCGCACGTCGCCGTCAG
>JAJZET010000252.1 GCA_021805685.1 Pseudomonadota bacterium
CAAGCTCACGCAGGATTGCAGCAATTGCAGCTTCTTTCAGGGCGCAGTCGGCGCGGCTTGGGGACCATGCCAGTTGTTTCCGGGCAAGGCGGTCAGCGTGAACGGCTGGTGCTCGGCGTACGCCCCCAAGCAGTAGTCGAAGGACTCGCCTCGAGGGATGAGCAATCCATCCGGCCGCGCGACCGGCTTTTTCATGGTGATCGTGCGTTTCCCCTGACGCGTGCGCGAACCGAAGATAAAAGGCGGCCCGAAGGTCGGGCGGGAGCTGATCGCCGTTCCGTTCGGGCCGCACATCGGGGGTCCACTGCCATGGAAACCTCCGGGCTGCGAGCATAGCGCGGGGGCAGACGGGTGCCAATCGTGTTGTGCGGGCAACGATAGTCCGTTTTGCATAAAGTCAATATGATCAATTGGTTGCCTGACATTACGGTGATCGGTTCGACGCAAATCCGATGAATACCATACCGTACGGTATGTATTGCGTACACTGGTGACCACCATCCGCGGCCAAGCAGGCGCAATGCTGAGACCGGCATGGCGGCCGATGGCGCCGGCGCGAAAAAACATACGGCGCGACAGGTACACAGGCTTGCCTGCTCGCTCATGCAACACGGGCACTGCAACGACGACTGGTGCGCGTGCGGAAGATGCTGCGCGAGCGGCGCTCAGGTCCGCGGATTATCGGTTTCTCTGTGCGCTGCGACCCAGGTCGCTGTTGCGCATGCCGTAGAGCACGTAGATCACCAGGCCGGCCGCGGCCCAGGCAAGGAAGAAGTACTTGGTGAATGCGCTGAGGCTGAAGAACAGCACGATGCAACCGAGCACCGCGCCGACGCATACCGGCCACACCAACGCGTTGGGGATGCGGAACGGGCGCTTGCGCTCGGGCTGGGTATAACGGAGCACCAGCACTCCCAGCGAAACCATCGCGAATGCGAACAGCGTGCCGGAATTGGAGACATCGGCCAGCAGACCGACCGGGAACAGCGCGGAAAAAAAGGCGACCGCGACGCCGGTGATCAGGGTAATGACATGCGGCGTGTGGAAGCGCTTGTGCACCTTGGCCAGCCGCCGCGGCAGCAGTCCGTCGCGCGACATGGTGAAAAAGATGCGCGTCTGTCCGTAGATCATCATCAGGATGACCGAGGGCAGGGCAATGCTGGCGGCCAGCGCCACCATGTTGCCGAGCGAGGGGAAGCCCAGATCCTTCAGCACGAACGACAGCGCCTCCTTGCTGCACACCAGGTTATGCACGCCCTGGCAAGCGGCGGCCATTTCCGGGCTGCCCGGCTGTAGCGCCCGGCCATTGACGATCAGCGGCTGCGCGCCGTCGGCGCCGACGGCGCCGTAGCCGACTAGCAGATAGAACACGGTGCAGACCAGCAGCGAGCCGATCAAACCGATGGGGATGTTTCGATTGGGATCCCTGGTTTCCTCGGCTGCCGTCGAAACGGCATCGAATCCGACGTAGGCGAAGAAGATAGACGCCGCCGCGCCCAGCACGCCCAGGCCACTGCCGCTGAGCGGGCTGCCCCAGCCGGTGGGCAGGAACGGGGTGAAATTGGCGGTCTTGGCAGCGGGGACGGCCACCGCGATGAATACCGTCAATGCCGCGACCTTGATCAAAACCAGCACGGCGTTGACCGATGCGCTTTCGGTGGTGCCAACGACCAGCAAGCCGGTGATCAGCAGCGAGATGCCGAATGCCACCAGATTGAACGCGCCGCCGCCGTACGGGCCGGAGCGCAGGAATTCCGGCAGTCCCCATCCGATCGACTGCAGCAGTCCGTTGAAGTAGCCCGACCAGCCCACTGCCACGGCGCCTGCGGACACGGCGTACTCGAGAATCAGCGCCCAGCCCACCATCCAGGCCAGCACCTCGCCCATCACCGCATAGGTATAGGTGTAGGCCGAGCCGGAGACCGGCACCATCGCCGCGAGTTCGGCATAGGCCAACGCGGCCAGAGCGCACACCGCGCCGGCAATGACAAACGAGATCATCATGCCCGGCCCGGCTTTCTGCGCGGCCTCGGCGGTCAGCACGAAAATACCCGTGCCGATGATGGCGCCGATGCCCAGCATGGTCAGCTGGAACGCGCCCAACTGGCGCTTGAGGCTGTTTTTTTCGGCAGTGGCGAGGATGTCGTCGAGCGGCTTGACGCGGAACGAGTTCATGCGTGCTCCAGTGCATGCGCAACACCGCGGACGGGTGCGCCAGGGGGTGGGTCGCCGTCGCAGGCCAGGGCCTGCACCACGCGGCGCGCGAAGTGAACGGCGACTGACCGTTTCGGGCGCCGGCGTACCATACGCGAGCCTCCCCGAGTGCAGCAAGACCACATGCAGCAGCCGCCGCTCTGTTCCGTCCCGATCACTTCCGATCAGCAACGGCTGGTCGCTGCGCTGCAGCGCTACCAGCCCGACAGCGCGGAGCAGACCGCCGCGCGCGATGCCTTTCTGGCCTTTGCTCAAAGCCATGCCGATTGCTGCCAGCGCACGCATCCGCCCGGCCATTTCACCGGCTCCGCCTGGTTGGTCGGTGCGGACGGCACGCGCGTGCTACTGACCCATCACCGCAAACTTGACCGCTGGCTGCAGTTGGGCGGACATGCCGATGGCGATGCCGATCTGGCGCGCGTGGCGCTGCGCGAGGCCGAGGAGGAATCGGGGCTGGCGGGCCTGCGTGTCGAAGGCGGTATCTTCGATCTGGACTGCCATGCGATTCCCGCGCGCGGCGGCGATCCGGCGCACCTGCACTGGGACGTGCGCTACGTGGTGCGCGCTGGTAGCGACGAGCGCTACGCGATCAGCGCCGAATCGCTGGACTTGGCGTGGCGCCCGATCGCCGAGATCGCAGCGGATGCAAGCGCCGATGCCTCGCTGCGACGCATGGCGGTGAAGTGGCTGCAGGCGCGGTGAAGTGCAAGGCGCGGGACAGGTCGGGCAGCATTTTTCGCCATCGTCATAGAGCCGCGGGCTGCGGGGACTCCGCACAGACCGATCATCTCTGTCAGCCGCCTCCAGCCCCCGCGGGTTGAACGGGTGCGCTGCCTTCTGCCCGCACCAACTGCTGCCATTGTGCATAGGCATCCGGGCCCTGCGCGACCGGGGTCTGCTCCACCAGCGCCGTGACGAAATCGCCGAAGTCGCTTCCAAACTGACCGGCGGACAGTTT
>JAJZET010000034.1 GCA_021805685.1 Pseudomonadota bacterium
AAGCTGGCGGCCAAGAACAAGGCGGAGGGCGAGGCCTTCCTTGCCAAGAACCGCACCCAGCCGGGCGTGAAGGTCACCGCATCGGGCCTGCAGTACCAAGTGATCACCCAGGGTACCGGCGCCCGTCCGGGCCCGAACGACACGGTGAAGATCAACTACACCGGCACCTTCGTCAACGGCCAGGTGTTCGATGCTTCGGCCAAGCACCCGGGTGGTGGCCCGGCCGACATCCCGCTCGCCGGCGTGATCCCCGGCTTCCGCGAGGGCCTGCAGCTGATGCAGGTGGGCGGCCACTACAAGCTGTTCATCCCGTCGAACCTGGCCTATGGCTCCGATCCGCAGCCGCCGATGCCGCCGAACGCCACGCTGATCTTCGACGTGACCCTGGTCGGCACCAAGCCCACGCCGGCAGCGCCCGCGGAGAAGTAATCGCGGCGTTGCAAACCGTTGGGAAGAGGGCGCGAAGCGATTCGCGCCCTCTTGCTTTGTCCGACCGCGTCGATGTCCGCGCGGTTAGAATGCGCATTCGCATTCCTGAGGAATCCGCAGCACGATGAAAGTCACGATCTTCGGCACCGGCTATGTCGGCCTGGTCACCGGCGCCTGCCTCGCCGAGATGGGCAACCATGTGGTCTGTGTCGATATCGATGCGGGCAAGGTCGAGCGCCTGAAGCGCGGCGAGATCCCGATCTACGAGCCCGGGCTGGAGCCTATCGTCAGGCGCAACCATGCTGACGGCCAGCTCGATTTCACCACCGAGGCTGCGCCGGCGATCGCGCATGGAGAGGTGATCTTCATCGCCGTGGGCACGCCGCCCGACGAGGACGGCAGCGCCGACCTGAAGTACGTGCTGGGCGTGGCCAGGACCATCGGCCAGCACCTGGATCGCCATGCCGTGGTGGTGAACAAGTCCACTGTGCCGGTGGGTACTGCCGACCGCGTGCACGCGGCGATCGCGGCGGAGCTGGCGGTGCGTGGCTCCGGCGTCGAGTTCGACGTGGTCTCCAACCCCGAATTCCTCAAGGAAGGCGATGCGGTGGAAGACTGCCTGCGCCCGGACCGCATCGTGATCGGCAGCTCCAGCGAGCGCGCGATCGCCGTGCTGCGCAAGCTGTATGCGCCGTTCAACCGCAACCACGACCGCACCGTGGTGATGGACGAGCGCTCGGCCGAGCTGACCAAGTACGCCGCCAACGCCATGCTGGCGACCAAGATCAGCTTCATGAACGAGATCGCCAACATCGCCGAGCGGGTGGGCGCCGACGTGGAACTGGTGCGCCAGGGCATCGGCGCCGATCCGCGCATCGGTTACCACTTCATCTATCCCGGCGCCGGCTACGGCGGTTCGTGCTTCCCCAAGGACGTGCAGGCGCTGGAGCGCACGGCGCGCGGCGCGGGTTACGAGGCACGCCTGCTCGGTGCGGTCGAAGCGGTGAACCGCGACCAGAAGACCAAGCTGTTCGAGCTCATTGCCCGTCACTTCGACGGGCAGCTGGCTGGCAGGGCCATCGCCCTGTGGGGCCTCGCCTTCAAGCCGAACACCGACGACATGCGCGAAGCCTCCAGCCGCCGCCTGATGGAGGCGCTATGGGCCGCTGGCGCGCGCGTGCAGGCCTTCGACCCGGAAGCCCGCGAGGAAACCCGGCGCATCTATGGCGAGCGCGCCGATCTCGTGTTGTGCGAACACGCCTACGATGCGCTGCAGGGGGCCGATGCACTGGCCATCGTCACCGAGTGGAAGGCCTTCCGCAGCCCGGATTTCGCCCGCATCCGCGCCGCGCTGAAAACGCCGGCCGTGTTCGACGGGCGCAACCTCTACGACCCTGCAGCGGTGGAAGAGGCGGGCCTGGCCTATTACGGCATCGGCCGTGGCCGTAGCCTTCAGGCGATGCGCTGATGGACGCGATCGAGCAGCGCCTGGCCGATCTCGAGGTGCGGCTGACCTTCATCGACGACACGGTGCAGGCGCTCGCTGCCGCCGACGCCGAGCAGGCGATGCGCATCGTCGAGCTGGAACGCCTGCTGCACCTGCTGCGCCAGGAACTGCAGAGCGCGCGTCTTGGCCCCGCATCCGATCCGCACAGCGAACCGCCGCCGCCGCATTATTGATGCGGCACGGATGGTCGCAGAATTGAGGAGTGCGGTCATGGATGGCCGCCCGTTTGACCTTCGCGATCATGGGTGATCGCGAAAATACCGAGCACCACTGGAACCACGAACATGAGCGAATCCCTGCGCGACCAGTTGCTGAAGAGCGGCCTCGTCAAGCAAATCCGCGAGGAAAAGCGCGGCAACGATGCCAGGGGCAGGCCATCCGGCAAGCCGCAGGGTCATGGCGGCAAGCCGGCGCCACGTCGCAGCCAGGAAGAGATCGACCTCGCCAAGGCCTATGCCATCCGTGCGCAGACCGAAGCGAACGAGCGCAAGCGGGCCCAGCAGGAAGCCGAGGAGCAGGCGCGCCTGCGCCGTGAGCGCAAGCAGAAGATCCAGCAGCTTCTGGACGGCAAGGCCTTGAACAAGGCCGAGACCGAGCTGGTACGCAACTTCGAGTACGGCGGCAAGATCCGCCGCATTCACGTCGATGCCGCGCAGTTGGCCGCGCTCAACGCAGGCGAACTGGGCGTGGTGCAGCAGGCCGGGCGCTACCTGCTGGTTGCGCGCGAGATCGCCGAGCAGGTGCGCGCCATCGATGCGCACCTGCTCGCGCTGCTGGTCGATCCCAACGCGGCTGGCGACGACGACGGCGTCCCTGACGATCTGGTCTGGTAAGGCGTCGGCGCTTACGAAGACGCCGGGCCGTCAGCCGGGCGTTTCGCTTCCGATGCGGGCCTGGTCTCAGGCGAAGTCACCGCCGGTCAGCAGGGCCGGATGATCCCATCCCTCCTTGGGCGTGAACCGTGCGCCGTGGCGCTGCGCCAGTTGTTCCAGCTTCGCCTTGACCACGGCCGCGCCTTCGCTGCGCAGGTACTGGATCGGGCCGCCGCGGAACGGCGCGAAGCCGGTGCCGAAGATGACGCCGGCGTCGAGCAGGTCGGCGTCATCCACCACGCCGTCGGCGAGGCAGGCCACGGCCTCGTTCACCATGGCGAGGATCATGCGGTCGGCGAGATCAGGCGCGGGCTGGTAATCGGGATCGACTTCCGGCTTGACCGGCTTGCCG
>JAJZET010000099.1 GCA_021805685.1 Pseudomonadota bacterium
GCTGCTGATGTAGCCCGTGACCTGGACCGCCCCGAGCTTCTTGACCTTTTCTTTCTGCTCCTTCTCCCGCTCGGCCGCCGTGGTGGTCGTGGTGCCTGTCTGCCCCTGATCCTGGGCGCTCTGCGGAGCACCGGGCGCCGCGGCGCCGGGAGCGGATGCCGCGGACGACACGGCACAGAGACCAAGACATGCCGATGCGATCGCGACCGCCAGCACATTACGCTTGAAAGTTTGCATTTCCCCCTCCAGGACACATCGGGTAATCGGGTGCCGTCCGTGCGACATCGTCGTGCGATCGCAACTTGACGTGTTCGCGCATCCGCAACCCGACGGTCGTGGATGCATGGCGCGATGGTAGGCCGCAGCCAGCGGCGGCAAGCGGCCTTGCATACGTATTCATCACTGCATACGTTTGCTGCTGCGCTGCCGCAAAACACGCGCACGACGCGGGCAGTCGAGGCATCAGGGCTCGGGAAGCAATCGTCGCGAGCAGCCCGGATGGAGCCCCATGCGGGCGCAATCCGGGGCTCCTTGAAGCATTGCCCGCATTCCGCTTCGCTGCATCGGGGCTGCGCGCACTTGGTCACCCCGAGCGTAGCGAAGGATGAGTGGGCGCCCTTGCACCCACGAACGCTGCGCCAGGGATGGCGTGGCCGGAGGCACCGACGCGTGGAAGCCTGGTGCCGACGGGCGCGCTCATCCAGCGGCGGTCGCTGCCCAGATGCTTCGGGCTGCGCCCTCGGCATGACAACGTGATGCGGGTATCAGTCGATGCGCGCGAAGACCGCACCGTAGGCGGGCAGATGCAGGATGCCGTCGGCGACTCGACCTGCCGGCAGGCCGTGACCATCCAGCGCACGCAGCACCGTCGCCTGCGGCAACGGCAAGGGCGCATCGGCAGCATTCGCGCCGAGATTGAACGCGACGAGCAGCGTTTCGTCACCACCGCGTCGCACGAAAGCCAGCAGCGGCTCGGGCAGGTCGAGCAGTTGAATCGTGCCCCAGCGCAGGGTCGACTGTTCCCTGCGCCAGTGCAGGAACTTCCGGAAAGCGTGCAGCGGCGAATCGGCGCTCGCTTCCTGGCGCGACACGGCGCGCTGGCGATGCCCGGCGGGCACCGGAAGCCAGGGCGCGACGGCGCTGAACCCGCCCCGCGTGTCGTCGCTCCACGGCATCGGCGTGCGACAACCGTCACGACCCTTGAACATCGGCCAGAAGGCGATGCCATAGGGGTCGCGCAGCGCCTCGTAGGGCACGTCGGCCTCGGGCAGACCCAGCTCCTCGCCCTGATAGACACAGACCGATCCGCGCAACGAGCAGGCCATCGCGCTCAGCAGCGTGGCCAGACGCGGCGACGGATCGGACCCGCCCCAGCGCGAGATGACGCGCATCGAATCGTGATTGGAAATGGCCCAGCATGGCCAGCCGTCGTGCAGCTTGTCCTCGAGCTGGGACACCGTCGAGCGAATGTGCGCCGACGAAAAATCGTCGCTCAGCAGCTCGAAGCTGTAGCCCATGTGCAGACGTCCCGGGCGGGTGTATTCGGCCATGGTCGCCAGTGAATCCTCCGAGGCGATCTCGCCCAGCGCGGCGACGCCGGGATACGAGTCGAGCAGCATGCGCAGCTGCTCGAGGAAGGCCAGATTCTGCGGCTGCGTGTTGTTGTACCAGTGGTACTGGTAGGCGTAGGGATTGTCCGGGCTGAAGCCGCGGCCGACGCGCTGGTTGCCCGGCTTGGGCGGGTTGTCGCGCAGCGCCTGATCGTGGAAGCAGAAGTTGATCGCATCGAGGCGCAGGCCGTCCACGCCACGATCCAGCCAGAAGCGCACGTGCTCGAGCATCGCCCGCGGCACCTCGGGATTGTGAAAATTCAGATCCGGCTGCGAAGACAGAAAGTTGTGCAGGTAATACTGCTGTCGACGCGGCTCCCAGGTCCACGCCGGGCCACCGAAGATCGACAGCCAGTTGTTCGGCGGCGTGCCGTCGGGCATCGGATCGGCCCAGACGTACCAGTCAGCGCGCGGGTTGTCGCGACTGGCGCGGCTTTCCAGAAACCACGGATGCTCGATCGAGGTGTGGCTCAGCACCTGGTCGATCATCACCCGCAGGCCGCGCTGGTGCGCCTGCGCGAGCAGATGGTCGAAGTCCGCAAGCGTGCCGAACAGCGGATCGACGTCGCGGTAGTCGCTGATGTCATAGCCGAAGTCGGCCATCGGCGAGCGGAAGAACGGGGCGATCCAGATCGCATCCACGCCGAGGCTGGCGATGTAGTCGAGACGAGCGATGACACCGGGGAGATCGCCGACGCCGTCGCCGTTGGTATCGAGAAAACTGCGCGGATAGATCTGGTAGATGATCGCGCCACGCCACCACGGTTCGACAGCGCAATCCGCAGATGCCTTGCCGGCGCGATCGTACGCGTCGGTGGTGCGAAGTTGGCGAGCGTCATTGCGCACTGCGTCTGATCCCTGGTTCGAGCCGTGCCGTTGCACCGGCGACTCCGCGGATGCCATCGGACCTCTGACCGCGTCATCCGGTCCACGGACGGCGGCATGACGATCGTGATGCCCGGCGTGAGCTTACGGGCACAAGCCGTCTCCGCCGACAGATCTGCATACGTATTCATCGTGACCCCTGCCATAAGGCCTATCCCGAGTACCGGCATCGACGCTATAAGTGCCCGGGACCGACGTGGCGGGCGGCGCGGTCGCGTACGATGTCCGGCGCTCGTCGTGCGGCGGCCGTCATGACGGCATCCCGGCATGTCGTGCGGGAGGATCGGCGCCACCCGGCGCCCGCGCATTCAGCGGTCCGCGTCGCAGAACGCGGCCGCCCATCGGAGGGAGCAATGAACGCCACCACGCAACCGGTTGCCGCACACGCACGCACCAGCGTCTACTTCACCGCTGCCCTGGCCGCGCTCGCGGGGCTGATGTTCGGTCTGGATGTGGGCGTGATTTCCGGCGCGCAGCAGTTCATCCAGCATGATTTCGCCATCGACGACCGCGCGATCGAGCACATCGTCAGCAGCATGATGCTGGGCGCGGCGATCGGCGCGGCGTTGGCAGCATGGCTGTCCGGCCATTTCGGACGCAAACGCTCGCTGATCTTCAGCGGGGGGCTGTTCGTGCTGGGATCGCTGGC